>NZ_MKJY01000581.1 GCF_001942465.1 Actinomadura sp. CNU-125
CGGCTCTCCGCCACCGCGCGGTGCACCTGGTCCCAGTCGGACATGTCGGCCCGGATCGGCACCGCCCGCACGCCCCAGCGCCGCTCGACCTCCTCGGCCCGGCGCTCGACCTTCGCCAGGGTCCGGCCGATCAGCGCGACGTCCGCGCCGCAGCCGCCGAGCCGGTTCGCGATCGCCTGCCCCAGCCCGTCGCCCCCGGCACCGGTCACGATCGCCTTCTTACCGCTCAGATCCAGGAGATCGGTAACGCGCTTCTCCACGATGTGCCGCGGCAGCCGATCCAGGCCCATCACTTCGGCCCAATCGGGTTCCTGACCGTCCATCGAGAACTCCTCTCGCCGCCGCAACGCACTTTCGGCTATGGCTGTGGAGCCTACGACCGCACCCTTTTAAAGGCCAATATAGATTTCGGCGCTTGGCCATATCATTTCGTTATGGCGTGCTACACTGCACTTTGCGATGGACATCCACAGGCTGAAGTACTTCCTCCGCATAGCCGACGAAGGATCGATGACCCGCGCCGCCACCGTGCTGGGCATCGCGCAGCCCGCACTGAGCCGGCACGTCCGCCTCCTCGAAGAGACCTCGGCGTCACGCTCTTCCACCGGACGCCGCGCGGCGTCGAACTCACCGAGGACGGCGAACGGCTCCGCGCGTCCACCACCGCTCCCCTGCGGCAGCTCGAACTCGCCTTGTTCTACGCCGGTTCGCCGCTGGCGCGGGTCGAGCGCGGGCTGCACCTCGGCCTGCCCCCGACCGCCGCGGACGTCCTCGCCGGACCGCTGCTCGCGGCCCTCGGCGGTGAGTTCCCGGAGTTCAGCTTCCACGTGACGGTCGCGGGCACCAACACGCTCGTCCAGAAGATGCTGAAGGGGGCGATCGACACCGCCCTGATCAACCCGGTGGCCGACGACCGGCTGTTCTGCCGCGATCTCCTGATCGAGGACCTCTTCGTCGTCGGCGGGCCGCGATCGGGGCTGCGACCGGACCGTCCGCTGAAGTTCGCCGATCTCGCCGACCTCCCGCTCGTTCTCCCCGGCTCCCGCGTCGGGATCGCGGGCACCGTCGAGAACACGGCGCTGCGGCGCCGGCTGAAGATCCGCTCCAGATTCGCCACGGACTCCCTTCCGGTCGCCGTGAGCCTCATGGAGTCGGGCCTCGCCTACGGCGTTCTGCCGCTTTCCGCATGCGGCAAGGAAATAGCCGCCGGACGGCTGCGCCACGCCCCGCTGTGCGACCCCGGCCTCACCCAGAAGCTCTGCGCGGCCGCGACGATGCACCTCGAACTGCCACGGGAACTGGCACACAAAGTCGGCGACATCATCCGCAGGCAAACCCACCTGCTGACCCAGACCGAAGAATGGCCCGCGACCTTCCTGGCCAAGGAGGAATGGGACCCGAACAACGACTGACCCGAACGACAAGAACCAGATTCGCCATTCGACCATTTCCGCTCAGCGGAAAGCCGGTTCTCCCGTCGCGTTCACTTCTTCGGCGGCTTGTCTCCGGGCCAGGGCCCGGGAACGTGCGGGAAGCAGGCGCGGACGGCTTCCGCCCGCGCCTTCGATTCGGCGCTCGGGGTGCCGTGCAGCCGGATCCAGGAGGAATCGGCGAAGCCGAGGCCGAGATCCCCCGTGGCTGCGGCAGCCGTCACCTGGCGCGCGGCACCCACCACGGCACGAGCGAGGGTCCGAGTTTGCGGCCGACGCCGCCCCGGATGCGGACCAGCATCAGATGCCGGTCCGTCACGGCCATGACGTGCTCGCATCCGCTGGTGACCGGGTTGAACTCGACGAGGAGACGGCCCGCCAGACTGTCGATGCCGCCGTAAAGCGCCGTGGTGTGCTTGGGGTCGGGGAAATCCCACTCCCCGCTGGCGACCACCGCGATGTTGAACGCGGCGCCCACCATCTTCCGGGGCGCGGTCTTGCCGCCGAACCCGTCCTCCACCCGCCGTCCGCGCGGCACTCTCGGGCAGTCGCGATGCGGCCGGAGGTCCGCGTACGTCTCCAGCCGCTCCCCCGCGTCGATCGCCCCGGCGAGGAACGAGCGGATCTCCTCGTCGCTCAGCGAAAGATAGACCCCGCGCCGTCGCGCCTGCTTCGCGACGACCTTGGCCGTCTTGCCGGCGATGTCGCGGAATTCGTTCGCCACCCGAGCACCTTCTTCCTCAGCCAGGAAGATCATGCCGTGCCCGGCACATCACGACAATCCCGTTTCAGTGGATCTCGAGGTTGGCCATCATGCCCATGTCCTCGTGCTCGGCGTTGTGGCAATGGAAGAGGTACCGGCCGCGGTATCCGTCGAACCGGGTGACGATCTCCGCGGATTCGCCCGGCCGCAGCGAGACGGTGTCCTTCAGGCCCGCGTCGTGCGGCAGCGGCGGGCCGCCGCCGCGGGAGAGCACCCGGAAACCGGCCAGGTGCAGGTGGACGGGGTGGTGGACGTCGGCGATCAGCCGCCACACCTCGACGTCCCCGAGACCGACCGTCACGTCGGTGCGGGCGGGATCGAACGGCAGCCCGCCGATCAGCCAGCCGTGCCCGCCGCGCATGCGCCCGGCGCGGAACGACAGGTCCCGCACCCGGACGGCGTCGGACCGCCGCCAGGCGGGCGCGTCGGCGGACAGGACGCGCGGGACGCGGCTGTGGTCGGCGGCTGCGCGCGCCACCCGGAAGGCCAGCACGTCGCGGGTGCGCCCGGAGCCCAGCCGGTTGCGGACCCGTACCCGGCCGCCGACCGGGACGCCCGCGAAGTCGACGACCACGTCGTAGCGTTCGGCGGGCGCGATCGGCAGCGTCCGGTGGGCGACCGGCGCCGCGAGGAGCCCCTGGTCGGCGCCGACCTGGACGAGATCGAGCCGCCGCCCGTCGTCGGTGACCGCTTCGAGTTCGTAGTGCCGGGCGTTCGAGGCGTTCAGCAGGCGCAGCCGGTACCGGGCCGCGTCGACCTCGTGCACGGGCCACGGGGCGCCGTTGACCAGGATCACGTCGCCGAGGACTCCGGCGAGGTAGGCGTCGTGGACGCCCGGCCGCTCCCGCAGGCTCGGGTCGAGCGAGGGGTAGCGGAGGCCGCCGTCGGCGCCGAACGCGCGGTCGGCGATCATGAGCGGCAGTTCGCGCGGCCCCGCGGGCAGGCCGAGCGAGTCCTCGGCCTCGTCGCGCACGATGTGCAGCCCGGCGAGCCCCCGCCAGATCGCGGGGGCGGTGAAGTCCATCCGGTGGTCGTGGTACCAGAGCAGCGCCGCCCGCTGCTCCATAGGGAACGTGTAGTCGCGGGTCAGCCGCGTGACCACCGCCCGCGGATCGTGCATCCCGTGGGGGCCTTGCGGCGCGGAGGGCGGCCGCCCCTCGGGGAGGACGAGGTCGGTCGGGTAGCCGTCGGAGTCGGGGGGCGTCCGTCCGCCGTGCAGGTGGACGACCGTCGGCACGGGCAGTTCGTTGCGGTGCGTCACGGTGACGGGGCGGCCGCGGCGCGCCTCGATCGTCGGCCCGGGGAAGGTGCCCTCGTACGTCCACCCCGGTGTCGTGACTCCGGGCAGGATCTCCAGGGTCGTCTCGCGCTGGACGATCTCGTACCGGTCGACGCCGCCGGAGGCGCCGACCGGTTTCAGTACGCGGGCAGCGGCAGCGGGGTCTGGAACGGGGGCGGGAGCGGGACGGCGCTGCGCAGTTCGGCTCCGGTCTCCGCGGGGCGCCGCGCCAGCGCGGCGGCGGCCGACAGCCCGGTCGCGCCCATCAGCCCGAGCGCCCCGCCGATGCCCAGGGCCCGCCGCCTGCTGATCGCGCGTCCCTCACGCATCGGCTTCCGCCTTCCGCGCCGCGGGCCGCGGGCCCGGCCACCACACGGCGACGAACAGCACGGCGAGCCCGGCGACGGTCAGGACGCCCAGCGGAAGGTGCAGCCACAGCGCGCCTTTCATCCCGGCGAGGTACTGCACCGTCTCGGCCGCCACCACCGCGAGCGTCGCGAGGAACGGCCAGGCCCGGCGGATCCGGACCCACACGGCGATCGCGGCGACCAACTGCGCGTAGCCGATGTAGGTGACGACGTCGGCGCCCGCGGCGTGCATGCGCAGCCCGTCGAAGTCACCGCTCAAGTACACGCCCGCGAACACGGGCTGACCGAAGATCGCGGCCGTGTGCGCGCTGACGACGGCCCGCATCGCCCATCCGGTGAGCATCGGTGTCCCCCTCTCGATCCACCTCCGAAGATATGGCTTGAGAGTTATGGCGTCTAAGATCAATATTGCTATGCGGTTATGCAGTTGGGAGCATGACCGTCATGGACCTGAATTCGCTCCGGCAGTTCCTGGTGGTGGCGCGGCTGGAGCACCTCAGCCGCGCGGCGGACGAGCTGCGCGTCGCCCAACCGTCGCTGAGCCGCACCGTCGCCCGCCTGGAAGGCGAGCTCGGCGCGCCGCTGTTCGAGCGGGGCGGGCGGCTCCGGCTGAACGACGCCGGACGGCTCTTCCGCGACCACGTCGAACGCGCCCTGGGCGAGCTCGACGCGGGACGGCGGGCCGTCGCCGAGGCCACCGCGGAGGGGGCGGGCACGGTGCGGCTGGCGTCGGAGACCTTCCTGACCCTCACCGGGCCGCTGGCGGCCTTCAAGCGGGCCCATCCCGCCGTCGAGGTCGAGCTGCACTGGTCGGCGGCCGAGGACATGGCCCGCCGCCTGCGTGCGCAGGAGGTCGACCTGTGCGTCGCGTCGCAGCCGATCCGGGCCGAGGGGCTGGAGTCGGTGCGGCTGCTGGACGAGCCGGTGGGCGTGGCCGTCCCGCTCGATCATCCGCTCGCGGACCGTACCTCCGTGACCGTCGACGAGCTCGCCGACGAGCCGTTCGTCAGCGCCCGCGAGGGGCACTGGCACCGGCGGCTGCTCGAACGGCTCTTCGCCGCCCGGGACCGCACGCCGCGGATCGTCTGCGAGGTGGACGAGTCGGGCGCGATCGCCGATCTGATCGGCGCGTCCCTCGGCATCGGCCTCGTCCCCGCCCTGGCCCGGGGCACCGCCGGGCCGCCGCTCGCCTGGGTCGCCGTCGACAGTCCGGACTGCCGCCGCGCGGTCACCCTGTTCTGGGGCGCGGGCGGCCGCCTGCCGGCCGCCGCGCGCCTCATGCGCACCACGATCACCGGCTGGGACTGGACCGCCGGACGGTGAGCCCGTCGGCGGGCGAGGACGGCGCGCCGCCGGGCCGCGCCCGTCCGGGAGGGTCAGCGGAACGCCTGGACGCCGGTCAGCGCGCCGCCGATGACCAGTGCGTGGACGTCCGCGGTCCCCTCGTACGTCACGACCGATTCGAGGTTGTTCATGTGCCGGATGACCGGATACTCCAGCGAGATCCCGTTGGCGCCGAGGATCTGGCGGGCGGTCCGGGCGACGTCCAGCGCGGCGTTCACGTTGCCGAGCTTGCCCATGCTGATCTGCTCGGGACGCAGCCGCCCGGCGTCCTTGAGCCTGCCGAGGTGCAGGGCCAGCAGGGTCGCGCGGTTGACTTCGAGGGCCATGTGGGCGAGTTTCTGCTGCTGGATCTGGGTTCCGGCGATCGGCTTGCCGAACGCGGTGCGCTCCCCGGCGTAGCGCACCGCGGTCTCCAGGCAGGTGCGGGCGGCGCCCGCCGCGCCCCAGACGATGCCGTAGCGCGCCTCGTTCAGGCACGACAGCGGCCCGCGCAGGGACGACACCTCCGGCAGTACCGCGTCGGCGGGCACCCGGACGCCGTCCAGCACGAGTTCGGACGTCACCGACGCGCGCAGCGACAGCTTCCGGCGGATCTCCGGCGCGGTGAAGCCCGGGGTGCCGGACGGGACGAGGAAGCCGCGGACGCCCTCGTCGGTGCCGGCCCACACGACGGCGACGTCCGCGATCGACCCGTTGGTGATCCACATCTTGCGGCCGTCGATGATCCAGTCGGCGCCGTCCCGGCGGGCCCGGGTGCGCATCGCGCCGGGGTCCGAGCCCGCGTCCGGTTCGGTCAGCCCGAAGCAGCCGACCGTCTCGCCGGTCGCCATCCCGGGCAGCCACCGCTGTTTCTGCTCCTCCGACCCCCACCGCCAGATCGCGTACATCGCGAGCGAGCCCTGTACGGACACCATGCTGCGGACGCCGCTGTCCCCGGCTTCGAGCTCCATGCAGGCAAGCCCGTACGCGGTGGCGCTGGTGCCCGCGCAGCCGTACCCGTCCAGGTGCATTCCCAGCACGCCGAGCTTGCCGAGTTCGCGGGGCAGCTCGCGCGGGATCGTCGCCGTCTCGAACCAGTCGCCGACGTGCGGGACGACCCGGTCGGTCACGAAGGACCGGACGGTCGCGCGGATGTCGCGCTCCTCGTCCGACAGGAGGTGGTCGATGTCGAGGAAGTCCTTCGGGTCGAACCCGCCGTCGTCCGCCTTGCCCATCACGGTCGCCCTCCGTGCACGCCAACGTTGATCTGCACTCGATGGTCGCACGGCCCTCCCCCGCGGGCCGCGGCGCTACCCGGTGATCCGCGCTCGCGGGCTCTCGCCGTCGGAGAGGAACGACGCCATGCGCTCTCCTTCCTCCAGGACGTCCCTCCGGTCGGTCTTCGTGAGGGGGTGCAGCGGGTCGACGGTGACGGCTCCCTCGTCGACGCGCCAGGTCGCGGCGACCCGCCCGTCGACGAGGACGACGCGTTCACCGGCGACCGAGACCCCGCGATGGGCGTCGTCGATGATGCGGCTCCGGTCGTGGTAGCCGAGGATCGCGTTGTCGAACGCGGGCAGGAAGCGCACCGGTGCGGGCGTGCCGGGGTCGGGGCGCGGCGCGTCCGGGAGGTCGAGCAGCTCGCGGCCGCGCTTGTCGCGGAAGACGACCAGTTCCCCGCGCAGCGCGCGCACGGCCGCGGGCAGCCCGGCGAGCCCGCACCAGGCGCGCAGGTCGGCCGACGCCGCGGGGCCGTACGCCGCGAGGTAGCGCCGCAGCATCGCCTGCCCGACCGGGTCCGATTCGTCCGGGGACGGCGGGTCGATCTCCCGGCCGAGCCAGGACGAGAGCAGGACGTTGCGCACGCCCGCCTTCTCCCGCCACACCCCGCGCGCGGCGCCTGCGCCGTCGGGACGGCCGCGTTGATCAGCATCTCGCCCAGCGCCCGGCGGTCGACCCCCGGCCAGCGCCCGGCGAGCTCCCCGACGAGCTCGGACCGCGTGCGCGGGCGTCCGTCGGCCATCGCCGCGCGGCCCGCCGCCGCGATCTCGTCGAGATCGACCCCGTCGAAGTCGCGGCGGTAGACGCCGAGCGTCCGCTGCCGGAGCATGGCGTCGTGGCGCGCCCGCCAGGCGAGGGCGTCGGCGGCGGTGACGAGGTGGATCGTGTGCCGCATCAGCGGCAGGCGCACGACATGCCGTCCCGTCAGCAGGTCCGAGAGCGCCGCCGGGTCGAAGCCGGCGAGCCGGGACCAGAGCCCGGCGAACGGTTCCTGCGGTTCCTGCGCCTGCAGGCCGCCCAGGTGGGCGACGGCGTCGAGCACCGGGACGTCCGCGCGTTCGAGCAGCAGTTGCCGGGCGAGCGCGGCGCGGTTCAGGGCCCGGTCGTCCAGGACGGTCATGTCGCATTCCTGCTTTCGGGGGTCGGGCGGGGGATCAGGACGCGTTGTACTCGCTGACGACGTCCACGACCCACGTGACGCCGAACCGGTCCTTCAGCATCCCGTACAGGGGCGCCCACTGCGCGGGGCCGAGCTCCTGCACGACGGTGGCACCGGCAGAGAGCTTCTCCCAGTACCCGGTGATCTCCTCGGCCGTCTCGCCGCGCAGCGAGACGAAGAAGGCGTTGTCGCCCTGGTCCCAGGGCAGGTGGGACGGCACGTCGTAGGCCATCACCCGGAAGCCGTTGCCGGCCGACACCTGGCCGAACGACACCTGGTCCGCCTCGTCCGGGTTCTGGACGTTCCCGGTGTCCTTGTTCGTGACGATGACCTTGTGCCCGCCGAACACGGACTCGTAGAAGCCGAGCGCCGCGCGGGCGTCGCCCCGGAAGTTCAGGTGGGTCACCACGTCGACCGACATGATCGTCTCCTTGCGTTCGTTGTGTCTTCGGCGAACGTGAGGACGGTTCGTCCGTCCCCCCGCTCGTCGAGAACGATGGCAGGAGAAGAGGTCAGGTCGTGTCCGCTACTTCGAGCAGAATGGCGAGCATGCAGAAAACCTCGTCCCGGCTGCTGGCGCTGCTGTCGCTGCTGCAGGCGCGCCGGGACTGGCCGGGCGCGCTCCTGGCCGACCGGCTGGACGTCAGCGCGCGCACCGTGCGCCGCGACATCGACCGGCTGCGCGAGCTGGGCTACCCCATCGCGGCGGTCAAGGGCCCGGACGGCGGGTACCGGCTCGACGCCGGGACGGACCTGCCGCCGCTGCTGTTCGACGACGAGCAGGCCGTCGCCCTCGCGGTCGCGCTGCGGACCGCGGTCTCCAGCGGCGCCGGGATCGAGGAGGCGGCGGCCCGCGCGCTGCAGACGGTCCGGCAGGTGATGCCCGCGCGGCTGCGCCACCGCGTCGACACCTTGCAGGTCACCGCCGTCCAGCGGGCCCGGACGGTCGCGCGGGTGGACGGCGGGGTGCTGATCGCGCTCGGCGCGGCCGTCCACGCCCGCGAGGTGCTGCGCTTCGACTACGCGTCCCCGCGCGGGACCGCCGCGGACCCGCCGCCGCGCCGGGTGGAGCCGCACCACCTCGTCACGTGGGGCGGCCGCTGGTACCTCGTCGCCTGGGACCTCGACCGCGACGACTGGCGCACCTTCCGCGCGGACCGCGTCACGCCGCGCGTCCCCACCGGGCCGCGGTTCGCGCCGCGCGAGCTGCCCGCCGCGGACGTGGCCGCGTTCGTCGCCGACCGGTTCCGCGGCTCCGACGGCTCGGGCGACTGGCCCTGCCGCGGCGAGGTGATCCTCGACCTGCGCCGCCGCGACGCGTCCCGGTTCGTCCGCGACGGGGTCGTGGAGGCGCTCGGCCCGGACCGCTGCCGACTCGTCCTCGGGTCCTGGTCGTGGGCGGGGCTGGCCGCCGCCATCGGCCGGTTCGACGCCGACCTGCAGGTCGTCGGGCCGCCCGAGCTCAGGGACGCCTTCGCGCGCCTCGCCCGCCGCTACGCCGACGCCGCCGGGGCGGGCGACGCCGCCGACTGATCCGCCTCACTCCGCCGTCGCGCGGCCCGTCGTGAAGGGCAGGACGAGACGGGACGGGTGGGCGGCGTCGCGGTACACCTTGTGGGCCGTCGCACGACCGGACGGCAGGTGCATCGCCTCCGGCGGCAGCAGTGCGTTGTGCGCGTCGGCCATGGGCTCGTCGCACGACAGCTCCACCTCCAGGCGGTGCCCCGGCTCGAAGGAGTTCGCGAAGGGGTAGAGGCGCACGACGTACTCCTCGACCTTGCCGGGCTCGACCGGGACGGCCCGGGTGTGCGGGTGGTACGGGTCGCCCTCGGTGGTGCGGTCGTCGAGTTCGCGGTGCGACGCCTTGAGGTAGCCGGTGGTGATGAGCCGCCGCTTCCCGTCGGGGGCGGTGTCCCACAGGCGCAGGATGAGGTTCGTGTCGTCGGTGTCGATCTCGACGAACAGGTGCGCGGCGCCGGTGCCGATCATCTCCGTCGCGGCGGCGAACGGCTCGGTGGCCCAGCTCAGCGTCTCGACCTCGTCGGTCACCGTGAGCGGCGCCTGGTAGAAGCCGTCCGGGGCGGCGAACTCGGTGGCCAGCGGCTCGGGCTTCGCGGAGAGCTTGCGGCGGGGGCGCAGGTAGAACGGCTTGTGCTCGACGCCGTCCAGCGGCCACCGCGGCGAGGTCGCCCACTCGCGGGAGCCCTCGACGAAGACGTTGACGGACGGCTCGTCCATCACGCCCGTGTCGACGCCCTTCAGCCAGTGGTCGTACCACCGGAACATGTCGTCGTGGACCTCGTGGAACGGGCGTTCCTGCATGGGCGGGTACGGCAGGAGGTCCAGCTTCTTGGGGCCCTTCAGCGCCTTGTACAGCTCGATGCTGCCGTCGACGGCCAGCCGCGAAGTTGATCTGCACGTACACCGGGATGTCGATGTTCGGCGCGAGCGTGATGGGGTTGCGTTCCTCGTAGTACTCCCCGTCCAGCTCGTTGAGGATGATGTCGTACCAGAGCTCGCGGTTCTTGGGGTAGTGCAGGACGTGCGCGAGGTTCGGCCACCTCGCGACGTCCGGGTCGGCGAGCCGTGCCTCGACGCGCTTCGCCAGTTCGTCCGGGGAGAGTTCCTCCAGCATCCGGGAGCGGATGTCGGCGACGGCGATGCCGGAGTCGCCGCCGCGGCCCTCGCGCGCCGCGCGCGGCATGAACCAGAGGATGCCGCCGTGGTAGGAGGTCTCGTAGAAGTCGTAGTGGCCGCCGCTGACGAAGATCGCCTTGAGGTGCGGGGGCCGCTCGGCCGCGGCGAGGACCTGCATCGACGCGAAGTACGAGACGCCGACCATGCCGATGTTGCCGTCGCACCAGGGCTGCTCGGCGACCCACTCGATGAGGTCGTGGGCGTCCTGCCCGAGGGGCGTGCCGCCCGCGTTGTAGTTGCCCACCATGACGCCGCCGGACGCGCCGGAGCCGCGCAGGTCCGCGATGACGTGGGCGTAGTCCTCCCGGACGATCCGCGCGATGTCGCCCGCTTCGAGGCAGCCGTCCCACAGCGGGCTCGGGCGGCGCTGCGGCGGGAGCATGAGCGACTGCGACTGCAGCTCCTTGCCGTAGGGGCTCATGGCCAGCAGGACGGGCCGCGGCCGGTCGTCCGCGCCGTGGTAGACGTCGAGGGCGAGGGAGACCCCGTCGCGCATCGGGGCCCGGAGGTCCTTGCGGACGGCGATCGTCTCCCCGCCGGCGTCCCACGTCTTGAAATCGGCCATGAGTGCGTTACTCCCAATCGACGACTGCTAGACATATTATTATACTAAAGTTGCGCAAGAGACCGAGAAGGAGACAGCGATGACGGACGTCGGCATCCATCCCCTGGTGTCGCCCTGGGGACGTTTCGGGCTCTACACCTTCTTCATCGACGCCCCCGAACCGGCGATCGTCGACACCGGCATCGCCTCGTCGCCCGCCGACGGGATGGCGCCCGCGCTCCGCGAACTCGGCCGCGACATCGCGGACGTCCGCTGGATCCTGCTCACCCACGGCCACATCGACCACCTCGGCGGCGCCCACGCGCTGTGGGAGCTCACGGGTCGGCGTGCCCGGGTCGTGATCCACCGCGCCGACGCCCGCCTGCTGCGCTCGCGCCGCGCGCACGTCGAGCAGTACGTGCGCGTCCGGCAGCGCTACCTGCACAATCCGGACGGCGCGGCGGAGCAGACGAAGGCGGCGGAGGCGGTCGTCTCGGGCGAGATGGAGCCGACCGTGCTGCTGGAGGGCGGCGAGACCCTCTCCCTCGGCGGGGACGTGACCGTCTCCGTGCATCACCTCCCGGGGCACACGGCCGGATCCGTGGGCTATGTCGTGGACGGGCAGAACTCGGTGTTCGTCGGCGACGCGGTGCAGGTCCACGGCGCCGCCAACGGCTTCCCCGGCTACGAGGATCCGGACGCCTACCGCGCGAGCCTGCGGCACCTGCGCGACGAGATCCGCCCGCGGAACCTGTACCTCGGCCACCCGTACCGGAGCCCGGACGGCGAGCCCTACGGCGTCGAACTGGACGCCGAGGAGGCGCGGCGCGCTCTGGAGGAGAGCCTGGACGTCGAGGCGCGCGTCCGCGACGCCGTCCGCCCGTACCTGCGGGACGGCCTGCGGGAGACGGACTCGGTGTACTCGCCGTTCGCCCCGGTGGCCGAGGAACTCGGCTACGAGGGCGACCCCCGGCTGGAGCCGTCGCCGTTCTTCACGACGCTCCACGGCTACCGGGAACGGTTCGCCGCCGACTCGTGAGAAATCGGGGGGCGGCACGGGCCCGAGGGGTCCCTGCCGCCCTTCCGTTCAGTGCCGGTTCAGGAACTCGCCCGTCTCCTCGAACGCCCGGTGGTACTCCGGGATCCACGCGAAGTTCACGACGAACCCGTGGTTGGCGCCCGCGTAGCGGCTGACCGCGGCGTCCACACCGGCTTCGCGCAGCCTGCGGCCGTAGAGTTCGCCCTCGTCGCGCAGCGGGTCGTACTCGGCCGTGATGACCAGGGCGGGCGGCAGGCCGGAGAGGTCCGCGCGCTTGATCGGGGACACGAGGGGGTCCGCCGGGTCGGCGCCGCCGTCCAGGTAGAACGAGTTGAACGGCTTGAGGCCGGGCGTTTCGAGGCCGTACCCCTCCGCGTTCTCCCGCAGCGAGGCGTAGCGGCCGGTGTCGAAGTCGAGGTCCAGGGACGGGTAGAAGAGGATCTGGTGCGTGATCCGGTCGAATCCGTCGTCGTGGGCCATCGCCGCGACGGCGGCCGCGAAGGCGCCGCCGGAACTGTCGCCCGCGATCGCGAGGTCGCGGCCGTCCCACCCGAGGTCCGCGCCGTGCTCGGCGGCCCAGCGGACGACCCCGTAGCAGTCGTCCAGGCCCGCCGGGTACGCGGCCTCGGGGGCCAGGCGGTAGCCGACCGAGACGACCTTGTGCCCGGTCTCCTTCGCCAGCGACCGCGCGACGGCGTCGTGGGTGTCGAGGCTTCCGGAGAAGAACGCGCCGCCGTGGAAGTAGACGAGGAGGCCGTGGGCGTCCGCGGCGGTCGGGGTGTAGATCCGCACGGGCACCTCGCCCGCCGGCGTCGCGCGCGGCGGCGTCCTCGACGGCGTGCAGCGGCAGGCGGTCGCCGGGCGGCGGGACACGCGCGGCTTCGGCGGCGCGCATCGCCGCGGGGTCCGGCGGCGCGCCGTGGTCGGGCGGCGGGAGGGTGGCGAGCAGCTTCGCGATCTCGGGATGCAGGGTCATGGATTCACCTCCGGCCTGGACGGCCTGGTCGGCCAGGTCACTTGATCGACGACTTCTCGGGGAACGCGGTCCGCACCGACTGCGCGTCCCACGATTCGCGGGAGATGCGCTGCAGCGCGTCCGTGTCGGGCTTGCGGACGGCCTGGTAGCGGGCCAGCGCGTCCCGCACGGAACCGGCCTCGCGCAGGGCGCCGGCGAGCCCGCCCGCGTCCTGGATCGCCTGGTTGGCGCCCTGCCCCTGGTGGTGCAGCATCGCGTGGGCGGCGTCGCCGAGCAGCGCGACGGAGTCGGAGTGCCACGTGTCGACGGGGTCGATGTCGAACACGGCGCGGCTCGTCACCGTGTCCATGTCGAGGTCGCGGGTGATGTTCACGAGCCGCTCGTCGAAGCCGTCCATCAGCACCAGGAGACCGTCCTTGGTGATCTCCGGGGCCCACGAGTCGTCGTCGGACAGCGCGGTGATGTCGAAGGACACCTCGCCGCGGTGATGCAGCGGCAGGAAGTAGACCATCGTGCCCCGGTCGTTCATGTAGAGGCGGAGGTTGTCGTCGACGTCCAGCCCGTACGCGTCGTCGCAGGAGATCACCGCGCGGTACGCGTGCGCGCCCGAGAACACCGGCTCGGCGTCGGAGAACAGCCGCTTGCGCACCACGGAGCGGATGCCGTCGGCGCCGATCACCAGGTCGGCGGTCGCCCGCTTCCCGTCGGCGAAGGTGAGCGTGGCGCGGTCGCCGCCGTCCTGGACGTCCGCCACCTTGTGGCCGAGGTGGACCATGCCCTCGGGGAGGAGCCGCAGCAGGGTGTCGATGAAGTCCCCGCGGTGGATGAACCGGGTCTTGTTCGGCCGGGCGTAGTCGTCGACCTTGGGCCAGTCCTCACGCTGGATGAGGTCACCGGTCGCGGTGAGGATCTCGAAGCGGTCGCTCGGGGTGCTCACGGCCGCGATCGGGTCGAAGATCTCCAGCTCGCGGAACAGTTCCAGCGTGGGCGGGCGGAGGCCGATCCCGGCGCCGACCGGGCGGATGGCGGTGGCCTGCTCGTACACGTGGACGTCGGCACCGAGCCGCCTCAGTGCCACCGCCGCGACCGCGCCGCCGTACCCCCCGCCGACGATGGCGACCTTCAGGTTCTCGAGTTCCGAAGTCTTCATCCGTTCTCTTGCCTTCTCGTAGCCGGCGCACCGCTGCGCGCCGTCGGTGGTTGGGTGGGGACCGCTCCGGGATCAGTCGGAGATCGTCAGGAAGTCGGCGGGATTGTCTTCGAGCAGCTTCCGGATCGTCGCCTCGTCCAGTCCGGCGGCGCGCAGGTCGGGCACGAGGTCCTCGAAGATGTAGTTCACGGTGTGCCCCTTCACGCCCGGCCAGCCGAGCGGGCTGCAGTTGGCGTCGGCCGAGACGAGCGCCCGGTCGAGGAACCCCCTGCCGATGAAGCCGAGGAAGTGGTCCAGGCGCTCCCGCCTCGGACGGGCCCAGAACGGCGGGTCTTCGAGTTCCGTCTCGTACCCGAAGGTGTCGAAGCCGATGCGTCCGCCGCGTTCGGCCAGCCACGTGTCGGGCGTGTTCGGCGCGTTGACGCCGTCGTCGGCGTGCCCGAACAGGACGCGGTGCAGCGGGAGCCCTTCCTCCTCGAAGATCGCGACGGCCGGTCCGGGGTCGATCGCCAGGTGCGTCAGGATCGGCACCCCGGTCGTCACGGCGGCGCGGGCGGCGGCGCGGTAGATGCGCTTGTCCAGATCCGTCATGCGTCCGCCGCGGCTCACGCCGACCTTGATGACGCCGGCGCGGCCGCCGGTGCCACCGATGCCGACGGTGATCTCGTGCACGAAGTGCCGGGTCAGGTAGTCGACGGACGCGCGCGCGAAGTGCGGCAGCGCGGTGTCGCCGCCGACGAAGCCGGTGCAGGCCACGATGTGGACGCCGGTCTTCGCCGACAGGGACCGGTAGTAGTCGATGTCGCGGCCGTTGCAGATGCCGGTCACGTCGACGAACGTCCCGCCGCCGTACTCGCGGAACCGGCGCAGCTTCGGAACGGTCTCGGCGTACCGTTCCTCGGGCGTCTTCCACCATCTGGTGTCCAGTTCCGAGCCGGGCATGCCGTACCCGATGTGCTCGTGGACGGCCACGACGCCCAGTTCCTCCGCCGGGATCGTCCCGAGGACGGTGTTCACCTTCGACATATCGAGCCTCGTCTTCTCAGCGCAGGGTCAGCAGGTCGCGCGGGTTGCCCACGAGGATGCGGCGGGCGTCGTCGCGCCGAGCCCCAGCGACTTCGCCAGCGGGACGAACGACGCCAGCACGTGCTCGTACGGCAGGTCATACGCGGGCAGGCCCTTCGCCACGCCGATCGCGTTGCCCGACAGCAGGATCCGGTCGCCGTGGCCCGCCCCGACGAGGTCGAGCACCAGGGCGGCGCGCTCCCGGTCGGTGACGTGGGCTTCGTCGTCGTTCAGGCCGACGTGGTCGAGCGCGACGAACGCCCCGCGGCGCGCGACTTCGAGGGGCGCCCCGGCGGCGACGGCGTCCCGGCGGTCGAGCCCGCCGACGACGACGCGATCGGCCGGGAGCCCCTCGTCCAGCACGACGCCGAGGTCGTGGAGCGGATCGTTCCCGTACCGGACGGACAGCGGGACGCCCGTGCTCATCGCCGTGCGGGCCGCGCCCCGGAAGAGGCTCTCCTCGGTGGCGGTCATGCCGTCGGCGGCGGCCGCGGTCGCCACGAGGCCCGCGGCGCCCCGGCGCTCCACCCGCGGAACCACCATGCCCTCGGTGATCTCCCTGGTGAACAGGTCGGCGAACTTCTCGGCGGGCCACGGCGTCGGCGGGTTCGTCTGCGGCGTCAGGAAGTAGCCGCCGAGCATCTCCTCGGGGCCCATGCCCGTGGACGCGACGATGTGCACCCCGGTCGAGCGCGAGAGCGCCTCGTACAGCTTCACGTCGCGTCCGTGGAACATGCCCGTGGCGTCGACGACGGTCTTGCCGCCATGGGCGCGGAACTCGGCCAGCTTCCGGGCGAGCGTCTCGAAGATCTCGGCGCGGTCCATCGTGACGTCGAACGCGTGCTCGGCGCCCGGGACCACGCTGAGCAGCGCCTCGTGGACGGCGACGATTCCCAGGTCGTCCGCCGGAACGGGGCCGAGGACGGTGTTGACGGTGCGGGCCTCGACGGCCTGCGCACCCGTCGTCGCACCCGTCATGGGCATTTCCTTTCGTCGGCTCCTCGCCGGGGTCGGTACGGGCGGCGGTGAACGGGAGAGGAGCCGGAGAGCGAGAGGAGAGAGCAGGTGCACCGGGGAGCCCGACGTCCGCCTTACGGGCCGTAGTCCACCGCCTCGCCGAGTAAGTATTGACATATTATAATAACAAAGTCAACGATGAGTGCGCCGCCGCCGCTCACCGGCGGCCCGGCCGCTCGGCGGCCCTTCAGCGGCCCGTGACGAACCGGTACTTGAACTCTTCGGCCCGGTGCACCGCCGAGCGCCAGCCCGCGGGCAGGCCCCCGGTCGTGAAGAAGATCGTCTCGATGACCAGCAGCGGGCCGCCCTCGCGGACGCCCAGGGTCGCCGCGTGGTCGGCGGTCGCGGCCGCCGCCCACGCCTCGTGCTCGGCGCGGTCGAGCGCGATGCCGAACCCCCGCTCCAGCAATTGGAACGCCGAGCCCGTCTCCTCCAGTTCCGCCGCCGTGGGGGCGAACTCCCCGGGCGCCCGGATGTAGACGTCGGCCTCCACCAACGGCTCGTCCTCCACCAGGATCAGCCGGGTGAAGTGCAGGAGCCGCTCGTGCGCCTCGATGCCCAGCCGGCGCCGGATCCGGGCGGGCGGCTCCACCCGTCCGACGCCGGACACCTTCGACGCGGGATGCAGTCCGCTGTCGGAGAGGTACTGGTTGAGGGCCCCCGGCATGACGTCGGCCGGCCGGTGCACCCGGGCGCCGGAACCGGGAACGTCCCCTTGCCCTGCCGCCGGTAGACGTAGCCCTCGTCGGCGAGCTCCTTGAGCGCCTGCCGGATAGGCGCCCGGCTCACGTCGAACCGGGCGAGCAGCAGCGCCTCGGTCATCGGCCGCCCCGGATCCGCGTCTCCTCCGACGATCTCCGCGCGCAGGATGTCCTTGATCTGCCGGTACAGGGGGACCCCGGACGAAAGATCGAGCTCGCCGTTCGCCATCGCCTTCCGGCCCTCTCGACACCACACCATGATCATGAACCGCGAAGGCCCGTCCGAATGCTACCCCGACGCCCGGCGCGGGCCGGTCGCCCCGGGCGGTCGGGGGCCGCCCCGGGCGGTCGGGGGTGCGGTCGGCGGGCCGGTCAGAAGGTGACGGCGACCTTGCCGCGGGCGTGGCCGCCCTCGATGTGGCGCAGCGCCTCGGGGATCTCGGCGAACGGGTAGGTCCGGTCGATGACGGGCACGATCTCCTCCTTCTCCATGAGGTCCGCGAGGAACCGCAGGTCCGCGGCGTTGGGCTTCCAGGCGACGCGCGCGATGCGCTGCTTCACGAAGGGGGCGGTCAGGGCACCGCGCAGCAGTTGGCCCGCCGGGCCGAGGAGGCCGCGGCGCGGCGTCGCGATGCCGCCCACGAGCACGAGCGTCCCGCGCGGGGTCAGGGGGCGCCGCAGCGCCGCGAGCGACCGGTCGCCCACGATGTCGACGAGCAGGTCGTACCGTCCCGCGCGGTCGGTGAAGTCCGCGCGGGTGTAGTCGAGGACGTCGTCCGCGCCGAGCGACCGGACCAGTTCGACGTTGCGCGTGCTGCACACGCCGGTGACCTCGGCCCCGAACGTCCGGGCGAGCTGGACCGCGAACGTGCCGATGCCGCCGGAGGCCCCGTTGACGAGGACGCGCTGCCCGGCGGCGATCCGGCCCGCGTCCCGCAGCCCCTGCAGCGCGGTGTGCCCGGCCATCGGCACGGCCGCCGCCTGCGCGAAGGTGAGGCGGGCGGGCTTGACGGCGAGCCGGTCGCGCGGGACGGCGACGGCCTCGGCGAACGCGCCCAGCGCGACCTCGCCGAACACCTCGTCGCCGGGACGCAGGTCGGTCACGTCGGCGCCGACCCGTTCGACGACGCCCGCGAGGTCGGCGCCGAGGACCAGGCCCGGCTTCGGCCGCCGCAGGCCGACGCTGAGCCGGACCAGCTTCGGGTGGGCGCGCAGGTGGCGCCAGTCGTAAGGGTTGACGGAGGCCGCCCGCACCCGCACGAGCACCTCGTCGCGGGCGATGGCGGGCTCATCGACGTCCTTGAGGGTCAGCACGTCGGGCGGGCCGTAACGGTCCCAGCTCCAGGCTTGCACGGCGGTGTCCTTCCGATCGGTCCCCCCGGGCCGTCCTCGCGTCGTACGGCGTAAGGCTGTCATACGTCGTAAGGCTACGGTACGTCGTAAGGCTGTCAAGAGGGTGCGCGGGAACCGGACGGCTTCAGCCGTGTCCGGAACGGGTCACGGGGGGGTTCACGGGGCGGATCACGAAGCGGCGGCGGCCCGGCGGCGCTCCAGCCCTTCGAGGATCAGGTCGAGCGCGAACTCGAACTCGAACTGGTCGTCGCAGAAGCCGAGGGTGCCGTCCGGATCGTCGTGGACGGCGTCCGCCAGCATCCCGACGATGTTCGGATACCGGTCGGCCATCTGCTCCATCATCGCCGCGGCCGCCTCGTCCGTGCTCTGGGCGCCGTCGGGCTGGAACAGCTCCTGCGCGAACCCGAGGGCACGGCTGCCCAGGACGTGCAGCGCGCGGTGGGCCAGCTCGTAGGAGAAACCGCCCGCCCGGAGGATCCCGACGACGCCGTCCAGGTACGCGATGACGGCCGGACTGGTGGTGCCGCGGGTTTCGAGCACCTGCGGGGCCCAGCGGTGGCGCAGGAAGACCTCCCGGGCGGTGAGGATCCGCGTGCGCAGCGCCGCCCGCCAGTCGTCCTCCGGGGACGGCGCGTCGGCCTCGTCCACCGCCGCCGTGTGATCTCCGCAAGGATCACCTCGACGGTGCCGTCGAACACCGCCTCCTTGTTCGCGACGTGGTGGTACAGCGACATCGCCTCGACCCCGAGCTCCTGCGCGAGCCCGCGCATGGTGAGCGAGTCGGGTCCGGCGCGGTCGGCGATCGCCACGGCCGCGCGCAGCACCCGCCGTCGGCTCAGCGGGATCCGGGGCCGCTCGTCGGCGTCGGTGCGGGCGTCGGCGTCGGTCCGTGGGGTCATGGATCTCCCTCCCGGCGCACTGTACCCGTACACGGTAAGTCCGCGGCCGCCGGTGCCCGCCGGGTCGGGCGCCGAAGTTGCGCGCCCGTTACCCCGGCACCCGTCCGGGTGCGGGATGATCTCTGCCCGGTACCCCGCCCGGAACGGTCCCGCCCGGGACCCGTTCCGTTCGTCCCACCCCGCAAGGAGCACCGATGACCGACTCCGTCAAGCTGCAGGTCTCCGGTCCGGTCGACCAGGTACGCGCCACTCTGGAGCAGGCACTGCAACCCGAGGGGTTCCGCGCCACCTGGGAGAACGCCGAGGACGGCCTCATCGAGAAGGGCACCCGCACCAAGGCCCTGCTGCTCGGCGTCTTCGCGACGCACTACAAGTACCGGGTGCTGCTGCACCAGCAGTCCGACGGCACCGTGATCGTCGACATCGGGCTCGCCAACACCGGGCTGTCGGGCGGCGCCGCCGGGGTGGCCAAGGTCCGCAAGAAGCTCGACCACGTCGGCAGGGTCGTGACCGGCGCCTTCCAGAGCGCCGGCGGCCTCGTCAACGCCTGATCCGCCGCCGGCGGGCTACGCGGTGAGCAGGGCGGGGGCGAGGCGGCGCCACTCCTCGCGCGGGAAGGCGTTCTGGTCGGCGGTGAGGACCTGGACGCAGACGTGGTCGGCACCGGCGGCGCGGTGCTCGTCCACCCGGCGCTTGATCGCCTCCTCGTCCCCCCACGCGATCAGCGCGTCGAACAGGCGGTCGCTGACCGACTCCACGTCCTGCGACGAGAAACCGGTGCGCAGCAGGTTGTTCGCGTAGTTCGGCAGGGAGAGGTACATGCCCAGCCACTCGGTGCCGATCGCCCGCGCCTCGTCCCGCGTCGAGCACAGGATCACCGTCTGCTCCGGGAGGACGAGCGGGCCGTCGCCCAGCGCCTCCCGGGTGCGGCGGGTGTGCTCGGGCGGCGCGAGGTACGGGTGGGCGCCGCGCGACCGCAGCCGCGCGGTCTCCTGCATCTTCGGGCCGAGCGCGGCGAGGACGCGGCTGCCCTCGGGCACCGGCGTCGCCGCCCCGTCGAGCCCGTCGAGGAACGCGTTCATCGCGGCGAGCGGCCTGCGGTACCGTCCGGCCTCCTTGGCGTCGACGAGCGGGGCGTGGCTCACCCCGATGCCCATCAGGAAGCGGTCGCCGTGCTTCGCGGTGAGGGACGCGTGCGCGGCGGCGGCGTCCGCGGGCTCGTGCATCCACAGGTTGAGGATGCCGGTCGCGACGACCGTCCGGCGGGTCGCCGCCAGGAGATCGCCGACGGCGTCGAAGACCGGCCCGCCGACGTCCGGGATCCACTGCGCGGTGTACCCCAGTTCCTCAAGCTCGGCGGCCGCCTCGGCCGCCTCTCCACGGTCGCCGTACCGCAGATGCTGGCTCCACACACCGACACCGGAGATCTCCACAGCGCCCATCCCTTCGTCGTACGCGTTGAAGATCACGCTACCCGCCGCCCGTCCGGCCGGTCCCGGACGGGGCGTCAGCGCGCGACGCGGTACCAGTGCGGGTATTCGTCGTCGATCGGCTCCAGCCGGACGCGCGCGCCGCCGGGGCGGTCGAACAGGCGCGTCCCGTCCCCGAGGAGGACGGGGGCGAGGAACACGAGCACCTCGTCGAGGAGCCCCGCGTCGATGCACTGCGCGGCGACGTTCGCGCCCAGCACGTTGACGTACCGGTCCCCGGCGGCGGTCTTGGCCGCGGCGACCGCGGTCGCGAGGTCGCCGAGGAACGCGACGTCCGCGGGCGGGTCGGCCGGGGGACGGTGCGTCAGGACGAACGTCGGCCCGTGGTACTGCCCGCCGAACGCCCCCTCCTCGTCGGTGCCCTCGTTCGGGTCGCCGCCCCCGTACGTGACGTTACCGGCGAGGATGGCGCCGACCCGCGGAAGCAGGCGCTCGGCCGTCGGGTTCGGGTCGCCGAGGTGCTCGGCTAGCCAGGACATGTCCCCGCCCGGGCCCGCGATGTGGCCGTCGAGCGACATCGTCGCCGAGTACAGCAGTTTCGCCACACTGGTTCCTTTCGTCGTCTTCGGCAAGGAGACCACGCCGGGGCCCGGAACTCATCGCGTCACCGGAGAGCGGCCACCAGGGCGTCGCAGTGCGAGCACCAGACCTGGCGGGCCTCGGCGAAGCCCTGCTCCCGCAGGGCGTCGAGGTGCCAGCGCGTGGTGGTCGGGCGGTCGGCCTTGGGACGGGCGGGGCCGCGCGGGTCGCCGAGGAGCGCGACCGGCGCTCGGCCGGGTCCGCGAGGACGGGGTCGGCGGCGACCGCCGTCCACCAGTCGCGCCAGTCGAGCGCCCCGGCGGCCGCGCGCGTTCCTGCCGGGCCGTGTGCAGGGCTTGGGCCGCCGCGTTGAGGCGCGGCGCGGACTCGTCCGTCATGTGGTCGGCGTTGAGGAAGACGCCGCCGTCGCGCAGGACCCCCCGGATCTCCCCGTACAGGACGCGCAGCGGTTCGGTGTCGAGCCAGTGCAGGGCGGTCGCCGTCACGACGGCGTCGTACGTCCGGTGGGGCAGGGCGGCGGTCCAGCCGGGGTCGGTCAGGTCTGCGGTGACCAGTTCGACGCGGTCGTCGCCGGCGAAGTGGCCGCGGGCGATGGTGAGCAGGGCGGGGTCGATGTCGACGCCGGTGGCGCGGGCGCCGGGGAGGCGCTTGAGCAGCCGGTCGGTGATGCTGCCGGTTCCGCAGGCGAGGTCCAGAACGGCCGGTTCGGGGCCCGCGAGGGCCTCGACCATGTCGAGCATGACCCGGAAGCGTTCCTCGCGGTCGGGCATGTACCACTCCTGCTGGCGGTCCCAGCTGTCCTGCCACGCCTGCCAGGCGGCGGTCTCGGTCATGTCGGGCTCCTTCTCGTCGATGGGCGCGCCGCCCGGATCAGCAGGCGCGTGGTCTCGGACCCGGGTGCGGCGAGGACGCGGCCGACGTCGCCGTGGTCGACCGTCCGGCCGCCGTCCAGGACCAGGAGGCGGTCCGCGACAGCGGCGAGCAGGGCCAGGTCGTGCCCGATCCACAGGACGGACGCGCCCGCCCCGCGCAGCCGCGCGACCTCGGCCAGGACGCGGGCGGCGGCCTCGTCGTCGAGCGCGGTGGTGATCTCGTCGCAGATCAGGACGTCCGGACGGGCGAGGACGGCGCGGGCGAACGCGGCGCGCTGGAGTTCGCCGCCGGACAGCCGCGCGGGCCGCCGCCGCGCGGTCCGCGGGGCGACGCCGAGGCGTTCGAGGAGGTCGGCGGCCTCCGCGGCGGCCTCGTCCGGTGCGCTGCCGCGGAGCCGGACGGCGGTGCGGCCGACCTGGTCGAGGACGGGACGGCGCTCGTCGAACGACCCGCGCGTCTCCTGCCACACGTACTGGACGGCACGTTTCCGCATGTCGTCGCGGCGGCGCAGCGGGGGCAGCGGCGTCCCGTCCAGGACGATCGCGCCGCGGTGCCGTTCGTGCAGGCCCGCGACGCAGCGGGCGAGGGTCGTCTTGCCGCCGCCGGACGGTCCGGCGACGCCGAGGCAGTCGCCGGGCGCGAGGGACAGCGACACGTCGCGGAGCACCTCGCCGCGCCGTCCGGGGCGCAGCCAGGCGGTCAGGTTCCGGACGTCGAGCCGGGCGGGCCCGGACGGGCGGGGCGCGCGGCCGGGCGCGGGGGGTTCGGCGCGCGGCAGGACGTCGGCGGGCGCGCCCCGGCGGCGACGCGGCCGCCGTCGAAGACGACGACCTCGTCGGCGAGAGCGCACCAGGTCGTGGTCGTGGCTCAGCAGGAGGAGCGCCGTCCCGGCGTCGGCCAGCGCGGCGAGTTCGCGGGCGAGCGCCAGGCGGGTCACGGTGTCGAGGCCGGTGCTCGGCTCGTCCAGGACGAGCGCGCTCGGGCCGCACGCGAGGGCCTGCGCGAGGGCGACGCGCTGCCGCTGCCCGCCGGAGAACTGGTGCGGGAACCGGCGCATCGCGCCGTCCGGGAGCCCGGCCCCGCGGGAGCGCCTCGGCGCCGTCGGCGACCCGTGCAGCCGCGCGAGTTCCCTGAGGACGGCGCCGGTGCGGCGTGGCGGGTTGAGCGCGCGCCCGGATGTTGGGGCAGGTAGGCGACGGTCCCGCCGCGCAGCCCCGCCGCCGCGGGGGTGGGGCCGCGCTCGTCCACCACCGGGACGCCCGCGCGGCGCACCTCGCCGCGCAGCTCCACGCCCGGCGCGGCCTCGCCGAGCAGGGCGAGCGCGGTGGTCGTCTTGCCGCTGCCGGACGGCCCGACGAGCGCGGTGACGCCGCCCGCCGGGACGTCGAGGTCGACGCCGCGCAGGATCTCGGACGCGCCGGTGCGGGCCGTCAGCCCGCGCACCTCGATGATCACCGTGCGGTCTCCCGTCCGACGAGCCGGTCAGACAGGAGGTTGAGCCCGACCGTGAACATGACCAGCATCGCGGCGGGCGCGCACACCGCCCACGGCTGGACGAGCAGCGCCTCGCGGCCCGCCGCGATCGTCACGCCCCAGTCGGGGGAGGCGGGGTCGAGGCCGAGGCCGAGGAAGTTGGCGGCGGCGACAGTGAAGACGGCGAGCGGGACGCGGGTGCCGATGTCGGCGGCGGCGACCGGCAGCACGGTCCGGCCGACGTAGCCGAACAGGATCCGGGCCCGCGACTCGCCCTGCAGCAGCATCGCCTCGGCGACCGGCCCGGACGCCGCGTCCAGCGCCGCCGCCCGGACGAGCCGCGCCACCGCGGGCACGCCGATCGCCGCGACCGCGAGCGCGATCGCCGCCGGACTGCCCGGCCGCCCCACCCCGACCACGCCGATGACCAGCAGGGACGGGATCGGCAGGAGGAGCTCCACCGGACGCATCAGCAGCTCGTCGATCCAGCGGTGCCGGGTCGTCGCGGCGGCGAGCCCGAGCGGCGCGCCCAGCAGGTAGGCGAGCGCGACGGCGCCGCACGCGACGCCGAGGGCGCTCGCACCGCCGCGCAGGAGCAGGCCGAGCACGTCCCGTCCGGTCCCGTCGGTGCCGAGCGGGTGGCCGTCGCCGAGCACGTAGGGGGCGCCGTCTTCGGGGGTGACGGCGGGCGCCACCAGCGGCCCGAGGACCGCGACGAGGACGGGCACGGCCAGCAGCAGGCCGGCCGCGAGCGTCGCCGGACGCACCCGCCCGTTCGTCATCGCAGCACCTCCGAACGCGGCGCCAGCCGCTGCGAGACCAGGTCGGCGGCGACGTTGAACGCCAGCGCCACCGCCGCGAGCAGCAGCGTCAGCGCCTGGACGGTCGGGACGTCGCGGCCCTGCACTGCCTCGATCAGCGCGGTGGCGGTGCCGGGGATCGCGAAGACCGCCTCGACGATCAGCACCCCGCCGAGGAGCCGGTCGCCGGTCCGCGCGAGTTCCTGGACGCCCGGGACGGCCGCGTTCGGCAGCACGTGCCGGAGCACGAGCCGCGTCCGCGGCACGCCCAGCCGCCGCGCCTGCGCGACGTACTCGGACTCCAGCGCCGCGATCGTCCCGGCCCTGATCTGCCGGGACAGCGTGCAGACGGTACGGGCGAGCAGCACCGCGACGGGGAGCACGAGCAGGGCGGGCCGGTGCAGCAGGTCCGCGCCGTCCGCGCCCAGCCACGTCGACGGCAGCCACCCGAGCCGCAGCGAGAACACCGCGACCAGCGCCATCGCGAGCACGAAGTCGGGGATCGCGTTGAGCGCCAGCGTGACCGCGGTGATCGCGCGGTCGAGGCGTCCGCCCGCGCGCAGCCCCATCGTCAGGCCGAGCAGCATCGCCAGCGGGACCAGCAGCACGGCGGTGACGGCGGCCAGCAGCGCGGTCGCGGCCAGCGAACCGGTGACGATCTCGCGCACCGGGGTGCCGCCGACGAGCGAGACGCCGAGGTCGCCGGACGCCAGCCCGCCCGCCCAGTCGGCGAACCGCTCGACCGGCGGACGGTCGAGCCCGAGCCGTTCCCGCAGGTCGGCGACCTCCTCCAGGCCCATCTGCTCATTGGCCCTCGCCGCGGCGGCGTCGCCGGGCAGCAGCTCGGTCAGCAGGAAGATCAGCACGGCCAGCAGCGCGAGCTGGACGGCGGCGAGCAGCACCCGCCGGGCGGCGTGACGCGGCACCGGTCAGGCCAGCCACACCCGGTCGAACCGCGCCCAGTCCACCGAGTTGGGCGGGGCCGGAACCACCCCGTGCAGGCGGGACGACACCGCGTTCAGCCAGTCGGGGACGCCCCAGATCAGCAGGCCGCCGTCATCGTGGACGCGTTTCTGCAGGGCGCCGTACAGCCGCCCGCGCTCCCCCTCGTCCACGGTCGACTGCGCCTCCTTGAACGCGTCGTCGAAGTCCGCGTGCTTCCACGCCGACGCGTTCTGCTTGGAGTCGGTCAGCAGCCGGTCGCTGATGTAGGTGGGGATCGGCATCGCCCCGCAGCGGTGGTTGCCGAGCATCCCGGTCCGCAGCTGGTCGGTGTAGTACGTCTCGGGCGGCCCGTTGACAATCTTCACTCGGAGCCCGGCCTCGCCCGCCTGCTCGGCGAACAGGTTCGCGGTGTCGACGAACCCGTCGGCGACGGTCGAGGTGTAGAACGTCACCTCCTTGTTCAGCAGGCCCGTCTTTCGCAGGAGCGCGCGGGCCTCGGCGACGTCCCGTCCGCGCTGCGGCACGCCCGCGGGGTAGAAGTGGTAGCCGAGGCCGTACATGTCGTTGCCGACGGCGCCCCGGCCCCCGGTGACCACCTCCACCAGCCGCTCGCGGTCGGCCAGCAGCTTCACGGCCAGCGCCGCGTCCGGGTCGTCGAACGGCGGCCGGTCGGTCTTCATCGCGATGCCGAGCGCGCCGGCGCGCGGGGTCGCGACGATCCGCACGTCCCGGCTCCGCTCGACGACCCGCGCGAACGTGGCCGACATCTCGTGCGCGTACTCGATCTCCCCCGCCCGGACGGCGTTGCCGCGCGCCTCCGTCTCGGCGGAGAGGATGCGCAGCTCGTCCACGTGGGCGGCGCCCTCCCAGTGGTCGTCGAACCGGACGGCGGCGAACGAGCGGCCCGCCGTGAACGAGCGGAAGCGGAACGGTCCCGTCCCGACCGGCTCGGACGGGTCGGTGAAGCCGCGCCGCACGACGGCGGTGCCGGTCATCGCCAGCAGCGAGGGCAGTTCGGCGTTCGGCCGCGCGAGCGCGAGCTCCACGATTTGTTTGTCCGCCGCCCGGGACCGCTTGAGGTCGATGTCCGACAGCGAGATCCGCGCCCGCCGGTCGACGGCCTTCGGGTCGAGGATGCGCGCGAGGCTGTAGAGGACGTCGTCGGCGTCCAGCGCGTGCCCGTCGTGGAACGTCGCGGAACGCAGGTGGAAACGCCACACGGTCGCGTCGTCGTTGCTCTCCCACCGCTCCGCGAGGCGCGGCACCGGCCGCAGCGTCTCGTCGAAGTCGACCAGCTTGTCGAAGACCGCCTTGTGCCGGGCGATGTCGACGAACGCCCGCTGCGCGTGCGGGTCCATCGTCTCCTTCGCGCCCGCGCCGGGGAACGCGACCCGCAGCGTGCCGCCCCGGACGGGCGTGCCCGACCCCGCCCCGCCGCCGGACGAGCAGGAGGTCAGCAGTACGGCCCCGGCCGCCCCCGCCATCCCGAGGAACCCACGACGCGTGGGAGCGCTGGACACGCCGCACACCACCCCTTCACCGACGTCCACTCAATGCATCTAAACCGCAAATGCGACTCATTTGCAATACCGTGGACGGGCGGGCGCGGCGATCAGGCGGGTTTCTGCTCCGCGGGCGGCTGCTTCGGCCTCAGCGCCCGCTGGGCGAGATCGGCGACGTTGTAACCGACGAGGCTCGCGATGTCGGAGAGCCCGAAGACGCCCATGATCGTGTTGACCTCACCGGGGTTGAGGCTGCGGTGCCAGCGGGTGTCCGCCTTGGGCTTCTCGTTGTTCCAGTACGGGCGGGCCATCTCCACGAACTTCTCCGCCTCCGCCCGCGCCGGGCCGTTGAGGCTCTCGATGTGCGCGTTCAACTGCTCCTTGCCGACATAGGGCACGAAGGAGCTCCAGTTGCCCCCGGCGTCGTGGATCCGGCCGTTGTCCGGCTCGTCCCGCAGCGGCAGGTGGAGGAACGCGGCCAGCCGTTCGAGATGCCGCTCCGGGCGCGCCATGTACCCCTCGTAGCGCACCACCATGTGCGGGAGCCCGTGCGTGTTCACCGTCCGGAGCGCGTCGACGTAGGTGTCCCGCCAGACGGCGGCCCCCTGCCACAGCGGTTCGCCCGTCCGGTCGCGGTGGCTGATCGCGTAGGCGATCGGGTTCCGCACGGTGAGGATCACGTTGATCGGGACGCGCCGCAGCGCCGGGTCGGCGTTCCGCTGCGCGATGGCCCGCCGCAGCCACGCGACGTACTTGCTCCCGTCGAGGATCGCCGAGGCGCCGAGCGTCCGCGCGAACTCCGTGTGCATGCCGAAGATGTCCTCGTACGTCACGCGCTCGCGGAGCTTCCGCGTGAAGTGGCGGCACTCCTTGCCGAGCAGGGAGCAGGGGCCGCAGATCAGCCCGCCGTTCTGGTGGCTGAACCCGGGAAGCTGGGTGAAGTTGTTCAGCTCGCCCACGTAGTGGGCCTTCTCGATGCGGGTCGTCATGTCGCGCCCGATCAGCGTCGACCCCGAGAACAGGGTGCCGAGGACGAACACCGACGTCGGAGGCCCGTCCTGCGTCCTGGGCAGCTTGGTTCGGAGGCTCATGATCCGTCCAGGCACTACCGGAACCTCTTCTGTCTCAGCGTCCATGTTCACGCCCGCGGTGGTGGTGAGTGATGTGTCCCTGAACTCTTCTACCTTGATCACGCCCGGATGGGGCCGTCGTGGCACAAGTAGGACATCCACCGGACATTGTGCCCGTAACCAGCAACGACCATGAACGCCGCTTGTTCAGCCGGTGATCACGCGTCCGTCATTTCGTGCACGGACGGGCGCAGCGGCCGCCTTCGAGGGTGGTGGCCGCCGCGGCGCGTCGCCGCGGCGGAAGGAAGAGCGCTCATGAGGATGTGGCACAGGGCCGCGGCGGGCTGCGCGGCGGGGTGTGCGGCGGTCGTGCTGGCGGGCGGGATCGCCGCTCCGGCCGAGGCGGAGCGGAAGCACGGCGGACGGTTCGACCTGCAAGCCCACCGGGGCGGGCTCGGGCTGGTCGTGGAGAGCACGACGGCGGCGTTCGCGAACGCCCTGGAACTCGGGGTCACCACCCTGGAACTGGACGTGCAGATCACCGAGGACCGGCGGGCGGTCGTCACCCACGACCGGCGGGTCAGCGGGAAGAAGTGCCGGGACACCGGGCCCGCCTCCCCCGGCGACCCCGAGTTCCCGTACGTCGGCAAATACGTCAAGGATCTGACGCTGCGGCAGGTGCGGACGCTGGACTGCGGGACGCTGACGCTCGCCGAACACCCCGGCCAGCGGCCCGTCCCCGGCGCGCGGATGCCGCTGCTCGGGGAGGTGTTCGATCTCGTCCACCGGTACCGGGCCTACGGCGTGAAGCTCAACATCGAGACGAAGGTCGAGGCGGGGGCGCCGGACGAGACGGCGCCGCGCGAGCAGTTCGTGCGGATCACGGCGCGCGAGGTGCGCCGCGCGCGGATGCTGCGGCAGGTGACGATCCAGAGCTTCGACTGGGGCGCGCTGATGCGGATGCGCGAGGTCGAACCGCGGCTGGAGCTGGTGGCGCTCACGAACTTCGACTTCCTGCAGACGGGACGGCCGGGACGGTCGCCGTGGCTGGGCGGCCTCGACATCGACGACTTCGGCGGCGACCCGCTGGCGGCGGTCGCGTCGTTCGGCGCGACCGCGTTCTCGCCGGTGCACGGCTTCCCGCAGAACGGGAAGGTCACCGACCCCGGCTACCGGCCGTACGTGACCGAGGCGATGGTGGAGCGGGCGCACCGGCTGGGGATCAAGGTGGTGCCGTGGACGGTCGACGACGCGGCGACCATGAACAAGCTCATCGACGACGGGGTGGACGGCATCATCACGGACTATCCCGACCGGCTGCGCGCGGTGATGGCCGATCGCGGGCTCAAGCTTCCGAAGCGGTACCGGCCCCGGAAGACCGGGGGGTGGGTCGGTCGTTGACGCGGGCGGGTAGCTTTACTAGTCGGGCCGCCCGGCCCGTACCGTTCGTTATCTTGAATCGTTCGCATTTGTGAAGTTAGGTTGGCGTCATGACCGCGTCCCAGAGCCGGAACCCCGCCCAGGAGCTGCGCGGGGTCGGCCTGCGGGTCACGGCGGCCCGCGTCGCGCTGCTCGAGACCGTCCGGACGGGTGATCACCTCGGGGTCGAGGCGATCGCCTCGGGGGTCCGTGACCGCGTGGGCCACATCAGCCTCCAGGCCGTCTACGAGGCGCTGCACGCGCTCACCGCGGCCGGGCTCGTCCGCCGCATCGAACCCGCCGGAAGCCCGGCGCGGTTCGAGGGACGGGTCGGCGACAACCACCATCACCTGGTGTGCCGCAAGTGCGGCGCGGTCAAGGACGTCGACTGCGCCGTGGGGCACCCGCCGTGCCTCGACCCGGTGGACGATGCCGGGTACCTGATCGACGAGGCGGATGTCACATTCTGGGGCCTTTGCCCGAAGTGCCAGGCCGCCGCCTGACAGACCCGGTGCCCCGAGCGGCCACCTGACGAACCCGGGGATCCGGGCCGGCCCATGCGGACCGGCCCGGATCTTCTCGGATCAGGCCAGGTCGAACCGGTCGAGGTTCATGACCTTGTCCCACGCGGCGACGAAGTCGCGGACGAACTTCTCCTTGGCGTCATCGCTCGCGTAGACCTCCGCGACCGCCCGGAGTTCGGCGTTCGAGCCGAAGACGAGGTCGGCCCGGGAGCCGGTCCACCGGGCGTTGCCCTTCGCGTCGGCGCCCTCGAACGTCTCGGACGTCTCGTCCGTCGGCTTCCACACCGTGCCCATGTCGAGCAGGTTCACGAAGAAGTCGTTCGTGAGCGTCCCGGGGGCGTCGGTGAGGACGCCCAGGGACTCCTGCCGGTGGTTCACGTTCAGGACGCGCAGGCCGCCGACGAGGACCGTCATCTCGGGCGTGCTCAGGGTGAGCAGGTTCGCCCGGTCGATGAGGAGGAACTCGCCCGGCAGCAGGTTGCCCTTCTGCAGGTAGTTGCGGAACCCGTCGTGCGTCGGCTCCATCACCTCGAACGACTCGACGTCGGTCTGCTCCTGCGACGCGTCGGTGCGTCCCGGGGTGAAGGGCACCTCGATGTCGTGCCCGCCGGCCTTGGCGGCGGCCTCGACGGCCGCGCAGCCGCCGAGCACGATCACGTCGGCGATGGAGATCCGCTTGCCGCCGGACTGCTCGGCGTTGAACGCCTCCTGGATCCCCTCCAGGGTGCGCAGCACGCCCGCGAGCTGGTCGGGGTCGTTGACCTCCCAGCTGCGCTGCGGCTCCAGCCGGATGCGGGCGCCGTTGGCGCCGCCGCGCTTGTCGCTGCCGCGGAACGACGCCGCCGACGCCCACGCGGTCGCGACCAGCTGCGAGATCGACAGGCCGGAGTCGAGGATCCGGGCCTTGAGGGCGGCGACGTCGCCGGCGTCCACGAGCTCGTGGTCCACCGCCGGGACGGGGTCCTGCCAGACCAGCGTCTCGGTCGGGGCCTCGGGGCCGAGGTAGCGGACGGCCGGGCCCATGTCGCGGTGCGTCAGCTTGAACCAGGCGCGGGCGAACGCGTCCGCGAACTCGTCCGGGTTGTCCTTGAAGCGCCGCGAGATCGGCTCGTAGATCGGGTCGAAGCGCAGCGAGAGGTCGGTCGTCAGCATCATCGGCCGGCGGTTCAGCGTGCCGTCCTCGGGGTCGGGCACGGTGTCGGCGCCCGCGCCGTCCTTCGGCTGCCACTGGTTCGCCCCGGCCGGGCTCTTCGTCAGCTCCCACTCGTAGCCGAAGAGGACGTCCCAGAAGCTGTTGTCCCACTTGGTCGGGGTGGGCGTCCAGGTGACCTCCAGGCCGCTGGTGTGGGAGTCGCGGCCCTTGCCGCTGCCGTGCGTGCTCTTCCAGCCGAGGCCCTGCTCTTCGAGCGGGGCGCCCTCGGGCTCGGGGCCGATGGCGGCGTCGTCCGGGGAGGCGCCGTGCGTCTTGCCGAAGGTGTGGCCACCGGCGATGAGGGCGACGGTCTCCTCGTCGTTCATCGCCATCCGGCCGAACGTCTCGCGGATGTCGCGGGCCGCCGCGATCGGGTCCGGGTTGCCGTTCGGGCCCTCCGGGTTGACGTAGATGAGGCCCATCTGCACCGCCGCGAGGGGCTTCTCCAGGTCGCGTTCGCCGCTGTAGCGCTCGTCGTCCAGCCAGCCGGTCTCCGGCCCCCAGAAGACGTCCTCCTCGGCTTCCCACGCGTCCTCGCGGCCACCGGCGAAACCGAACGTCTTGAGGCCCATCGTCTCCAGGGCGACGTTCCCGGCGAGGATCATCAGGTCGGCCCAGGAGATCTTCCGGCCGTATTTCTTCTTGACCGGCCACAGCACCCGCCGGGCCTTGTCGAGGCTCGCGTTGTCCGGCCAGCTGTTGAGCGGCGCGAAGCGCTGCTGGCCCGCACCGGCGCCGCCCCGGCCGTCGCTGACGCGGTAGGTCCCGGCGCTGTGCCACGCCATCCGGATGATCAGCGGCCCGTAGTTGCCGAAGTCGGCGGGCCACCAGTCCTGCGAGTCCGTGAGGACGTCCGCGATGTCCTGCTTCACGGCGGGAAGGTCGAGGCTGTTGAACGCCTCGGCGTAGTCGAAGTCCGCACCGAGGGGGTTGGTCACCGGCGGGTTCTTGGCGAGCAGCTTCAGGTTGAGCCGGTCCGGCCACCAGCCGCGGTTCCCGCCGCCCTGGGTGGGGTGGGAGGCACGGGTGTGCACGACGGGGCAGCCGCCCTCGCCTGCCGCGGCTTCGGGAGCGTTGTTGTCGGCCATGTCATTCCTTCCGGTTTCAAGGGGGTGGGTTCAGGAACTCTCGGTGACGGAGCAGTCGGGGCACAGCCCCCAGAAGACGACCTCGGCCTCGTCGATCGAGGAGTAGCCGCGGTCGTCCGGCGCGGTCAGGCACGGTGCGTCGCCGACGGCGCAGTCGACGTCGGCGATGGCGCCGCATGCCCGGCACACGAGGTGGTGGTGGTTGTCCCCGACCCGCAACTCGTAGCGCGCCACGGAACCGGACGGCTGGATCCGGCGGACCAGACCGGCCGCGGTCAGTGCGTGCAACGAGTCGTACACGGCCTGGTGGGAGACCTTCGGGAGACGGCTGCGCACGGCACCGATGATCGTGTCGGTGTCCGCGTGCGGGTGCTTCTGCACCGCGCCCAGCACGGCCGTCCGGGGACGGGTCACGCGCAGGGCGGCACCGCGCAGCAGCTGCTGGAAGTCCAAGGCCGTCGCCACGCCGGAAAGACTGTCCCAGTTTCTTGAATCAGTCAAGAGTAGGAATCGATAAGGACGGAACCGGAGTTCTCGCGACGGGTCCGCAGGCCGTGCGGGTGCCGTGCGGGTGCCGTGCCGGAGCCGTCCCGGTGCGGTGCCGGTCAGCGGCGGACGCCGAAGAGGACCGTCAGGACGTCCTCGATGATCTCCGGATGGTCGGCCTGCTCCCGGTCGAGGAGCCACTGCTGCTGCATGCCGTCCAGCAGCGCCAGCAGCGCCGTCGCCGCCGCGCGCGGGGTGAGCCCGCTCGGCAGCCGGTCGCCCCACCGCTCGGCGAAGCTGCGGACCATGCGCTCGCGGACCTTCGCGTAGTGGTCGCGGAAGTACTCCTGCGCCGGATGCCCCTCGGTGACGCTCTCGGCCATCAGGACGCTGTAGACCTGCGCGAGCCCGGGGTGCTCGTGATCGTGCGCGACCACCTCGGCCATCTGGGCGGGCCAGTCCTCGTCGGCGTGCCCGGCGAGCAGGTGCTCGCGGTTCAACTCCTCCCGGCGCCGCAGGATCTCGACGAGCAGCTTCTTCTTGCTCGGGAAGTAGTGCAGGACTCCCTGCCTGGTCAGCCCCACCTTCGCCGCGATCGCGTCGAGGGAGGCCCCGCGGTAGCCGCGTTCGGCGAACATGCCGAGCGCGACGTCCACGATCTCCTCGCGCCTGCCGCGCGTCATGCGATCTCCACGGAGGGAACCGTATCGGCCTATATCCCTACCTACAGGTAAGTAGGTACGCTTCCCGGCATGAGCGAAACGGCGATCATCACGGGCGCGGCGGGCGGCATCGGCGAGGCGACGGCCAGGCGGCTGGCGGCGTCCGGGGCCCGGTGCGTGCTCGTCGACCGCGACCCGAAGGTGACGGACGTGGCCGCCTCCATCGGCGGGACCGCGCTGGTGGGCGACCTGACCGACCCCGACCTGTCGATGCGGGCGGTCGCGCAGGCGGGCGACCGGCTCGACCTGCTCGTCCTCAACGCCGGGCGCAACTCCCCCGACAAGGACCCGGCGTCACTCGACCTCGACCGCTACCAGGCGGTCGTCGGCGTGAACCAGCACTCCGTCACCTACGGCCTGCGGGCCGCGCTCCCGGCGATGCGCCGGGGCGGCGGCGGCTCGATCGTCGTCACCGCGTCGCTCGCCGCCCTGCACGGCGTCGAGCAGGACCCGATCTACACCATGACCAAGCACGCGGTCATCGGCCTGGTCCGCGCCCTGTCCGGGCCGCTGTCGCGTGAGGGGATCCGGCTCTCCGCCGTCTGCCCCGGGCTCGTCGACACCCCGCTGACGGCGGGCGCGCGGGACCGGTTCCGGGCCGCGGGCGTCCCGATGCTCACCGCCGACGAGGTCGCCGCCGCCATCGAGACGACGCTGCGCGACGGCGAGCCCGGCACCGAACTCGTCGTCCACCCGGGCCGGACCCCGGTGCGCTACATCGCGGCGCCGCCTCCCCTGACGCGCGCCGCGCGCGCCGCGCGCGCCGCGCGCGCGCGCCCGTCCGTCCGGCGTTGTCCGAGGTCACAGCGGGTGATCTTCACAAAGCCGTGAATGCGCGTTACGTTCCGAGCGGCAAGTAACCGACATCTCACGGAGCGCGGTGATTCGATGAAGCCTGTCGAAGATTTCCTGGACGGTGCGAGCGGCTTCGTCTGGGGTCCGTGGCTGCTCATCCCGCTGCTGCTGCTCACCGGCCTGTATCTCACGATCCTGCTGCGCGGCGTGCAGTTCCGGCACTTCAAGCTCGCCTTCTGGCTCGCGTTCGTCAAACGCAGCGACGGCGACGACAGCGAGGGCGACATCGCCCACTACCAGGCCCTGACGACGGCGCTGGCCGCGACCGTCGGCGTCGGCAACATCGCCGGCGTCGCCACCGCCATCGCCCTCGGCGGGCCCGGCGCGGTGTTCTGGATGTGGTGCACCGGCCTGGTCGGCATGGCGACCAAGTACAGCGAGGCGTTCCTCGGGGTGCGGTTCCGGCGCAAGGACGCCGCGGGCGAGCAGAGCGGCGGCCCCATGCACTACCTGCGCGAGGGGATCGGGGGCCGCCTCGGCTGGTTCCTCGGCGGGTTCTTCGCCATCGCGGGCGTTTTCGCGTCGTTCGGCATCGGCAACATGGTCCAGGCCAACGCCGTCACCACCAACGTCCATGCCGAATGGGGCTGGGACACCTGGATCACCGGGGCGAGCATCACGCTGCTGGCCGCCGCGGTGATCCTCGGCGGCATCAAGACCCTCGGCCGGATCACCAGCGCGTTCGTCCCGATCATGATCGTCTTCTACATCCTGGGCGCGGCGGGCGTCCTGGCCTTCAACCTCGGCGAACTGCCCGGCGCGCTCGGCCTGATCTTCACCGACGCCTTCACCGGCACGTCCGCCGCCGGCGGGTTCGCGGGCGCGGGCATGGCCGCCGCCATCCGGTACGGCGTCGCGCGCGGCATCTTCTCCAACGAGTCCGGGCTCGGCACCGGCGGCATCGCCGCGGCGGCCGCCAAGACCACCCACCCGGTGCGGCAGGCGCTCGTGTCGATGACCCAGACCTTCATCGACACCCTCGTCGTCGTCAGCTTCACCGCACTGGCGATCATCGTGACGGACGCGTGGAAGACCGGCGGCGAGGACGACGCGGGCACCTTCACCGCGTACGCCTTCGACGAGGGGCTCCCCGGCGAGTGGGGCAGCGTCATCGTGACGTTCGGCATCCTGTTCTTCGCGTTCTCGACCCTGCTCGGCTGGTCGTACTACGGCGAGCGCTGCATGGAGTACCTGTTCGGCCGCAATGCCGTGCTGCCGTACCGGCTGGCGTTCATCGCGATGATCTACGTCGGTTCGGTCTCCACGATCACCGTGGTGTGGACCTTCTCGGACGTGATGAACGGGCTGATGGCACTGCCCAACCTCGTGGGCCTGCTGATCCTGAGCCCGCTCGTCTGGCGCGAGACCCGCTCGTACTTCAAGGCGGGCCCGCAGGAGGAGCCGTCCGACGCGGTCAAGACCTGACGCCCGCTCCGCCGCCGACGGGACGGGACGGGACGCGCGCCGTCCCGTCCCGTCCCGTCGTGGTCGGAGACGGCGACGGCGGGCGCGGACCTGAAACACGTTCTCAAAACGCGGCCGGAGCACCTTCCGGGAGATCGAAGGTGATCAGCGCGGCACGCCCGGCGGCGTCACGCCCGCCTTTCAAGGAATTCTCGCCACTTTCCTCACTCCAGTCACAGCAACGACACTTGTATTGCTGCCAAAGAAAGCTGTCAACATAGGCACATTTCGGGCGTTGACCGCCCCCCGGCCGTTGCCTATGGTGTCAATAGAACGCGTTCTAGTAACACGGTCGGAGACTCGTGTCGATGGAGACGGGACTCTCCGGCCGATGGTCCCCGGTACGCCGTGCCTTCCCCGCTCCCCCGGCCAGGGACGGGCGAGCCACCGGACCGAGGACTCCCACCCCCTTTTCCTCCGGGTGCAGGCGCGACGCCCACGTTCCCGAAATGAGGACACCCCTTGTCCCGCATCAGCCTGAAAGCCGCGGCCATCTCCACGACCGCCGCGGCCGCCCTCACCGTCGCCATGACCGCCACCCCCGCGCTGGCCTGGCCGGCCGGCACCTTCACCGCCACCCTCGACGGCACCATGGTCATCGACGCGGGCATCCCCGCCTCGTGCACCGAGTCCGTGCTCTCCGGCACCGTCACCGCGGACGGCCAGCTCTCGGTCACCGACGCTCCGTCGGCGGCTGCGGCGTCACCGTCACGCCGGAGGACCTGCCGTGGGAAGCAGCCTCAGCAACGGCGTCGCGACCTTCAGCGGCTTCTCGATGAGCGCGATCGGCTGCACCTTCGGCGGCAACCTGACCGGGTCCTACTCCGGCGGCGAGACCTTCCCGGTCACCGCCACGTTCACCGAGCAGACCGTCCAGAAGACGAGCGGCTTCCTCTGCCCGTCCTCCGCCACCGTCACCGCCTCGTACACCTTCTCCCAGCCCTGATCCACCGCACCGTAGGCCCCGGCGGGCGCCCGCCGGGGCCACGGCCCGTCCGCGCGGTCACTCGTCGGGCGACGCCCCCGGCGTGGGCACGGCCGCCCCGCCGCCGTCGCCCTGCTGCTTCCCGTCGGGGTCGGTCATGGTCTCCTGCGCGGCGCCGATCGAGGTCACCTCGGTCACGCGCCACTGCCCGTCCTTGAGCGTCAGCCGCATGTCCAGGTGCGAGCCCAGCACCCGCCGGGTGCCCGCCGAGCTGCGCACCTCCGAGTCCATCACCACGATCGCCCGCGCGGTCGACTCGTCGACGTCCCCGAGGTAGACGGCCCGCACGGTCGCGGACGCGTCCGCCTTGAGCTTGGTGATGACGCCTTCGAGCCCGCCCGTGAACGCGACGTCGTAGGTCTTGGCGAAGTCCTCCGACGCGAGCGACAGCACCCGGTTCCGGGCGTCCTGCAGATGCTCGTGGTCGTAGCTGAGCAGCGCCTGCCCGAACTCGCCCGCCTGCTCCTTCACCGCGCTCCGCGCCGCTTCCTCCTGCGCGGCCTGATCCGCCCGGTACCACTGCAACCCGGCCGTCACGACCGCCGCGACCAGGACCACGGCGACCGCCGCACGAACGAGCAACCCCCGCCGCCGCGCGCGCCCCTCGGCGTCGGCCGTCGCGGCTTTCTCGCTCTTCGCGAGCTTCTCGGAGTCCGCGAGCTCTTCGCCCTCCCCGGGCGCGTCCGCCTCGGCGGACGTCTCGGCCTTCGCCGACTTCGCGTCCTCCGCAGGCGCCTCGCCCGTCTCGTCCTTCGCGGACGTCTCGGGCTCGGGCTCGGTGTCCGGCTTCTCGACGTCCTCGGTCTTCGCGGTCTTCACGGCCTCGGGGTCGGCTTCGGTCCGGTCGTCCGCCTCGGCGGTCTCGACGTCGGCTGGCATCGGTTCCTCCTTCCGGTCATTTCTGCTTGCGGAACCGCATGGTCCACACGGTGCGGGCGGCGGCGGCCAGCAGGACGAGCGCGGCCAGCGCCGGTGGCCACAGGGGGAGCCCGCCGTCGGACGCCTCGTCGCCGGCGTTCACCGGACGCGACGACATCGCGGGGTCCGCGCCGGGCGTCGGCTGCGTCCCGGGCCCGGACGGCGCCGCGCGTCCGCCACCGTCGCCCCCGCCCCCGTCTGCGTCCGCGTCCTCGTCCTTGTCCTTGGACGAGGCGTTCTGTGCGGCGCACAGGGTCAGTTCGGCGGCCTTCGGACGGGGGCGCGGGTCGCGTACTCGGTGGCGGCGTCGCTTCCGGCGACGGTGACGACCGGGGTGACGCGCAGGTACGGGCCCGTGGCGTCGCGGGCGGTGATGTCGGTGACGAGGGCCTTCAGGGTCGGGACCATCTCCAGGACGTGCCGGATCTTCGCCGAGTTCGCCGACGTCATGAGGGGTTCGGACGGCATGGCGGCGGCGGTCAGCAGGCACCCGAGGCCGGGCCGCGACCTCTGCAGGAGGTCGTTGATCTCCGCGAGGGCGCCGGGGCCGTCGTCGAGGACGGTCTCCAGGTGCTCGCGGTTCTGCCGGATCGTCGCGGTGACGGCCGCGAGGTCGTTCGCGCCGGACGCGAGCGACCGCCGGTGGTTCGTGAGGGTGGAGGTGAGCCGGGTGAGTTCGACGGCGAGGGCGTCGAGGGTTCCGGCGTCGGCCGCGAGGGTCTTGGTGAGCTGGTGCGAGTCGCCGATGATCGAGTTGATGGAGCCGCCGCGGCCCTCCAGGCCGGTGGCCGCCTCGTGCACGAGGGTCTGCGCGTCGCGGGGGTCGACGGCCCGCAGCGTCTCGTTGAGCCCGCGGAAGAGCTGCTGGTAGTCGACGGTCGCCTCGGTGCGGCTCACCGGGATCCGGTCGCCCTCCGCCAGCGATTCGTCCCCCGGACGGGACGGCGGCGTCAGCTCGATGTACGGCTCCCCGATCGCGGACTTGCGCAGGACGCGCGCGCCCGCGCCCGCCGGGACGTCCGTCCCGCGGTCTAGGTCGAGCCGGACGTCGACGTGGCCGTCGCGGAGTTCGACGCCGCCGACCGTCCCGACGTGGACGCCGAGGTGCGTGACCTCCTGGTCGGGGCGCAGGCCCGGGGACGTCTGGAACTGGACGGTCACGTGGTACGGCCGTTCGAGCGCGTCGATCGTGATGATGCTGCTGACGGCCCAGACGGCGAGGACGACGCCGAGCACGGCGAAGAACACGAGGTTGATGACGATCCGGGGCTGTTTCACGGGCGGGGTCCCATCAGGTTCCACGGCTGCCGCTGCTCGGTCCGGGCGGTGGTGCCGGGCTGCGGGAGGAACCCCTTGAGCCACAGGAACAGGAGCGCCTGGCCGCTGTGCGAGACGGACGGCCCGTTCAGGAACTTCACCACGGCGTTGGCGAGCGCCTTCAGGTCCTCGCCGCCCCGGACGGCGGCGGCGAGCAGGCCGTCGGCCCGCTTGAGCAGCGCGGCGAGGCGCGCGGCGTGCCGCGACTGCACGTTGGCGTTGACCGATTCGCCGAGCTTCGTCAGTTCCTGGACGGCCTTCTTCACCTGCGCCCGGTCGTTCTGCAGGCGTTCGGTGGCGAGCTGAATATTGCCGGGGAGGTCGTCGATGGTCTCGCTGCCCGCGCGGAGCGAGTGCCCGAGCTCGGCGAGGTCGTCCATGGCGCGTCCGAGTTCGGTACTGGCGGCGGCGTAGGAGTCCGACACCTCGGCGGCCCGCTTGATGAGGGTGTTGAGCCGTTCGCCCCGGCCGCCGAGGGCGGCCGCCGACTCGCGGCTGATCGTGGAGATCTCCTGGCCGCCGAGCGCGGCGAGGAGCGGGCCGAGCCGCGCGCTGATCTGTTCGAGGTCCGGCTGGACGGACGTCTTGCCGATCGCCGCGCCGGACGCGAGGTACGGCCCGGCGCTCAGCTCGCCGGGCGGCTGCAGCTTCACGTAGTTCTCGCCGAGCAGGGACGTCTTGGCGATCGCCGCCGTGGTGCCGACGGGCACCCGGACCTCGTCCTTGAGGGACATCGTGACCTCGGCCTGGTGCCCGGACAGCTCGATCCCGACGACGGTGCCGACGCGGATGTCGGAGATCTGCACGCTGTGGCCGACGACGAGGCTCTGCACGTCGTCGAACTTCGCGGTCAGCCGCATGTCGCCGGTGGGGGCGCCGATCGTCTGCAGGGTGCAGCCGCTCGCGCCCAGCAGCAGGGCGACCGCCAGCACGACTCGGGTGATCATCGCGGCCCCTCCGTGCAGTTCCCGAGCGCGGGCTGCCCCTCCAAGCACGGGACGGTCCCCCAGCCCATCGCGTCGAACAGCGGCTGGAGCCACGCGCGGACGCTGCCCTGGACGACGACGCGGATCGTCGCGACGTGGTTCTTCTTGTCCCAGCCTTCGACGGCGACGTCGGCGAACGTGCCGAGCGCGTCGATGGCCTGGTTGAGCGAGCCCGCGTTGGCCTTCAGCGACAGCACGATGTTCGACAGGTCGGAGACGGTGCTGGGCAGCGTCTCCTTGTAGGCGGTGACGAGGACGCGGCTCTCCCGGATCGCGGCGGCGAGCCCCTGGATGAACTGCGTGAGCCGCGCGCGTTCCACGGTGAGGTCGTGGCTGACCGTGCCGAACGAGTCGATGAGCTCGCCGAGGCGCTTGTCGCGCTCGTTGAGTTCGGCGGCGAGGGTGCGGAGCCCGCCCGCGAGGGACACGATCCGCTCGTCCTGCGCGGCGAGGTTCTCGGTCAGGTCGGCGGTGCCGCGCAGCGCGTCGTTGATGTCGCCGCCGCGTCCGCGCAGGTCGTGGGCGCGCGGCCGACGGCGTCCCCGAGCTGCTTCGGGTCGATGGACTTGTTGAGCCGGGCGAACGCGGCGAGCGCGTCGTCGATCTCGACGGGCAGCTTCGTGCGTTCCTGCGGGATCACCATGCCGGACGGCGCCTTGGGCGCGCCCGGCTGCCACGGCGGGGACAGGACGACGAAGCGTTCGCCGAGCGCGTTCGCGGACGCGATCGCGGCGCGGGCGTCGCGGCGGACCGGGACCGCCTCGTCGATCTCCAGCTCGACCTTGACCCTGTTCTCCTCGGTCGTGATGCCGACGACGCTCCCGGCGTCCGCGCCCATGATCCGCACGCGGGACTGCTCGTACAGGGAGGTCGTCTTGGCGAAGTACACGGTGAGCCGGTAGGTGCCGTCGCCGGGGGCGAGGGCGCAGCCGCCGGTGGCGCCCGTCAGGACGAGCGCGGCGGCGGCCGCGACGAGACGTCTCATCACCGTCCTCCGTTCGCGGGCGTCTCGGGCAGTCGCCCGACCAGGTCGCCCAGGTCCTTCGGGGACAGGGGGCCGAGGCCGGTGGCGACGACGTCGAGCCAGGGGCCGCGCCCGCCGACCCCGGACAGTCCGCTGAGGGTCGGGCCCGCCCAGGCGAGCAGCTCGTTGAAGTCGCCGGTGCGGGGGCGCAGGGTGCCGAGCGTCTTCTGCAGGTCGGCCATGACGGTTTCGAGTTTCTTCTGCTGCTGGTCGATCAGTTTCGTGAGGGACGAGACCGTGCGTCCGCCGCTGCCGAGGAACGTCGCCAGTTCGGTCTTGCGCCGCTGGAGTTCGTCCAGCATGAGCCGCACGTTGCTGAGCAGTGCGGACAGCTGCTTCTCCTTCGTGCGGGCGAGTTCGAGGACGCGGTCGCCGTTGGTGAGGAGCTTCTCGATCTGCAGTTCGGACTCGTTGACGGTCCGGGCCAGGTCGGCGAGGTTGGTGAGGGTCCGGCTGAGCCGGCCCCGGTCGTCCGAGCTCACCCCGTTCAGTTCCGTGAGGATCCGGTCGATGGACTTCGTGTCGAGCCGGGTGATGGTCTCGGTCGACTTGTTCAGCACGTCGTTGATGGTGGCGGGCGTCCCGGTCCGGTCGAGGGGGACGCGGCGCCGCTCGTCCGACAGGTCCGCCAGGTGCGGCGTGGTGACCGGGCCGGACAGCCGCAGGTAGCGGCCGCCGAGGACGCTCGCGACCTCGACGTCCGCGCGGGTCGCGGGCCCGAGGTCGACCTCCGCGTCGACCTCGAAGGTGACGAGCACGCGTCCCTTCTCCCAGTTCGGTTCGACGGCGGTGACCTCGCCCGCGCGGATCCCGGCGACCCGCACCTCGTCCCCGGACTTCAGCCCGCCGGTCTCGGCGAACACCCCGGTGACGGTGTAGCGGTTGAGGAGCAGGCCCTCGGTGCCGATCAGGTAGACGGCGGCGACCAGTGCGAGCAGGGTGCACGACGACACCAGGCCGACGGTGATCCGGTTGCGGTCGCGCAGCGAGCCGAGCGGCATCAGGCGCCTCCCACCAGCAGGTTCCGCAGCGCACCCGCGGAGTCGATGCGGACGCGGCCGCCGGTCGACGCCGCGGGCTGCGTCCCGCCCTTCGTCCCGCCGCTCGTCCCGCTCGTCCCGGACGCGCCGGTCTCGCGGGCGCCCGGCAGCCGGGTCGGGTACGGGCAGGGCGGCACGGCGAGGGACAGGCAGGGGATGGCGGCCTCGATGTAGGTGCCGTTGTCGGTGGCGGCGAAGATGTGCTGCAGCTTCGGCGTCGCCGTGCCGAGCACCTCCGCGAGCGTCCCGACGTTGCGCCGGACGCCGCCGGTCAGCTGGGACAGCCGCGTCACGACGGCGGCGAGTTCGGCGCTGTTGCCCGCGAGCACCTGGTCGGAGGTGCGCGCCATCGCCGCGAGTTCCACGATGGCGTCGTCGACGAGCCGCCGGTTGTCGGCGAACGCGCCGCTCAGCTCCACCAGCCCGTCGACCGCCTTGCCGATCTGCTCGTCGCGGCGCGCGATGATCTCGGTGATGGTGGCGTAGTCGTCGAGCATCTGCTTGAGCGTGGCGCGGCGCGCCGCGATCGTCGACGACAGCTGGTCGACGTTCACGATCAGCCGGTCGATCTCGCCCGCGTTGCCGTTGAGCGCCTGCGCCAGCGACACCAGGACGGTGTTGACCTGCTGCGGGTCGATGCTCTCGGTCAGCGGGGCGAGCTGGTCGATGAGGGCGCCCGCGTCGACGACCGACCGGGTGCGGGTGATGTGCGCGCCCGGACGCATCGGCTCGGGGCTCGTCCCGGGGATGAGGTAGACGACGCGGCTGCCCATCGCGTCGCGCCAGCGGATCGCGGCCTCGCTGTCGGACGGCACGGTCACCGACTCGTTCACGTGCATCCGCACCTTCGCGCGGCCGTCGACGATCTTCAGTTCCTCGACGCGTCCCACCGGGGCGCCCGCGATCTTGACCTCGTCGCCGACGGCGAGCCCGCTGGCGTCGTCGAACGTGGCCGACACCGTCCAGCCGTCGGCGAAGCTCAGCCGGGCGATCTGCGCGCCGATGAACGCGGTGAGCAGCCCGGTCACGGTCACGAACGCGGCGAGCCGGACGACCAGCCCGATGCGGGCCCGCGAACGCTTCGGCGCGCCCGTCTTCGCGGCGCGGCCCTTCGGCCTGCGGATTCTCGGGATGCGGGCCATGTCAGCGGCCTCCCTGCGGGCAGATCCCGACGATCAGCCGGCACGGGTCGGTCGGCAGGAGGCCCTGGGTGCGGATGTAGTTCTTGCCCTCGGGACCCGCCAGCGAGGTCAGGTCCCCATAGAGCGGGAGGATCTGGTTGCCGGTGCGGACACCGTCCCCGACCAGCCCGAGCTGGGCGTAGATGACGGCGGCGGTGCGCTCGGCGGAGCGGAACGACTCGCGGAGCTGCCCGCCGCGCTTGCCGAACCCGTGCGAGACGAACCCGGACAGGTCGGAGATCTCGTCGGCGAACTCGCCGAGCCGTCCGGTGCCGCCCGCGGCCGTGTCCTCGATCAGGGTGTTGGCGTCGCCGCCGATCGCGACGAGGTCGTCGCCGGTGCCCGACGCGGCGAGCGTCCCGGTCAGCCCGGCGGCGTCGGTGAGGAACCTGCGCGCCTCGACGCGGCGGCGGTGCGCCACGTTCACCAGCACCGCCGCCTGGTCGATCGTCTCGCCGAGCCGCACGCCCCGCCCGTTCAGGCCCTGCGACACGGTGTGGACGATCGTGGCGACCTCGGTCGGGTCGATCGCGCTCAGCGTCGCGTCGGCCTGCGCGAGCAGGTTCGACAGGTCCTGCGGGTCGGACGTCCGCTCGATCGTCGCACCGGACGCCAGGAACGGGCCGTCGTGCTCGCCGTTCCCGGGGGTCAGCTCGACGAACTTCGGGCCGAACGCCGAGGCGGGCTCGACCGACGCCGACACGGTCGTCGGCACGCGGACCCCCGGGTCCAGGCGGAGCGTCAGCCGCGCCCGTCCGGCGCCGGTCAGCTCCATCGACTCGACGGACCCGATCGTCACGCCGCGGACCTTGACGGGCGCGCCGTCGCCGAGGCCCTGCCCGGCCTGCCCGAACACCGCGACCAGCCGGGTGCCCTCGGCCTGGTACGGCTTGGTCACCAGGACGTAGACGCCGAGTGCGGTCAGCGCGATCGTCAGCAGCGAGATGAGCAGCGCCCGGGGAAGTGGAATGTCATGGTTCATCCGGTCAACCTCACGGTCGCTCCGTTGCCCCAGAAGACGTAGGAGAGCAGCAGGTTCAGCGTGACGATCGTGATGATCGACAGCCGGATCGCGCGTCCGGACGCCCGCCCGACCCCGGCCGGGCCGCCGCTCGCGTAGTAGCCGTAGTAGCAGTGGATCGTGATCACCGCGAAGGCGAACACCCCCACCTTGATCGCGCTGTAGACCAGGTCGATCGTCGGCAGGTACAGCGTGAAGTAGTAGTCGTAGACGCCCGGCGCCAGGTCGAAGAACTGGGTGCTGATCAGCCGGGTGGAGAAGAAGCTCGCGAACAGGGCGATCAGGTAGAGCGGGACGAGCGCGATCAGCGCGGCCATCACGCGGGTGCAGACCAGGTACGCGAACGAGCCGATGCCCATCACTTCGAGCGCGTCGATCTCCTCGGAGATCCGCATCGCGCCCAGCTCGGCGGTGAACGCCGACCCGCACTGCGCCGCCAGCGCCGTCGCGGCGATCACCGGGGTGATCTCGCGGACGTTCGCGAACGACCCGACCAGCCCCATGAACGACTCCGCGCCGATCGACTCCAGGCCGGTGTAGCCCTGCAGCCCGACCTCGGTGCCGACGAAGAACGCCATCGTGAAGATCACGAAGATCATGCCGCCGCCGACGACCGTCGCGCCCGCGCCCACGACGATGTCGCTGACGTGCCGGGCGACCGTCTTGGCGTACTTGCGGCGCAGGATCAGGTCGCGGACCGAGTACAGCAGCACCCGGTAGATGAACACCGGCCACTGCGCCAGGTCGCCGCTGCGCCGCAGCACCGCGGACCCGGCCGCCGTCAACCGCTCGGACTGCCGCATGGACAGCAGGGGCGCGGCCATCAGTGGGTGGGCGGGAACGCGACGAAGTACACCGTCGAGATCACGTAGTTGAGGGCGAACACGAGCATGAAGGCGACCACGATCGCCCGGTTGACGGCGCGTCCCACCCCGACGGGGCTGGCCGCGCAGTTCATTCCCATGTAGCAGGCGACGGCCGCGGCGATGAGGCCGAACATCCACGACTTCAGCAGCGTGACGAGCAGGTCGGACGTCTGCAGCAGCGACACCGCCCCCGCGAAGTACGCGCCGGGGGTGACGTCCTGGAGGAGCACGTTGAACACGAACCCCCCGGCCGCCCCGGACACGATCACCAGCGAGGCCAGCAGCATCGACACCATGCTCGACGCCCACAGCCTCGGGGTGACGAGCCGGTGCACGGGGTTCACCGCCATCGATTCCATCGCCGAGAGCTCGTCCCGGATCCGGCGGGCACCCATGTCGGCGGTCATCGCCGAACCGCCCGCGCCGGCGATGATCAGTGCGGCCGCGATCGGCGCCACCTCCCGGACCAGGCCGACGATGACCGCACCGCCGGTCGAGGACTGCGCGCCGAGCTGCGAGGCGAGCTGGCCGACCTGCAGCGCGACCGTGGCGCCGAGCGGCAGCGACACCAGCATCACCGGGATGCTCGTGACCCGCGCGAGGAACCACGACTGCTCGGCGAACTCCCAGCCCCAGGTGCGCACGTCCCAGGTGCGCCGCAGCCCTTCGAGCGCGATGACGAACAGTTCGCCGACCTCGCCGAGGAACCCCCGGACTCGTCCGGCGATCCCCGTCCGGAGTCGTGCCGTGAGACCTGCCGTGACCATGACCGTCACCTCCTCCGCACGTCTCGCCGTCCCGCCGATTCTGTGGAGCAGGCGCCACCTTAGCGACTTACTGGCGCGCCGCCAATAAGTAGCCGCTTATTAATGGCGACCGTTACGGATCACCCCGCGTCGCCGGACGCGCACGGACCGCGTCCGGCACGGGCCCGCCGCGTCCGCGCGCGCCCGACGGCGACGAGACGTCCGCCTCGGCGCGGTGCGCGTGATCGCCGAAACGAGCCCGATTCGGGGCACGGGCGGATTACGATGCCGGAGAGATGATCACCTCCAACTGAATGAGGCACATATGGCCGAGGTGCCCCCGGACATTCCCACCGATGTCCCGACCGCCGCCCGCGTGTACGACGTGATGCTGAACGGCAAGGACAACTTCGCCGTCGACCGGACGGTCGCCGAGGCCAGCCTGGCGATCATGCCGGAACTGCGGGACATCGCCCTCCATAACCGGGCGATGCTGCATCGGGTGGTGCGGTATCTCGCGGCCGACGAGGGCATCACGCAGTTCCTCGACCTGGGGTCGGGGCTGCCGACGGCGCGCAACACCCACGAGGTGGTCCACGAGGTCGACCCGTCCGCGCGCGTCGTCTACGTGGACGTCGACCCGATCGTCCTGGCGCACGGCCGCGCCATCCTGGCCGACAACCCGAACACGACGGTCGTGACGGCGGACATCCGCGACCCGCGGGCCCTGCTCGAACACCCGGAGATCCGCGACCTCATCGATTTCTCCCGGCCGCTGTGCGTGATGCTCTGCGGAATCCTGCATCACCTCGCCGACGACGAGGGCCCCGGAAAGATCGTGGAAACGCTGCGCGAAGCCGTCCCGAGCGGTTCGTATTTCTTCATCACGAACTTCACCCGCCTCGGCGACGCCCCCGAATCGGTGGCACTGGAGAAGCAGCTTCTCGAACAACTCGGAACGGGACGGGTGCGAACCCCCGCGGAACTCGCGGCGTTCTTCGACGGCCTGGAGATCCTCTCGCCGGGCCTCGTGCCGCTGCCGCTGTGGCGTCCGGACGAGCCGGTGGTCGACGCGAGCACGGTGGACGTGCGGTTCATGACCGGCGGCGTGGGCCGCAAGCCCTAACGCGCGGGCGGGCCCGCCGCGAACCGCACGACGACCGACAGCCCGCCCTCGGGACGGGCGCGGACGTCGAGGGCGGCGCGGTGGGCCCGGGCGACGGCGCCGACGATCGCGAGGCCGAGCCCGTGGCCGTCCCGCCGGCCGTCCCGATCGGGCGCGAGCCGCTGGAACGGCTGGAAGAGCCGCTCGATCTGGTCGCCCGGCACGACCGGCCCGCTGTTGACGACCGTCAGGGTCACGTGTGCGCCGGACGTCCGGGCGGCGACCCGCACGTGCCCGCCCGCGCCGTTGTGGCGGACCGCGTTGTCGACGAGGTTCGCGACGAGGCTCTCGACCAGCCCCGGATCTCCGGCCAGCACCGCCCGCGCCGTCTCCCCCGCCAGGTCGACGCCCCGCTCCGCCGCCTGGTCGCGGCGCGCGGCGAGCACCCCTTCGACGACTTCGCCCAGGTCGAAGGTCTCCATGCGCGAGACGCCGCGCTCGCCGGTGGCCAGCACGAGCAGCGCCCGGACGAGCCGTTCCTGGTGCCCGCCGAGGGCGAGCGCCTCCTCGCACGCCGCCCGCAGGTCGTCGGCGTCCGCGTCGGGATCGGCGAGGGCCACTTCGAGGAGGGTCCGCAACCCGGCGAGGGGCGTCCGCAGCTCGTGCGAGGCGTTGGCGACGAAGTGGCGCTGCGCGTCGAACGACGCTTGCAGGCGCGCGAACAGGTCGTCCAGGGTCCGTCCCAACTCGGTCAGCTCGTCCGCGGGCTCGCCGAGGTCGAGCCGCCGGTGCAGGTCCCCGGCGGAGATGTCCCGGGCCGCGGCGGTGATGGCGCGCAGCGGGCGCAGGAACCGTCCGGCGACGAACCAGCCGAGGGCCAGGGCGACGGGGATCAGCACGACCAAAGCCACGGCCGATCCGGCGAGGAGCCGGGTCAGGCCGATCCCGGGCCCTTCCCCGGTGGTCACGGGCGACGGCGGCCCTCCCACGGGCGTGCCCGCGTCGACGCTGGTCAGCGGGACGAGCACCAGGACGAGCACGAAGATCCCGGCGGCGTAGACGCCCGCCGCGTAGCCGAGCGCGAGCCGCGTCCGCAACGACCGTCCGGCGGTCATGCCGGTCCGATGCGGTAGCCGCCCTCGCGGACGGTCTCGATCACGGGCGGGTCGCCCAGCTTCGCCCGCAACCGGTGGACCGTGTGCTTGACCGCGCTGCTGAACGGGTCGGCGGCCTCGTCCCACACGCGTTCGAGCAGCTCCTCGGCCGAGATGACCAGGCCGGGCGCGGCGAGCAGGCATTCGAGCAGCGCGAACTCCTTCGGGCTCAGCTCCAGCCGCCGCCCGGCCCGGGACGCGGCACGGCGCGCCGGATCGAGGGCGATGTCCCCGCACGCCAGCGTGGGCGGCAGCGGCGGGACGGCACGCCGCGCCAGCGCCCGGACGCGCGCGACCAGCTCGGCGAACGCGAACGGCTTCGGCAGGTAGTCGTCCGCGCCGAGGCCGAGCCCGTCGACCCGGTCCGCGACCGTGTCGGAGGCGGTGAGCATCAGCACGCGCGTCTCGCACCGGCCGCGCGCGAGCCGCCGGCAGATCTCGTCCCCGTGGACGCCCGGCAGGTCGCGGTCGAGGACCACCACGTCGTAGCGGGTCACGGCCAGGCGTTCGAGGGCGGCCGTCCCGTCCAGGACGACGTCGACGGCCATCCCCTCGCGGCGCAGCCCGGTGCCGACGGAGCGGGCGAGGACCTCGAAGTCCTCGACGACGAGGACCCTCACCGCCGTCCACCGCCGCTCGTCCGGCCATCGCGTCGAGGTGCCATGCGTCGACGATCGCAGATCCCGGGTTCCAACCGGGTCGCGGCCGCCGCGACCCGGCCGGGACCGGCGGCCGCGTACAACCCTCGGCATGAGATCCGATCCGAACCCCGAACCGGGGATCGCCGTCGCCGGGCTGCGCAAGCGCTACGGGACGACGCTCGCCCTCGACGGCATGTCCTTCGCCGTCCGTCCGGGCCTGGTGACCGGCTTCGCGGGGCCGAACGGCGCAGGGAAATCGACGACGATGCGAGTGATCCTCGGCCTTTCCTCCGCCGACGAGGGCACCGCGCTGATCGGCGGACGGCCGTACCGCGACCTCCGGCACCCGCTCGTCCACGTCGGCTCGCTCCTCGACGCCGCCGCACCGCACCCCGGCCGCAGCGCCCGCGACCACCTGCGGTGGCTCGCGCATTCGCAGGGCCTCGCCGCACCCCGGGCGGACCGGGTGATCGAGCTGGTCGGCCTGACCCCGGTGGCCCGGCGCCGGACGGGCGGCTACTCGCTCGGGATGCGCCAACGCCTCGGGATCGCCGCCGCCCTCCTGGGCGACCCGCCCACGATCATGCTCGACGAGCCGTTCAACGGCATGGACCCCGACGGCATCGTCTGGATGCGCGGCCTCCTGCGCGCGCTGGCCGCGCAGGGCCGTGCCGTCCTGGTCTCCAGCCACCTGATGAGCGAGATGCAGGACACCGCCGACCGGCTCGTCGTCGCGGGACGCGGCCGGGCCATCGCCGACGACACCGTGACCGACCTGATCGCGGCCGCCTCCACGAACCGGGTCGCCGTCCGGACCCCGGCCGGGACGCACGCGGCGGCGGTTCTGACGCGCGCGGGCGCCACCGTCGCGGCCGCCACCCGCGACACCCTCGCCGTCTCCGGCCTGCCCGCCGACCGGATCGCGGCGCTGCTCGGCGCGGACGCCGTGCCGTTCTCCGAAGTGTCCGCGCACCGCGCCACCCTTGAGGACGTCTACCTCGACCTCACCCGCGACGCCACCGAGTTCCGCGCCGCCGAGGCGTCCCGGTGACGCGCCCCGCCTTCGTCCGGTCGCTGCACGCGGAGTGGACCAAGTTCCGCACCGTCCCCACCTGGCCGATCGGCATGGCGGCCGCCGCGCTCCTCCTCGTGCTGTTCGCCCTGCTCGCCGGATTGAGCAGCGTCCAGAAGGACGTACCGCCCGTGCCGATCGGGCCCGGCGGCGAGCCGGTCACCGACAGCTTCTACTTCGTGCACCGTCCCCTGACCGGGAACGGCAGCATCACCGTCTCCGTCCCCCGCCTCGAAAGCAGGATCCCCGAAACCCCCGACGACCTGCGGCCCGGCGTCGTGCCGTGGGCGAAGGCCGGGCTCATCGTCAAGGCGGGCACCCGCCCGGGATCGCGCTACGCGGCGATCATGACCACCGGCGGCCACGGCGTGCGGATGCAGCACGGCTACGTCAACGACGCGGGCCTCCCCGGCACGTCCGCCCACCGGCTGCGGCTCGTCCGCTCGGGCGACACGATCACCGGCTACGCCTCCCCCGACGGAACCCGCTGGACCGAAGTCGGCACCGCACGCCTGCGCGGGCTCGGACCGACCGTCCAAGCCGGGCTGTTCGTCGCGTCCCCGCCCGCAGTGGACGGCCTGGGCACGCGCGGCACCGTGTCCACGGCCACGTTCGAGAACCTCCGCACCACCCAGGCCACCGGACAGTGGACCGGCGACCAAATAGGAGCCGAATCCCCCACTTTCGCCGGATATCCGCCGCGCACGTCCGGCTCGTTCACGGAAACCGGCGGCCGGTTCACCGTGACGGGCGCCGGGGACATCGCGCCCGCCGTCCGCGAGACCCTCCCGACCGGCGGCACCGTCCGGGAGATCCTCACCGGGACGTTCGCCGCACTGATCGCGGTGATCGTCGTGGGGGCGCTGTTCGTCACCACGGAGTACGACGGCGGCCTGATCCACGTCACCCTCGCCGCCACCCCGAAGCGAGGCCGATCCCTAGCGGCCAAGGCGACCGTGCTGGGAAGCGCCGCGTTCGTCGCCGGGCTCGCGGGCACGCTCGTCGCGGCCCCGCTCGGCGAACGGCTCGCCGACGCCAACGGTGTCTACATCTTCCCGGTGGAGCCCCCGACCGAACTACGAGTGGCGATCGGAACCGCGGCCCTGCTCGCGACCGCGTCGATCCTCGCGCTCGCCGTCGGCACGATCGTCCGGAACGGCGCCGTCGCGGTCACCGCCGTCACCGTGTCGATCGTGCTGCCGTACATCCTGATGGCCGTCCCGTTCCTGCCCGCGAGCGTGTCGAACGGCCTCGCACGTGTGACGCCGGGCGCGGCCTTCGCCGTCCAGCAGACACTCGTCCCGTACGACCAGGTCGCGAGCCTCTACAAGCCGTCGAACGGCTACTACCCGCTGTCCCCGTGGGCCGGCTTCGCCGTCCTGGCCGCGTACACGATCGTCGCCCTGGCCGTGGCCCTCGCCGTCCTCCACCGGAGGGACGCGTGAGGCGGGCCGTGCACGCGGAGTGGACGAAGCTACGAACCGTCCGAGGCCCCGTCTGGCTGCTCCTCGGAACCGTCGCAGCAACAGTGGGAGCGGCATCGGTCACGACCGCCCCGACCCTCGTGGGCGTCTACCTAGGCCAAGCCCCGATCGCGATCCTGGGTGTCCTAGTCATCACCGGCGAATACACCACGGGCATGATCGGCACGACCTTCACGGCGGTGCCGCACCGCGCCACCGTCCTCGCGGCCAAGGCGATCGTCCTCGCCACCGCCGTCGCCGCCGCCGTCCTCGGATCGCTCCTGGCCGGACGACTCGTCCTCGGCCACCGAGCCCCGACCGGCGAAGCGGCCGCCGGAACGATCCTCTACCTGATACTGATCGCCCTCCTGAGTCTCGGCACCGCGACCGCCGTCCGGGACTCCGCGACCGCCATCGGCGCCGTCCTCGCCCTGCTCTACGTCCTTCCGATCGTCTCCCGAACCATCGCCGACCCCCGCTGGCAACGCGTGCTGCAGAAGATCACGCCAATGCCCCCAGACCCCGCCGACCCGTGGACGCCCCTAGCCGCAACCGCCACCTGGACGACCGCAGCCCTCCTGACCGCCACCGTCCTCCTCCACACCCGCGACGCCTGACTCCTGGCGCGCGCTCGGCGCCATGTCTCGACCAGCCAGGCCCGCACAGGTCAGGATGGCCATCGGGACGGAGCCGCCCAGCACGGACCCTTGCCAAGGAAGGATCCAGGACTCTTGACCGAATACACACTGCGCCCGGTCGGGCGCGTTGAGTCGACACTGACCGATCGGGCGGCGGCGCCCCGGCAGCCCGACGAGGGGGCACCGGACGCCTGGCTCGTCTTCGAGGACCGATACGCCCCCGCCCTTGACGGCCTGACCCCGGGCAGCGATGTACTGCTGCTCACCTGGCTCGACCGCTCCGACCGCGACACCCTCACCGTCCACCCGCGTGGCGACGCCGCCCGACCGCTCACCGGCGTGTTCGCCACCCGCTCGCCAGACCGCCCCAACCCGATCGGCCTGCACGTCGTCCACATCCTCGCCGTCACCGGTACGCGCGTTCACGTCCGCAACCTCGAAGCCCTGGACGCGACCCCGATCCTCGACGTCAAGCCGCTCCTCACCCCGGACCGCTGACTGCTCATGACAGTCGAGCAGGTGAACTCGCCGGTACGCCGAAGAAGCCCGCTTCACGCCTCCGGCGGGCCCACCGCCGTGAAGTGCGGCGCCAACCGCCTCGAACGCCATCGAGCGGTCGCCGTCCGCTACTTGGTCAACCGGTGGTCGGCCCACCGGCCCGCAGCCGCAGCGTGCTCCAACGCCCAGGGAGCACGGTTGGTCTCGGTGTTCGCCCGCCACCTCTCGGCGAACGCGCACGCATACGCGTCGAGGTGCGCCGGGTCGGTGCCCGCCCAGGATGGGAAGCGGGCCGCCCAGCCCTCGGCCTGCGCGGGCCCGTGCCCAGCCTTGAGTGTCTCCCCCGCCGGTGGATCGCCCCAGCGGCGATCGACGCGCCGACGATCGAGCAGGTCCGGGCACGGCATCGCCTGGAGTCCGTCGATGACCTCCGCCAGCGTCTCCAGGTCGGACGAACCGGGCCGGTAGTCGGCGTGCCGCGCCCGAACGTGCTCGAACCCGAGGACGAGCCAGCCCCCCGCCTCCACGGTCCAGTGGAGACGGGGAGCGTGCTCGGCGACATGGCGATTGATCGCCGCTTCCCAACGCAGCGACTTGACCTCGGAGCCGTCCCGTCCCGGCTCCTTCCGCGCGGCCTTGACGAACACGCGCCCGTCCACCGTGTGAAGCGTGGACGCGATGTTCGCGTGGTTACCGGCGGGCGCGGCTTCGACGCGTCGAACCGCCCCCGTCCGTGCCTCGATGGCATCGCGAACTTCGCTGGGCAGGTCGTCCCAGTCGCTGCGCACGGTCATCCCCCTTGGACGCCCGATGCGCGTAGCGCCCGCCCGAGTGCGTCGATCAACGCACGCGGGAAAGTGATCGAGACCCAGGTGTCAGGGTCGGTGTCCTTCTTTACCGGACGCACCAACCAGTCGTCCGGCTCACCAAGGCGCTTCGCCGACTCCAGTAGACGTGGAGCGTCGTCGTGCCGGACGACCAGCCATGCCCGACCCTTCAGCCGTGCGGACGTCTGCGTCCAGTCCGTCATCGGCTCCTCTCCAGTCGGTAAGCCGCCCACCGGCCCGTCAGTTCGGCGTGCAGTCGGACCCAGTCGTCGTCCCGGCTCCCGGCGGCGGTCCGCCACTGCTCCGCGAACGCGGCGGTGAACATGTCGACGTCCGCCTCGGGCGCGTGCAGCCACGATGGGAAACGAGCCGCCCACGCGTCGGCCTCCCGCGGTGTGTGACCCGCCTTGAGCAGCCACGGGATCAGCAGGACGAGTTCGAGCCACGCGGCACCGCGCGTCACGAACGCCCAGTCGACGACGTGGGCCCGGCCGTCCGGCGTGATGATGAAGTTGTCCTCGTTCAGGTCGGTGTGCAGGAGCGCGTCGCCCGCCAGCGGAGTCGTGTCGTCGGCATACCGCTGCCAGCGCCGCTCCGCCGACATCCGCACCGCGTCGGGGCAGGGAGTTTCCTGGACGGCGTGGACGGTTTTCGCCAGCGCCTCCAGGTCCGGTGACCCGGGAGAGAAGTCGGCCGGGCGTCCGTCCACGTACTCGAATCCGAGCGCGAGCCACTCCCCGGTTTCGACCCGCCACCGTAGGCGGGGAGCGAACTCGCACACGAAGGGGTTGGCGGAGGCTTCGCGGCGCAGCGACATCACCTCGGGGCTGTCCCTGTCCACCAGCTTGCGGGCGGCCTTGACGAAGACCCGGCCACCGCTGGTGTGCAGGGTCGCCGCGATGTCCGCGTGGTTGCCCTTGGACAGCGGCTCCACGCGGAGAACGGGTCCGGTCTCGGCCTCGATCTCGCGCCGCAGGTGCTCGGGAAGACTCGTCCGTCTTGTGCGCACGCGCGTCCCTCCCAGGTCAGATGCGGATGGTGAGCGAGCCGTCCAGCGGCAGGCGCCCACCCCAGTCCACGACCGAGCGCCAGTCCCGGCCGTTCTGGTCGTTGCACTCGGGCGGCAGCAACTCGTCCCGGCCTCGCCCTCCCAGAACTCCGGGTCGACGAAGTAACCCGTGCGGTGGAGCCGCGGAATCGTCCGGGCGAGGGCGGCCCCGGAGCGGATGTCCTCGTCCATGACCGGCCGGTGGTGGATGAACGACTCCGCGAAAAGGTAGCTCATCGGAACGTACACCTCCGTCCGCTGCAGGCTCAGGTGCCACGCCTCGTCCACCGGCGGGGTCGGGACGATCCGGACGTAATCGCGGGGGTCTCGCCGCTCGGCCCGGCGGATGCTCCCGACGGCTTTGAGGAAGACGAGGTTCTGGCCGACGACGCGCGAGCAGTAGTCGTGGCTCGCGTGGGACATCTTGCGGAAGTCGTCCACGAGCAGGGCGAACGCCCTGGCGGGGAGGAGCTCACGCGGGTCCCTGCCGATCGGAGTGACGTTCTCCAGCGTTGCGGTCATGTGCATCTCCTTCGTAGCGGGGGCGGCGCGGCGGACGGGAGGTGGCCGCCGCGCGCCCGGTTCAGGGGGTGACGAGGGCGTCGAACGCGGCGCGCAGCCAGCCCGCGCCGCAGGCGGGCGGGACGGCGGCGCACGCGCGGCCGACGATCCGGCGCGACGGCGCTGGCCGCCACGGGGGCAGGCGGTCGAGGCCGGACGGGCCTGGGGGGCGGAGGCGGCGGCGGTGAGGGCGGGCCGGACGGTCGCGGACGTGCGCTCGGTTGCGGGGCGTACCCCGCGCGACGCACGCCCAGTTCGTCCAGTCGGTGGACCAGTTCGGCGGGCGTGGCCCCCTCGACCAAGCGGTGCCGCCCCGTCCGGTCGCGGGCGACCGCCCACCAGCTCCCGGTGTGGCGGCCGAGCCACGCGCACGTGCCCGGGTACCGGCGCTGCACCTCGGCCGCCACGCGCTCGGGCGTCCACGGCGCGGTCATCGGGACGACTCCGCCCCGCGCCCGGCGAGGTAGCCGAGGATGAACGTGGTCGCCTCCACGATGCGGTCGGCCTCGGCGATCGGCTCGTTCCACGAGGTGTAGAACCACGCGCGTCCACCGTCGTCCGTCCGGGGGCGGCAGGTGACCAGGTCGGACGGGACGGACGCGTCGGGGCAGCAGCGCGGCGCGTCCGGGTTCGCGACGCGCAGGCCGCGCGCGGTCAGTTCGACCTCCAGCCGCCGGGCGCCCAAGTACGCGCCAAGCGCTGCGAGAGGAGCGTCAGGGGTCGTACGATTCATGACAGGTCGGATCCTTTCTCCGGCCGAGGCCCCGGGCTCCCCACTGATTGCGCAGTGGGCCGGGGCCGCTTTCGTTTTCACCGCCATCAAAATGCGAATCGGGTTACCGTGGAAGGTGTTGCCTGCTGCCTGCGCCGTTAGGCAAATGGCAACACCCAACATCGGCAGATAGGTCCGGTTATGACCGAATTCAGCAGTAAGATGCGGGTTCTCATGATCGAACGCGGAGTGTCGTTGCGAAGACTGTCCAGAATCGTGCATTTCGATGCGGGCTACCTGTCGAAGATCCGCAGCGGTTCTCGCACTCCGTCGGCCGACCTCGCCCGAAAACTCGACGAGGCTCTTGGGGCGGACGGGAAGCTTGTTGCCCTTGCGCCGAAACCCCGGGTGGGCGGCGAACGGACGAGTAACGTGGAGCGGGCGAGGCCATACCCCGGCGTCCCATATGAGGAGGACGACGACATGGAGCGACGTCGACTTCTGCAGGCCCTGGCCGCCCTCGGCATCACCGTCACCCCGGCGATGGAAGCCCTCCAGCAGATCCGCAGCAGCGTCGATCGTGCCATGGGCCGCACCGAGGACAGCCACCTCGACGAATGGGAAGAAACGGTCGCAGAGTACGGCTACAGCTACCTTTTGCTTCCCCCGCAGCAACTAGTACGTGACCTGGCGCTCGACCTCGTGGCGGTCCAGCAGCTCACCGCGCGAGGCGGCGACGAACGGCTTTCCGGCTCCTGGTCCCGGGTGACGAGCGGCCTGTCCATGCTCATGGCCAAAACGCTCTCCAATCTGGACGAGCCGCGCATGGCCAGGGAGTGGTGGGTCTCCGCACAAAACGCGGCGGACGCCTCCGGCGACACCGATCTCAGTCTGTATGTGTCCGGTCAACGCCTAATTCGCGACATCTACGAAGATCACTCCCCGGCGATGATCCTCCGGAAGGCGAATAAGGCGATCGAACGAGCACCAGGCCGTCCCCAGTCGCGGCCTGGCGAGTATCCACTCGGTTCGCGCGCAAGTACTCGCGCTGGACGGGCGCACCTCGGAGGCCGTGCCGGATCTGCGCACCATCGAAGAAATTTTCCAGCAATTGCCCGCATCGGTCACCGACGTGCGTTCCACGGACAAGTGGTCCGAGGATCGGGTGCACTACACCGCGGCGTGGGTGCACGCTTATGCGGGGGATCGTGGGCCGCTCGACAAGTCGGTCGCGGACGCCGGGGCGATCCTGCCCGCGGACGAGCCGCGCACGCGCACCCAGCTCGCGCTGCTGCGGGCGTCCGGGCACGTGCGCGCGGGCGACGTCACCGAGGGCGTCCGGCTCGCGCACACGGTCTACGAGGCACAGCCGGTCGAGCACCGGACGACGCTGGTGAGCAGTCTCGCCCGCAAGGTCGTCGACGCCGTCCCGGCGCAACGCCGCCGCGAGGCGGGCGTCACCGCCTACGTGGAACTGGTCGGCGGCGCCGGGTCTCCCAGGTCGAGCGCGTAGAAATCGGACGCGCCGTCCTCGACGAGCACTGCCCGAGGACGGCGCGCGGCCGGTTCAGACGAGGACGACGCGGCGCCCGCGTGTGTGACCGGCCTGACTGTCGATGTGCGCCGCCGCGGCGTCGGCGAGCGTGTACGTCTTCGCGACCGGGATGTGGAGGTCGCCCCGCGAGATGAGACCGACGGCCTCGGCGAGCGCTTCCGGCACGCTCCCGGCCACGCCGGAGAACCGGACGTCGAAGTCCGGTGCGGCGAGATCGGCGATGGTGATCACCTTCTGCGGATCCCCCGTCAGTTCGACGAGTTCCCGGAGCACGCCCGAGCCGGCGAGGTCGAGAGCCGCGTCGACGCGGCCGAGCCGCCGCACCCGCTCGACCCAGCCCTCGCCGTACGTCGTGGCGACGGCGCCCAGGCTGCGCAGATAGTCCTGGTTCGCGGCCCCGGCCGTGCCGATCACCGTGATGCCGCGGGCGCGGGCGATCTGCAGCACCGCCGATCCGACTCCCCCGGACGCGCCGCTGACCAGCAGCGTCTGCCCGGACCGCACGCCGACCTGGCGGATGATCCGAAGCGCGGTCTCCACCACGGAGGGGTATCCGGCCGCCTCTTCGAACGTCAGCCCCGCGGGCATCCGCGCCCAGGCGGACAGCACGGCGAACTCGGCGTAGGTGCTCGCCCCTTCCCCGAACACACGGTCGCCGACCTCGACCCCTTCGACGCCCTCGCCGACCTCGTCGACCGTCCCGGCGGCGTCCAAGCCGACTCCGGCGGGCAGGTCGAGGGGACGGGTGTGCTGGAACTGGCCTTCACGAATCCTCCAGTCGACGGGGTTCACGCCCGCCGCCCGCACGGCGATGCGCACCTGGCCGGGGCCCGCATGGGGCTCCTCGGCGTCCACGAGCCGCAAGACGCCCGGACCGCCGTACTCGGCGAAGCTCACCTTCTTCATGCGGCCGACCGTAACACTAACGGTTGCGTTTTCGAAACCGTTACGGTTTTGCACCTGATAGCGTTGGATCATGACCGTGCCGCCCGGACGCCGTGAGCGCAAGAAGGCCGCGACCCGCCAGAGGATCGCCGACACCGCGCTCCGGCTCTTCCTGGCGCGCGGGTACGACGCGGTGGGCATCCGTGACGTCGCCGCCGAAGCCGACGTGGCCGTCACCACGCTCTTCTCCCACTTCGCTTCGAAAGAGGCCCTCGTCTTCGAGCAGGACGAGGACTTCGAACAGCGCCTCGCGCGGGCGGTCACCGGCCGGGCGCCGCACGAGCCGCTCGTCCCCGCGCTGCGCCGCGAGATCCACGCCCTGGTGCGGCATTGCACGGCCGACGGCGCCGCCCCGATCTGGCGCATGGTCGAGGAAACGCCCGCCCTCCGGGAGTACGAGGAGTCGATGAGGCTGCGCCATGCGGAGTCGCTGGCGAAGGCCATCGCCGCCGAACTCGACGCGGCGCCGGGCACAACGGCCTGCCGGACGATCGCGAGGTTCGTGATCGACGCCTATTCGCTGGCCCGGGAGGCGGCCGATCCGGAGGCGGCGGTGGACGAGATCTTCCGCATGATCGAGGCGGCCTGGGAGGTCGCCTACCCCGTCGGAGACTCCGCCCGCACGGCCGGACCGTAGCCGGGAGCGGCGGAACCAGTGGAGGCGAGCCCGCGTTTGCAGACGGACAAGAAGCGGCGTTACCGCCCCAGTTACATCGGCTGCGTCATCGTCGCCGTCGTCATGGGGCTGTTGTCGGTCACGTGGGGCGGCGGGGCGATCGCGGCGTGGGTGGACCAGTCGGGTAAGACGAGGGCGACGGCGCGTGTCCTCGGGACGGACGGCAATCGCTCGTCCGGACGGATCACGGTCGAGTTCACCACCGCGGACGGGCGCCGGATCGACGCCGAGGACGGGCGGCGCGGCTGGCCCCGCGACGCCGAGCAGGGCGACGAGGTCGACGTCCTGTACGACGCGGACGATCCGGCGGGCGGCGTCCAGCCGTACCAGGACCTCGGACGGTCGCTCCCCTGGTGGGCGCTGTTCACCGTGACGGCGTTCGTGGCGGGCTTCGCCGCCTACCGCACGCGCCCCCGCGCCTGAAGCCGTCCGCGGCAGCAGTCCTCACCGCATGTGGGAGCAGTCGGAATCGGGGTCCAGCGTGAGGGTGATGACGTCGTCGAGCCGGTCGCGCACGGCGAGCAGGTCGGTGATCCGCCGGTCGATGCGGACGCGCTCGGCGACCAGCCGGTCCTGAAGCGCCAAGGGCGCTTGCGTCGCGCCCGAGTCCACGCACGGCAGCACCTCGCGGACCACTCTGCTCGGCAGGCCCGCGGCATACAGCTGCTGGATCAGCCGGACTCGACCGACGGCGGTGTCGGGGTAGTGCCGGTGGCCGCCGGCACTGCGCGTCGCCTCGAGCAGGCCCTGCTCCTCGTAGTAGCGCATCGCCCGGACGCTCACGCCCGCCTCGCTCGCGACCTCACCGATGCGCACCGGCCCTCCTCCCGTCGGCGTCCCGCCCGACTTGCATCTAACGTTAACGTCAGGTTTTAGCTTAGTGCGCGTCGGCGATAGCCGAACATTCCACCCACCGAATTGACGAGCGGCCGGTCAGGCCGCGTCGAAAGGCGGAACGTCATGCGCGCAGTTCGTTACCACGAGTACGGCGGTGTGGAGACCCTTGTGGTCGAGCAGGCGCCGGACCCGCACCCCGGGCCCGGCGAGATCCGCGTCCGCGTCGCGGCGGCGGGCGTCAACCCCGTCGACTGGAAGGTGCGCTCCGGTGCGGCGCGGGCGTTGCTCCCCGTGGATCTGCCCGCGATTCCGGGGCGCGACGCCGTCGGCGTGGTCGACGAGATCGGTGAGGGCGTGCAGGGGGTTCGCATAGGCGACCGTGTCTTCGGGTTGGGCGGCGTCACCGGCGCGACGGCGGAACTGGCCGTGCTCTCGGCGTGGGCCCACGCGCCCGCGACGTGGACCGACGAGGAGGCCGCCGGGGCCGGTCTCGCGTCCGTGACCGCGCTGGGCGGGCTGAACGCGCTCGGTCCGCTGCGCGGGCGCACTCTTCTCATCGAGGGCGCGGCCGGAGGCGTGGGCAGCGCCGCGGTCGAGATCGCGGCGGCTCGGGGCGCCACCGTGATCGGGACGGCCGGCGAGCACAACCACGAGTTCCTCGCGTCCCTCGGAGCCGTTGCGACCACCTATGGCAGCGGCCTCGCGGAGCGTCTCGCCACCCTGGCTCCGAACGGTGTCGACATCGCGCTCGACACCGCGGCGTCCGGGTCCCTGGACGATCTCGTCGCGATCGTGGGCGATCCCGCTCGCGTGTCGACGGTCGCCGACCACGCCGGCGCGAATCGCCTGGGTACGCATCTGGCGAACGCGGAGAACGACTCCGCTCTCCTCGCCGAAGCGGCCGAACTCGGCAGGCGGGGCCGCTACACACCGCGCATCGAGCGGACCTTCCCGCTCCACCGGACCGCGGAAGCCCACGCCCACTCCGAACGCGGACGCACGCGGGGGAAGATCGTGATCTGCGTCTGACCGCTCGGGCGCCGGGTTTGCGTCGGGGCTGGCAGGGCAGGAGCACCGCCGCGCACCGGGCCCCTGCGGCGGCGCCTCCCCGGCGGGCCGCCGAGCACCGCTCGTCCTCGCCCACCGGCGCAGCGGGCGCACACCCAATTGCAGTAACGGAGAGTAATTACATGGCCGTGACCAGTGACTCTTTCATGACGGCGGCGGTTCTGCGGCGGCACGGCGGGCCGGACGCCCTGGAGGTGCGGGACGACTGGCCCGTGCCCTCGGTCGGCCCCGGGCAGGTGCTCGTCCGGGTCGGCGCGGCGGCGTTGAACAACACCGACATCTGGACGCGGGAGGGCGCGTACGGGCTGCCGGGGGACCCGGACGCGCAGGCCGGGTGGCGCGGTGCGATCGATTTCCCTCTCGTGCAGGGCGGGGACATCGCCGGGACCGTCGAGGCGGTCGCGCCGACGTGGACGGTGCGTGGGTCGGGCGCCGGGTGCTGGTCGATCCTGCGTTCTACGACGGCGAGGGCGACGACGCGGTGCCGGTCGGGCTGCTCGGCAGCGAGGCGGACGGGGGTTTCGCCACGTATGTGACGGTCGGTGCCGATCGGCTCCACGACATGAGCGGCTCACCGCTGTCGGACGAGGAACTCGCCGCGCTTCCGGTGGCCTACGGGACGGCGATGGGCATGCTGGAGCGCGCCCGGATCGCGAAGGGCGAGGCGGTGCTCGTCACCGGCGCGTCCGGCGGGGTCGGGTTCGCGGCCGTCCAGCTCGCCGCCGCGCGCGGCGCGCGGGTGCTGGCGCTGACCAGCGGCGGCAAGGCGGACGTCGTGCGCGAGGAGAGGCGACCGTCTCGCGCGACGCGGGTCCGGACGAGCTGCGGCGCGAGCTGCGCGCGGCGGCGCGCCCGGCGGGCTGGACGCGGTCGCGGACGTGGCGGGCGGTCCGTGGCTCGAACGGGTGCTGCCCGCGCTGCACGACGGGGCCCGCTGGGTCATCGCGGGCGCGGTCGCCGGGCCCGTCGTCTCGTTCGATCTGCGGCGCCTCTACCTCCACAACCTCAGCCTCATCGGCTCGTCGATGCACACCCCGGCGCATTTCGCGGAACTGGCGGGACTGGCCCGGACGGGCGCGCTGCGGCCGCGCATCGCCGCCAGGTACCGGCTGAGCGAGATCCACGCGGCCCAAGAGGAATTCCGCCGCGGTTCGCATATCGGCAAGATCGTGATTACGCCGTAGAAAAAGGCGAAGGCAAGGAGAGCATTCTCCTTGCCACTTTCAATCTATAGCGCACCCCGGGGCTTGCGGCAAGACCCCCGTCATGCCTCACGATTGGTCCTCCAAAGGCGTGGCCAGTGGAAATGGGGGATTCGCATGCGGGTGGTTTTGACGACGTGGGGGTCGCGGGGGGACGTCGAGCCGGTGGCGGGGCTCGCGTTCGCGCTGCGCGGGCTCGGGGCGGACGTGCGGGTGTGCGCGCCGCCGGACGAGGAGTTCGCGGCGCTGCTGGACGGTGCCGGGGTGCCGCTGGTGCCGCTCGCCTCGACGAACGTGCGCGCGCTCGTCACCGGGGAGAAGCCGCCGACGGCGGCGGACGCGTTCCGGCTCGCGGCCGAACTGGTCGCCGCGCGGTTCGAGACGCTCACCGCGGCGGCCGAGGGGAGCGACGTGCTGCTGGCGACCGGCCTGATGCCGGTCGGGGCGCGGTCGGTGGCCGAGAAGCTCGGCCTCGGCTACGTGTTCGCGTGCTTCCACCCGTTCGGGCTGCCGTCGCGGCACTTCCCGCCGGGGAGGCGGCCGGGCACGCCGTCCCCGGAGGACGAGACCGACCTCAAGGTGCTGTGGGAGCAGGACGCCCGGCGCGTGGACGAACTGTACGGCGGGGCGCTCCGGACGCATCGGGCGGCGATCGGCCTGCCGCCGGTCGACAACGTCCGCGACCACGTCTTCACCGACCGGGGCCTGCTGGCGGCGGACCCGATCCTCGGCCCGTGGCACGACGTGACGAACCTCGAACTCGTCCAGACGGGGGCGTGGATCCTGCCGGACGAGCGTCCGCTGCCGGAAGGGTTGGAGGCGTTCCTGGACGACGGCGAAGCGCCCGTCTACGTCGGGTTCGGCAGCATGGCGATGCGCGGGCCGACGGACGTGGCGCGGGCGGCGGTCGAGGCGGTGCGGGCGCACGGCCGCCGGGTGGTGCTCGCCCGCGGCTGGGCGGAGCTCGCGTCGGTCGACGAGCGGGACGACTGCTTCGTCGTCGGCGAGGTCAACCAGCAGGCGCTGTTCGGACGGGTCGCGGCGGTGGTGCACCACGGCGGCGCGGGCACCACGGCGACGGCGGCGCGGGCGGGCGCCGCGCAGGTGGTGGTGCCGCAGATGGCCGACCAGCCGTCGTGGGCCGACGGGTCGCCGCGCTGGGCATCGGCGCGGCGCCGGGCGGCCCGTCCCCGACGCCGGAGTCGCTGTCGGCCGCGCTCGGGACGGCGCTGGCGCCCGAGGTGCGGGCGCGGGCGAAGGCCGTGGGCGCGACGATCCGTCCGGACGGTGCGGCGGTCGCCGCGAAGCTGATCCTCGACGGGTTCGTGTCGGCGTGACCCCGGCCGCCCGGGTCCCGCACAGCGGGACCCGGGCGGTGGCCGGTGGCCCGATGTTGCACGCTCGCCGACTATGGACGCCCCCTGGAACGAGTGGTCCGATCGCCGGCAGATCCACGACGTCGTCCTGCGGTACTGCCGCGGGATCGACCGGCTGGACTTCGCGCTCGTCCGGTCGGCGTACCACCCGGACGCCGTCGACCATCACACCGGGTTCGACGGGTCGGTGGACGAGTACCTCGCGTGGGTCGAGCCGAAGCTGCGGGCACGGCGGGGCGGGACGATGCACATCGTCGCGAACCACCTGGTCGAGTTGCTCGGCGACACCGCGATCAGCGAGACGTACGGGACGTCGGTGCACTGGGGCGAGCCCGCGGACGATCCGCGGGCCAACTTCACGAGCGGCGTGCGGTTCGTCGACCACATGGCCCGGCGGGACGGGCGGTGGGCGATCGCCGAACGCTGGGCCGTCCGGGAATGGACCAGGTCGGACGCCGGACGGCTGATGCCCAAGGAGGCCGCGGGCCCGGCGGGCACCCGGGACGGCGACGACCCGCTCGCGCGGCTGCAGCGGAAGCTGCGTGGAACGGAGGACATGTGAAGGTCGGAATCAGCTCGCCGATCGTGGCGCTGGCGGGCAAGCGCCCGGCGTGGGAGGCGACGGCGGGGACGGCCGAGGTCGTGCGGGTGGCGCGGGCCGCCGACCGGCTCGGGTACGAGTTCATGACCTGCCCCGACCACGTGGCCGTGCCGCCGGGCCTGCCCCGAGGGGAACGCTTCTACGACCCGCTCGCCACATTCTCCTTCCTTGCGGGACAGACGGAGCGTCTGAAGTTCCTCCCGTACGTGCTGGTGCTGCCCTTCTACCACCCGCTGGAGATCGCGAAGCGGTACGGGACGCTCGACCACCTGAGCGACGGACGGCTGATCCTCGGGCTCGGGGTCGGGAACCTGAAGGAGGAGTTCGACCTGCTCGGCGCCCCCTTCGAGGATCGCGGGCCGCGCGCCGACGACGCACTGCGGGCGCTGCGGGCGGCACTGTCCGGACGGACGGTGTCGTACGAGGGGCCGTTCTACGCGTTCCAGGACATGGTGGTCGACCCACACGCGGTGCAGTCGCGGGTGCCGCTGTGGATCGGCGGGCACAGCGAGCGCGCGCTGCGGCGGGCGGTGACGCTCGGGGACGGCTGGTCCCCCGCTCCGCAGTCGTTCCGCGGCCCCACCCCGGAGCTGATGCGGGAGATGCTCGACCGGCACGAGCCGCCGGAGGGGTTCGACGTCGTCCTCACCCCGGGCGAACGCCTTGACCCGGTAGGCGATCCCGACCGGGCGGGGGAGGTCATCGCAACCGCGGAGAAGGCGGGCGCGACCCATATCAACCTGACCGTCCGGCACGAGTCGCTCGCCCACTATCTGGAGCAACTGGAGGCGTTCGCGGAGATCGCCCTCACTTGAGGGGGTCGTGGCCCCAGTTCATCAGCGAGTAGCGCCACTTGGTGTCCGCGATGTCGCCGGACGGGCGCTGTGCGAGGTGCCGGTGCACGTAGCCGACGACCTTGTTCATGTGCGCGCGGTCGTCGTCGGTCAGATCGGACGACTCGGCGCGGAGCAGTTCGACGATCCTGCGGCCCGACGCGTGGCCGGTCGACTCTCCGCCGTCGCCTTTCTGGCCGACCGACCGCGACTCGTCGGTGTCGAGCCAGCGTTCGAGTTCCTTCGGGGTCATGTTCACGACCTCGCCGAACTCGGCCTCGACATCGCCGTTTCCGCTCATTTCGACCGCTTCCGCTTCAGCGCCGACGGCTTGTGGACCGCCCGCTTGCCGCTCTTCTCGCTGCGCACGACGTACTGCGGCTCGTCGGGCGACGCCGCGACGGTGCGTCCGGCCTCCTCCCGCCGGTCGGTGACCTTCTTCTCGACCTTCCCTTCGGTCTCGGAGCCGTGGCTGCTCCAGGCCACCTCGTCCCCGACCGATGGTTCGTCCTTGCGTTTCCCCATGTCACGGGCTTACCCGGTGCCCGGTGGGCAAGCCCGGAGGGACGGCTGATAACGGCGCTCTTGTAAATGAGAACGCCTCTTTCGCGGATTCTCGATTCCTGCGAGGATGAAGGCGTCCGTTCCCGGATGGAGGTCGCAGCCTTGGCAGCCGCACGGTCCATGTACCACGAGCGCCCGGACTACCGCGTCGATCTGCTCGCCCGAACCAACCTCGTGACCGCGCGGCTCGACGAGGTCCTGCTGGCCCGCAGCCGCGCCTGCCTGTTCGTGGACGAACAGGACCACGGGCTCGCGATCTACTTCCCCGAGGACGCCGTCGACTTCTCGCGGCTGGAGCGGATCGACCACCGCACCGTCTGCCCGTTCAAGGGCGAGGCCGTCTACTGGCGGGCCGCCGGGAGCGACGGGCCCGGCGTCGCGTGGGCCTACCCGGAGCCGTTCCCGCAGGTCGCGCGGCTCGCGGGATACGTCTCGTTCGATCTGGACACCGTCCGCACGACGATCGGCGCGGGCGTCTTCACGGGGGTGCGCCCATGACCGAGTCGTCGCTCGACCGCATGATCGACATCTTCGACGTCACGCCGATCGACCGGACGCGGTTCACCGGCGACAGCGACGGCGGGGGCCGCCGGGTCGTCGACGGCAGCCAGATCCTCGCGCAGTGCGTCGTCGCCGCGTCCAAGTCGTTCCCCGGACGGACCGTGCGTTCGGCCCACGCGCTGTTCGTCGCCGTCGCCGATCCGGAGAAGGCCCTCGAATTCACGGTGACGCCCGTCCGGGAGGGGCGTTCGTTCGCCAGTGCGACCGTCGCGGTCGGGCAGGGCGACCGCACGTGCGTCACCTGCACGGTCCTCCTCGACCGCCCGCAGGCGGACGTCGTCCGGCACGACACCTGGACTGGCCCGCCCGTCGGGGGGCCGGAGTCGGCGTACCCCGTCGACATGCCGCTGCGGGGCCGCGAACTGCGCATCGAGGACGTTCCGGACTACGGCGACCCGGACGAGGTCGGGCCGCCGATCCTGAACGCGTGGCTGCGCTACGACACCGTCCCGCCGCGCGACGAGCTGCGCCGTGCTCTGCTCACGCACTTCACCGGACATCTCGCCATATCGACCACGATGCGCCCCCACGCGGGCATCGGCACCTCGCAGGCCCACCACACGGTGTCGACGGCGGTCATGGGCATCGCCGTGCACTTCCACGAGCCCGCCGAGTGGGACGGCTGGCTCCGGTACCACCACGAAAGCACCTTCGCGGGCGCGGGCATGAGCCACGTGCGCGGCCAGATCCTCACCGAAGACGGACGCCTGGTGGCCTCCTTCACCCAGGACGGCATGATCCGCCCCTTCGAAGCACAGGGCGCCGCGATGCCGACCGAGTCACGCTTGTAACGCCGCCGCACCATCCCGTCCGTCGGCGCGCGCGCCGATAACGCACAAGCCGGTCCGAGGCGCTGTAACGCCGCCCCGGACTACGGCTTCGACATCGCGGTGATGCGGCGGCGGGCGTCGATGGCGCGCAGGTCGTCCAGGACGGCTTGTGCGGCGCGGCGGCCGGACACCAGGGCGCCCTGGACGGAGCCGGTGTCGCGGTGGTCGCCGCACACGTACCGTTCGCGGCCGGTCCGCACCGGCTGCCGGAGGCGGAGGGGCGGGGGCATCGCCGGGAGGGCCTCGGCGACCGGATATGTCGCGAGATGCCGCCACGAGTTGGTGTGCCCGTAGATCTGCGTGAGGCGGTCGCGCACCCACGGTTCGTCGCCGTCCCCGTGCACGCCGAGGACGGACGTGGAGATCAGCGCGCGTCCGTCCGGCGAGTACTCCGGCGCCGCGTCGGTCAGGACGAGCGTGTCCGCGACGATCCCCTCCGCGTCGATGATCTGCACGGGTTCGCGCAGCGGCGACGACGGGGCGACGTGGTAGAAGGTCGTGACGGGCCGCATCGCGGGCGCCTCGATGCCGGGGACGAGCGCGGCGGCGGCCGTCGGGTCGGCCGCGACGACGACGGCGCGCGCGGGGATCGTCTCGCCGTCCGTCCGCACGCCCTCGCCGGTGATCTCCCGGACGGGCGTCTCCAGCGAGATCGTGCCCTCGGGGAGCCGGTCGGCGAGCTGGGCCGGGACCTCGCCCATGCCGAGCGCGGGGACGCCGATGGTGCCGCTCGCGAACGACCGCCAGAGCAGGTGGAAGTACCGGCTGGAGGTTTCGAGGTCGCGTTCGAGCAGGACGGCCGCGAGGAAGGGGCGCAGCAGCTTCTCGAGCATCGTGCCCGAGATGCCCCATTTACGCAGGTCGTCGGCCGTACTGCGTTCGGTCGCGGCGCGGAGGCGGGCCGGCGGCCCGGCCAGGTCGCGGGCGGTCATCGCGGCGAGCGCGGCCTTGTCGCGCGGGGTGCCGATCCCGGCGAGGAGGGTCGTCAGCGCGGCCGACGGGTGCCGCCACGGGAGCATCACGCGCTCGCGCCGCCCGTGGTCGTAGACCACCACCCCGGACGCGAACGGCCGCAGGTGCAGTTTCCCCAGGTCGAGCAGGCGGCGCGCCTCCGGATACGCGGTGTTGAACACCTGGAAGCCCCGGTCGAGGCGGAACCCGTCGACGACGTCGGTGCGCACGCGTCCGCCCACGCCGTCCGACGCCTCCAGCACCCGCACCGGCACGCCGTTCTCGCGCAGCCGGACGGCGCAGGCCAGCCCGGCGATCCCGGCGCCGACCACGATCACGGTGTCGGTCATCGCACCTCCTCGCGTCCGTCCGGGGCATGCCCGCCCGACCGGAGATGACGTCCGGAAGGGGGCAAAATCCCCGCAATGCCCCGCTTCAGGCCGTAGGGGTGCGGCGCATGAGCCAGATCAGGTACGGCGTGCCGAGGACGGCCGTCATGATCCCGACCGGGATCTCGACGGGCGCGAGCAGGGTGCGGCCGAGCGCGTCGGCGGCGACGACGAGGACGGCGCCGAGCACGGCGGCGACCGGGACGAGGCCGGGCGGTGCCGCCGCCCGCGAGGCGGCGGGCCAGGTGCGGGGCGACGAGCGCGACGAACCCGACGTTCCCGACGGCCGCCGCCGCGCCCGCCGCGAGCACCGCACCGGCGAGCAGGGCGAGCAGCCGGGCGCGTCCGAGGTTCAGCCCGAGCGCGCGCGGGAGGTCGTCGCCGAGCGCGAGCATGTTCACCGGGCGGCCCGACAGCGCGAACAGGACGGCGGCGAGCGCGGGCACGGCGAGCCAGCCGAGGGTCGTCGCGTCCCGGGCGTAGGTGCTGCCCGCCATCCAGGTCAGCGCCGCCGACACGTTCATCTGCTCGGCGACCACCATCATGTTCGTCACCGCGCTCATCGTGACGGCGACGCCGAGGCCGACGAGGACGACGCGCGTCGGGTCGAGGCCGTGCCGGTCGCGGGCGATCCCGACGACCACGACGAGCGCGAGGATCCCCCCGACCGACGCGAACACCGGGATCAGCGCGGCGGGCGCCCCCGGCAGCACGGTGATCAGCAGCACCGCCCCCGCGGACGAGCCCGCGGTGACGCCGAGGAAGCCGGGTTCGGCGAGCGGGTTGCGCACCACCGACTGGACGGCCGCGCCCGCGACCGCGAGGACGGCCCCGGCCAGCGCGGCCACGAGGATGCGCGGCAGCCGGTAGAACACGACCGCGTCGGACGATTCGGTGCCGGAGCCGGTCAGCGACGCGGCGACCTGCCCCCACGAGACGTCCACGTCGCCGATCCGCAGGCCGACCAGCATCGCGGCGGCGAGGGCCAGCAGCCCGCCCGCGAGGACGGCCGCGTAGCGGGGCCCGCGCGGCGGCGCGGTGACCGCGACGGCCGCGCCCGCGTCGGCGTCCCCGGTCTGGGTGCGGCGGGCGAGCAGGACGAACACCGGCCCGCCGATCAGCGCGGTCACGACCCCGACGGGCAGTTCGCCGAACCCGGCGGACGGCGGCAGGGCGAGGCGCGCGGCGGCGTCCCCGGCGAGGACGAGCAGGGCGCCGCCGAGCCCGGCGAGCGGCAGCAGCGCGAGGTGGCGGCGGACGCCGAGGCGGCGGACGGCTACCGGCGCCATGAGGCCGACGTAGCCGATCGGGCCGGTGAGGGTGACGGCGGCGGCCGCGAGCAGGACGGCCAGCAGCCAGGAGAGCACGCGCGTGCGGGCCACCCGGACACCGAGGGACTCGGCGGTGTCGTCGCCGAGCGCGAGGACGTCCAGCGGACGGGCGAGGGCGGGCGCGAGCAGCACGGCGGCGAGGACCACGGCGCCGATCGTCAGCGGCCGGTCGAGGCCCGGCTGCAGCAGCGTCCCGTTCCCCCACAGGAAGACGCCGCGGGTGGCGGGCTGGTCGACGAGCTGCAGGAACTCGGCCCCGGCCATGCCGCCGAGGGTGACGCAGGCGCCCGCGAGCAGCAGCCGTCCGGGGGTGAGGACGCCGCGCGCGGTCAGCAGGTAGACGATCGCGGCGGCGGCGAGCCCGCCGAGGAACGCGGCCCCGCCGGACAGCAGCGTGCCGGTCTCCAGGCCGAGGTAGGCGGCCAGCGCGACCGCGAAGTAGGCGCCCGCGTTGACGCCGAGGGTGTCGGGGGCGCCGAGCGGGTTGCGGGTGGAGCCCTGGATGAGGGCACCGGCGACGCCCAGGGCGACGCCGGAGGCGAGACCGGCGAGGGTGCGCGGCAGGCGGCTGCCCAGCAGGACGGCTTCGGCGCCGGAGTCGGCGTCGCCGACCGCGAACGCGATCAGGTCGCCGAAACCGACACCGGAGGCGCCCAAGGACAGGTGCAGGAGGGCCACCGCGCACAGGACCGCCACGAGCGCGCCCCCCGCCACGAAGGTGGACGGGCGGCGCGCGCGCAGAGCGACCTTGGCCTCGCCGGTCGTGACGGTCATCAGACCCCGAGCGCCTTGGCGGTCATGTTGAGGATGTGGACGCTCGACAGGACGCCGCCGTAGAACCAGGTGCCCGGGTCGAGGGCGATCGCGCGGTCGTCCTTGACGAACGCCGAGTCCGTCCAGACGGGGTTGTCGGCGAGCTGCTCCTCGAACGGGTTGTCGTCGTCGGCGGCGACGTACAGGAACGTCGCGTCGTCGGGGACCCGGGTCAGACCCTCGACGCCGACGGTCGTCATGCCCCAGTCGTCGGGCTTGCCGGTCCAGGTGTTCTTCAGCCCGGCGAGGTTCAGCACCTGCGCGACGAGCGCCTTGTCGGTGTGCATGCGGATCTGCGGGGCGTCGTTCGCGGTGAACGCCTGCGCGACCGCGTACTCCAGGCCCGCCTTGTCCGCCTTCTCCAGCCGCGTCTTCACGTCGGCGGCCGCGGCGTCGATCTTCTGCAGGACGGCCGGGGCCTGCTCCTGCTTCCCGACCGCCTTGGCCAGCTCGGTGAAGTTCGTCTTCATCGTCTGCAGCGCCGGATCGGCGAGCGGGTCGAACGCCAGCACCGGGGCGATGTCGGCGAGCTGGTCGTGGTTCGCGGCGACGCGGGACTCGTCGGAGACGATCAGGTCCGGCTTCAGCGCGCGGATCTTCTCCAGGCTCGGCTCCTGCCGGGTGCCGACGTCGGCGACGCCGCCGGGCAGCTTCGCCTCGGGCGCGCTGACCCACTTGGCGTACCCGGCGGAGTCGGCGTTGCCGACCGGAGTGACGCCGAGCGCCAGCAGGTTCTCGGTGTAGGTCCATTCCAGCGAGACGACGCGGGTCGCGGGCCCGTCCAGCGAGACGGGGCCGCGCGCGGTCGTGACGCTGATCGCGCCCTTACCGCCGCCGCCGTCGCCGCCGCCGGACGCGCCGCCGGTCTCGCCCGCCGAACCGCCGCCGCATCCGGCGGCGGCGAGGACGAGCGCCGTCGCGGCGGCGCCGCTCGTCAGCGCGCGCAGAAGTCTTCTCATCAGGGTTTCCTCAGGGTGAAAAGGGACGGTACCGGAAGGGAAGGTCAGGAGGCGGCCTGGCCGGCGCGCTTGGGGAAGCAGGCGAGGTGCCCGCCGACGGGGTCGCGGACGACGTCGACCTCGATGCCGAACGCGTGCGCGATCGTCTCGGGCGTCAGGACGTCCCCGGGCGTCCCGGACGCGGCGACCCCGCCGTCCGCGACGACCACGACCTCGTCGGCGTACGCGGCGGCCTGCATCAGGTCGTGCAGGACGACCCCGCAGGCGATGCCGTGCTCGCGTGCGAGCCGCCGCACCACGTCCAGGACCTCGAACTGGTGCTTCAGGTCGAGGTAGGTGGTGGGCTCGTCGAGCAGCAGGATCCCGGCGCGCTGCGCCAGCACGGTCGCGAGCCACGCGCGCTGCCGTTCGCCGCCCGACAGCTCGTCCAGCCGCCGGTCCGCGAGCGGCGTCGCGTCGCCGACGTCGAGGGCCCAGTCGATCGCTTCCTTGTCGCCGGCGGTGTGCCGGGCGAACGCGCCGCGGTGCGCGTACCGTCCGTGCCGGACCAGCTCCCGGACGGTCACGCCGGCGGGCACCAGCGGAGTCTGCGGGAGGAACGCCAGCCGCCGCGACAGGTCGCGGCGCGACAGCGAGCCCAGCGGCGCGTCGCCCACCTCGACCGTGCCCGCGATCGCGTCCTGCAGCCCGGCGACCGTCCGCAGGAGGGTCGACTTGCCGCAGCCGTTCGGGCCGACGAGCACGGTGACTTCGCCCGCCCGCAGCGTGAGGTCGACGCCGGAGAGCACGGCGCGTCCCTGGTGGCCCACGGTGAGTCCGCGGGCGCCGAGCAGGACGTCGCCGGTCGTTTGAGGGGCCACGTGCGCACTCCCGACGATCGGACGGAACGTTCCACGCGCGCGCGATCGCGTGCGCACGAGTTAGGGCAGGCTAACTTATAGATACCTCCCAGTTCATCCCAGGTCCAACCGTATGCCCGGCTCGGCGCCCCGTCCGGGCGCGCCGGTGGGCTCGGATGGCCGGGCCGGAACCGCCGATCGCGCCACAATGAACGGGACACCGGCCCGCTCGCACGCCCGTACGGAAGGCTCCCGATGAACCACCGCATCCTGCCGAGCGCCCAGGTCGACCCGTCCGCCGAACTCGGCGACGGGACGACCGTGTGGGACCTCGCCCAGATCCGCGAGGGCGCCCGGCTCGGCGCGGGCTGCATCGTCGGGCGCGGCGCGTACGTCGGCGCGGGCGTGCGGATCGGCGACAACGTCAAGCTGCAGAACCACGCGCTCGTGTACGAACCGGCCGTCCTCGAAGACGGCGTGTTCATCGGGCCCGCGGTCGTCCTCACCAACGACCGCGCGCCCCGCTCGGTCGACCCGGACGGCCGGCTGAAGCGCGCCGCGGACTGGGACGCCGTCGGCGTGCACGTCGCCGCGGGCGCCTCGCTCGGCGCGCGCAGCGTGTGCGTCGCGCCGGTGCGGATCGGGCGCTGGGCGATGGTCGCGGCGGGCGCGTCGTCTCCCGCGACGTCCCCGACTTCGCGCTCGTCGCGGGCGTCCCGGCCCGCCGGATCGGCTGGGTCGGCCGCGCCGGGCTCCGGCTGGACGAGCGCCCGGACGAGCCGGGCACCTGGGAGTGCCCGCAGACCGGCGAGGTCTACGCCGAGTCGTCCGGCGAACTGACCGAGCAGCGCTGACGTCTTCGCCGGTCAGGGCTTGGCGTCGAGGTCGCGGTCCTGGCGGGTCGTGACGACGGCGTCCGGGTGGCGGCGGGCCAGGCGGCGGGCGAGCGGCACGGACGCCGGTCCATCACGATGACCCGGACGGGCGGGGCCGCGGCGAGGTCGCGCGGGAGGCGCCGCCGCGCGACGCGGGCCAGCACGAGCGGGCGGGCGTGCCGGTAGAACGGCAGGAAGACCCGCCGGTGGACGGTACGGGACGCGCTCGTCCGCGCCCGTTCCAGCCGCGCGCCCGGACGGCCGAAGCGCACCACCGGACGCACGGCGACCCGCGGCAACCGGATCACGATCGTGTGCTCCAGCCACGGCAGCGGATGCCGGGCCTCGGCCGCGTCGAGCCGGTGCAGGCGCACCCGCCCGTCCAGTTCGTCCCAGCCGTCGGGTTCGGCGGTCACCACCTCGACCCGCGCGCCCTCCTCCTCCGCGAAGTGCCGGGCCAGCCCGAGGATCCGCCCGTACTGGCGCGCGGGTTCCACGCTCGGATCGGGGTCCATGGACAGCTTCGGGTCCATGGCCAGGATCATCACCCGGGGACTCCCCATGCCGTGCTCCTCTCGCAACGCGATCAACCGTCCCCGACGACGGGACGGCGGCGGGCGCGGCGCCCGCGGCGTCCGCGGCGTCCGCGGGCGGCGAGGTCGGTCAGGCGTTCCACGAGCGGGTCCAGCGCGACCGTCCGTTCGAAGCGGTTCGCGTAGGCGCGGGCCTCCGACACCTGGCGGTCGTCCAGACCGGCCGCCGCCTTCGCCGCCTCGACCATCGACACGGCGATGTCGGCGGGGTCGAGGCCGCCCGGGTTGAACCACAGCGGGTAGCCGCGCAGGAGTTCCTCGGCGGCCGAACCGGGCGCGTGGACGGACACGATGGGGCGGGCCGCCGCCATGTACTCGAAGATCTTCCCCGACGTGACGTACCGTCCGCCGCCGTTCAGGAACACGAGGACGTCGGAGTCCCGGTAGACGTCGGCGAGCGCCGTCTTCGACACGGGTCCGCGGTGCTGCACGCCCGGCGCGAGGACCCGCTCGTCCTGCCCGTCCGTCCCGCCGCGGCCGCCGTGCGCGCCGTCGCCGGACGGCCCGGCGAACCGCTTGCGGAGCAGGTTCCCGGTGCCCTTGAAGAAGCCGAAGTACCCGTAGAGGTCCAGTTCGGCGGACGCCATGTCGGGGTGCTCGCGGGCGCGGGCGAACCCCTCGGCCAGCTCCTCGATCGGCTGCTCCTTGGTGACCGTGCCGACGAACGTGAAGCGGGGCGCGTGCCCGCCGCTTTCCGCGCGCGCGGCCGGGGGCGGCTCCACGGTCGCCGGGAGCGTGTCGGCGTCCCACCCGTTCAGGACGGTCATCATGCGGTCGGCCGCGCCCGGGTAGCGCCCGGCGTGCCAGGACCGCTGCGCGTCGTTGACGTACAGCGAGTTCGCCGCGGACTTCAGCACCCGCCCCTCCCACCGCCAGGCCGGATGGTCCGCCTCGAACCGGGGCTCCTCGCTGAACTGGTCGAGCGTCCACGAGTCGCGGTAGTCGACGATGTAGGGCGTGCGGGTCAGCTTGTGGAACGCCCACGCGGCCGCGAACGAGGCGAACGGGTTCCCGGTCGCGAGGACGACGTCGAACCTGCGGCGCGCGTGCGTCCGCAGCGCCCGCCGGACGCCGTCGCGCGCCCACGACGCGTAGTGCTCCGGGAAGACGTGCTCCTGCCCCCACCCGTACACCGACTGCGCGAGCTGCGGGAACGTCCCGCGGAACCCGCTGTACTCGCGCACGTTCGTCTGCCAGACGAACCGGTTCAGGTCCGGCCGGACGATCGCGACGCGCGGATCGATCGTCGCCAGCAGCTCGTCGTCCACCGAGTCGAGCGTGTCGTAGAGGAACGGGAGCGGCGCCGCGAACACGGTGACGTCCCAGCCGAGTTCGGCGAGGCGGTTGGCGGTCGCCCGGGGGCGGTACACGCCGCTCGCCCGGGACGGCGGGAAGTAGAAGGCCAGGTACAGCAGGCGCGGACGGCGTCGGGTCATGACCTCATCCCCGTTCGTTGGCGACGGTGTAGGAGAGTCCCGCGCCCGCGCCGTCGATCACGTCCGCCAGCTCGGCCACGGTCGCCAGCGACTGGGCGTCGCCGACGACGACGAGGTCGATGGACCGGGCGCGCAGCAGCTCCCGGCGGACGGCCCGCCGCCTGACCTCGACCGGGTCGCGGCCGTAGACCCCGGCCAGGCGCCGGTTGACGGGACGGGCGACGCGCCGCATGTACGCGGCGTCGATCCGGCGGCCGGGCCCGCGCAGCGGCCCGGGAGTGCAGGCGCGCAGCAGCTTGCGCGGGATCCCGTACAGCAGGATCCGGACGGCGGCGGGACGGTAGCCGCGTTCGAGCGCGCGAAGTTCGACGCCGTCGACGCCGTCCGGGAACGGGTCGGCGCGCCACGCGTCCGGCTTGCGGATCAGGACGACGGCGGTGCCACCGGCCTCGACGACGCGCCGCGACTCGGTGGTGATCGCCGTCCGGCGGGACGCGCCGAGCGCCACGAACAGGACGTTCACGCCGCTCCCCTCTCGGTGTCGGTGTCCGGGAACCAGTGCCGGTGGTGCGCCCGGCCGACCGTGCGGTAGCCGAACCGCTCGTCCAGCACGCGGGCGGCGCGGGGGAGGTCGAGGCCGTGGGGGAAGCGGTCGCGCAGCCGCAGGTATCCGGCGACGAGCGACTCCGCGTCGTCCTCGACGGGGACCATCTCCCCGACCGCGTCCTCGACGCCTTCGAGGGTGTGCTCCGGCCCGCCGCACCGGGTGACCAGCACCGGCATCCCGGACGCGACCGCCTCGATGACCGACACGCCGAACGTCTCCCAGCGCGAGGCGTGGACGAGCAGGTCGTGCTCGCGCATCAGCCGGACGGCCGCGTCCGCGCGACCGCCCCGAGGAACGTCACCGCGTCCTCGACCTGGAGTTCGGCGGCCCGCTCGGCGAGCCGTCCGGCCAGTTCCCCGGACCCGGCGACGGTCAGCGTCAGCAGCGGGTCCTCGGCGCGGCACTTGGCGAACGCCTCCAGCATCCGCAGGACGCCCTTGCGTTCGATCAGCGTGCCGACGTACAGCCAGCGGCGCAGCCCGGTCACGGGCCGCGGGCGCGGCACGTCGAAGGAGATCGGGTTGGAGATCAGCTCGATCTTGCCGGCCAGCGCCGGGAAGGTGCCGGCGAGCCGCTCCCGCAGCGCCTCGGTGACCACGAAGAAGCCGGTGCAGCGGTCGAGGACCTCCTCGTACATGTCCCGGGAGTCCGGCTGGTCGAGGAGCCGGTCGATGTAGGAGGCGTGCTCGGTGACGAACACGCGCGCGTCCGGGCGGGCGCACTCCAGCGCCGTCCGGCCGCCGCGCAGCCCGGTGTGCGCGTGCACGACCGCCGCCGGGATCGGCTCGCCGCCGAGCGCTTCGCGCAGCCACGACGTGTGCAGCCGGGCCTGCGCGGCGAAGGTGAGGCCCCGGACCTGCGGAACCGGGACGCGCAGCAGCCGGGCGTCCGCGACCGTCGGCACGGTGCGCAGCGCGCGCGGGAGGAGGCGCCGGTGCGCCTCGTCCGCCGCCGCGCGCGGCCCTTTCGGCCCCGCGATCGGCCACGACTCGGTGTGGTAGACGGTGACCGCGCCGCAGCCGGGCGCCGTCGCCGCGACCATCGCCCGGACGAACGCCCCGGCCCACTCCTGCTGCGGGTTCGGGTACCAGGGCGTCAGGACGGCCACGTCCCGGTCGCCGGTCACCGCTCCTCCCCCGCGCCGATCAGGCGGCCCGGATCCGGGCCCGGATCCGGCGAACGGCGGGGCGTCGTGCGCGCGGCGGGCAGCAGGCCCGCGTAGACGCCGTCCAGGACGTCCGCCTGCGCCTCCCACGTCCACTCGCGGAGCAGGTCGGGGCGGTCGTCGTACACGGCCCGGTACCGTCCCGGGTCGCCGAGCACCGCCTCGACCGCCCGCACGTAGTCGTCCGGGTCCTCGGCGCGGAACACCTCGCCCTGCCCGGTGTTCTTCACCATGTCGCCCATCGCCCGCACGTCGCTGACTACGATCGGCAGCCGCGCGTGCGAGTACTCGAAGAACTTCGTGATCAGCGCGATCTCGTGGTTCGGCCAGTGGTGGATCGGGACGACGCCGATGTCGGCCGCCGCCAGGAACGGGACGACCTGGTCGAACGGCACGTACGGCAGCACGTGCACCCGGTCGCCGACGCCGAGCGCGGCGGCGCGGGCGATCAGGCCCTGGACGTACTCGGCGCGCGCCCGCGCGACGACCAGGGCGACGTGCAGCCGCGGCAGCCGCGGCAGCGTCTCGATCATGATGTCCAGGCCGCGCTGCACCGAGGCGCTGCCGCTGTAGACCGCGATCGGGACGTCCGGCCCGACGCCGCACAGTTCCCGCAGGTCCGGGACGGGTTCGGTGCTGCTCGGCGCGGCTTCGGTGATCGGCGCGTTGAGCACGACCGTCGGCGGGCGCGGCAGGCCGTGGGTCTCGGTGAGCAGGTCGGCGAGTTCCGCCGAGACGGTCACCACCGCGTCGGCGGCACCGGCGTACTCGCGCTCGTACGCCATCATCGCGGGAAGCCAGTGCGGTTCGGAGCCCCACGGTTTCGCGCCCGGCAGGAACTCGTGCGCGTCCCAGACCAGCTTCGCCCGGCGGCCCTTCGCCCGCGCCCGCCTGACCGCGCGCGCGCCGACCCCGAGCATCCGGAAGTCGTTGGCGTGGACGATGTCCGGTTCGAGTTCGTCGATGGCGTTCTTGTACGCGCTGTCCCAGTCCCACAGGTTGCGGTCGAGGACGCGCCAGGCCCGGTCGCCGAGCAGCGCCTGCCAGCACCTGATCGTGAGCCGCTCCACCGGCGCGTCCCGGTTCTTGCGGGCGGCGGCGAGCGAGTCCGTCTGGCGCGCGCGCAGCGCGACCCACCTGGACTGGAGCCGGGCCGTGCCCCCTCGTGCCAGCAGCCAGGCTTTGCGGACCGGACCCCCCGCCCCTGGCGCGAGGCGGCTCGCGGCGAGGTCGGCGCGCCGCGACTGGACGAGCCGGCGCCGGTAGTCCGCCACCTTCGGATGCCCGTAGGCGAGCGGGCGGCGCAACGTGGCGCGCAGGACCCCGTGCCTGCCGCGCGTCAGCGTGTGCTTCAGCGGGACGAGCTGCACGTGCGCCCCGCCCAGCTCCCACACCCGCTTCTTGCCGCCGGTGCAGCCGAGGAGGTGCACGTCCCATCCGGCGGCGGCCGCCGACGTCGCCGCCTTCTGCACCCGCGAGTCCCGCGCGACGTCGTTGTCGACGAGCATGACGATGCGGCCGCGAGCCGTCCTGTCTTCGCTGAGCATCCGATTCTCCTCCCTCGTTGGCTTGCGGCGCGTCGCCCTCGCGGGCCGCCGGATCAGGGGAGCGCGCCGCCGGTCGGCGCACCGGGCGCGCCGATGACGACGCGGTCGGCGCCCGTCCAGCGGGCGGGGTCGGTGACGCGGCGGCCGTCCACCAGGACCTTCACCCCGGGGAAGTCGGACGAGCCGAGCGTGCGGTACTCCGCGTGGTCGGCCTGGACGATCGCGGCCGTCACCGGCTCGCCCCGGTGCGGCGGCAGACCGAGCGCGTCCAGTTCGTCCGGCGAGTACAACGGGTCGGACACGTACGGGACGGCTCCGCGCGCGCGCAGCGCCTCGACCGTCGGGAAGACACCGGAGAACGCCGTCTCCTTGACGCCGCCGCGGTAGGCCGCGCCGAGCACGAGGACCGGCGCGCCCGTGAGGTCGCCGTAGGCGTCCGCGAGAAGGCCCGCCGCGTACGCGGGCATCGCGGCGTTGGCGTCGCGGGCGGCCCGCACGACCGTCGCGTCCGGGTCGTTCCACAGGTACATGCGCGGATATACGGGGATGCAGTGCCCGCCGACCGCGATGCCCGGACGGTGAATGTGGCTGTACGGCTGCGTGTTGCAGGCTTCGATCACCCTGCCGACGTCCACGCCGACCGTGTCGGCGTAGCGGGCGAACTGGTTCGCGAGCCCGATGTTCACGTCCCGGTACGTCGTCTCGGCGAGCTTCGCCAGCTCGGCGGCCTCCGCCGACCCGAGGTCCCAGACCCCGTTCGGACGGTCGAGGTCGGGCCGTTCGTCGAAGTCGAGGACCCGCTCGTAGAACTCCTTGCCGCGCCGCGCGGACGCGTCGTCGATGCCGCCGACCAGCTTCGGGTAGCGGCGCAGGTCGGCGAAGACCCGTCCGGTCAGCACCCGCTCCGGGCTGAACACCAGGTGGAAGTCCGCGGCCGCCAGACCCGACCCCGCCTCCAGCATCGGCGCCCATCTGCCGCGCGTCGTGCCGACCGGCAGCGTCGTCTCGTAGCTGACGAGCGTCCCCGGGCGCAGCCCCGCGGCGATCGCCCGCGTCGCGGCGTCCATCCAGCCGAAGTCGGGCGTGCCCGCCTCGTCGACGAACAGCGGGACGACCACGACGACCGCCTCCGACTCCGCGACGGCCGCCGCGGTGTCGGTCGTCGCCGTCAGCCGCCCGTCCGCGACCGTCTCGGCGAGGTACCGGCCCAGGTCGGCCTCGCCGGGGAACGGCTCGCGGCCCGCACCGACGTCGGCGACCACCCGCTCGTTCACGTCCGCGCCGACCACCCGGTGCCCCTTGCGGGCGAACTGCACCGCCAGCGGCAACCCGATCTTGCCGAGCGCGACCACGCAGATCCGCATGCCTTCCCTTCCTTCGCGATCAGGTGACACCCAGCACCTCCGACGGCGCCTTCAGCGAGACCGTCTCGCCCGTCCCGGCCGACTCCAGCACCGCCGCGGACACCTCGACCGTCCGCAGCGCCTGCCGCAGCGTCACGATCTCCCCCGCGCCGCCCGTCCCGTCCGTCCCGGCCAGGACGGCGTCGCGGAACCGTTCGTGCTCGACCCGCAGCGGCTCCGGCTTCGGGATCGCGTAGCGGATCATGTCGCCCTGCGAGACGCCCCGGAACGCCCGCAGCGCCTCCCACTCGTTGCGCAGCTCGCCGTTCGCGTGGAACGTCAGGTCGGCGGTGAGGGTGTCGGCGACGAAGCAGCCGCGCTCCCCCGTCACGACCGTCGTCCGCTCCTTCAGCGGGCTCAGCCAGTTGACCAGGTGGTTCACCATCGAACCCGCCGACAGCCGGCCGACCGCCGCGACCATGTCCTCGTGCGGACGGCCGCTGCGCGCCACCGTGTGCGCCGAGATCGACACGTAGTCCTGACCGGTGACCCACGCCGTCAGATCGATGTCGTGGGTCGCGAGGTCCTTGACGACGCCGACGTCGGAGATCCGGTGCGGGAACGGGCCCTGGCGGCGCGTGACCACCTGGAACACCTCGCCCAGCTCGCCCGCCTCCAACCGCGCCCGCATGCTCTGCAACGCCGGGTTGTACCGCTCGATGTGCCCGACGCCCGCGACCAGCCCGCGCGACTCGAACGCCGTCACCAGCCGCCGCGCCGCGTCGACCGAATCGGCCAGCGGCTTCTCGATGAGCGCGCCGACGCCCGCCTCCGCCAGCCGCAGCCCGACCTCCTCGTGCAGCGCGGTCGGGCACGCCACCACCGCGTAGTCGACGCCGAGCGCGACCAGCTCGTCCAGCGAACCCAGCAGCGGCACCTCGGCCGGGACCGTTCCGGGCCGCCCCGCCGGATCGACGACCCCCACCAGCTCGACGCCGTCCGTCCCGGCCAGCACCCGGGCGTGGTTGCGGCCCATCACCCCGAGCCCGACCAGCCCCGCGCGCAGGCTCATGCCGCACCCCCCGCGTTGACCGCGTCGGCGACGCGGGCCAGCTCGTCCCCGGTCAGGGCCGGATGCACCGGCAGCGACACCACCTCGGCGGCGGCGCGCTCGGTCTCCGGCAGGTCCCAGCGCGGATCCGGCCTCCCGGCCGCGAGGAACGGCCGCAGCCGGTGCACGGGCGTCGGGTAGTAGACGGCGTTGCCGATGCGGCGCTCGTCCAGATGCCGCCGCATCGCCTCCCGGTCGCCGCGCACCCGGACCGTGTACTGGTGGTAGACGTGCCGGGCGCCCTCGGCGACCGGCGGCGGCACCGCGCCGGTGATCTTCGCGTCGAGGAACGCGGCGTTCGCCCGCCGCACCTCGGTCAGCTCGGCGAGCCGCCCGAGCTGCACCCGTCCGATGGCCGCCGCGACGTCCGTCAGCCGCATGTTCGCGCCGACGATCTCGTTCGCGTACCGCTCCTCCATGCCCTGGTTGCGCAGCAGCCGGAGCGTCCGCGCGGTATCGGCGTCCGCCGTCGTGACCATGCCGCCTTCGAGCGAGTGCATGTTCTTCGTCGGGTAGAAGCTGAAGCACCCCGCGGTGCCGAGGGCGCCCGCGGGGACGCCGTCCAGCTCGGCGGCGTGCGCCTGCGCGGCGTCCTCGACGAGCGCCAGCCCGTGCCGTCCGGCGAGCGCCGCGAACCGTCCCATCGCCGCCGGATGCCCGTACAGGTGGACGGGCATGATCGCGGCGGTCCGCGGCGTGATCGCGGCCGCCGCCGCGGCCGGATCGAGGCAGAACGAGCCCGGCTCGATGTCCGCGAAGACGGGCTCCGCCCCGGCCAGCCGCACCACGTTCGCGGTCGCCGCGAACGTGAACGACGGCACGATCACCTCGTCCCCCGGACCGATGCCGAGCGCCAGCAGCGCCAGGTGCAGCGCGGACGTCCCCGAGTTGACGGCGACGCAGTGCCGCCCGTCCACCAGCGCGGAGAACTCCTCCTCGAACGCCGCGACCTCCGGCCCCTGCACCACCCGTCCGCCGCGCAACACCCGGACCGCGGCCTCGATCTCCGCGTCGCCGATCAAGGGTCTCGCCGCGGCGACGGGCTCCCCGGATTCCTCGGTCATGGGCAACTCCTCATGGCGGTGGCCGTCCACGGAACGGCTCTCGAACACCCGGAAGAGCGCGCGTGACGGCAACGCATCGCGGACCGCGAAAGTCTCGCTTAACGGTCGGATTGTAACCATTGCCGTCCGCGTCCAGCACGCTCCACAAAGCGTCCTTGCCATACTCCAGCACACTATGTACGCACTCGTGGCAAATCTGCGCTTCCACCCCCCACCACCCTTCCCAGAGGGGTTTCCCGCCACGCACAATCCGCATCTGACCTGCCGAAACACACCACCACCCCAGCAAGCCACCTGCGCTTAACCGGAAATTCGCTCGCACTTCATGGCGTCGTAGTCCAGATCACCACCCCCCTTCACCGCACTTTCTTCCGAACGACGCCAAACGCTTAATCGACCGCCATGAACATCACTCATCACCCTGAATCGTCCAGGAACCGCGACCTCATCCGCGCCCAGCGGATGCACGCCATCCGACCGGCGCCACCACCGCACCCCGCCGCCGCAGGCGTCACGCTCATGACCTCCGCGTGCTCCGCCACGATCGGGCTCTCCCCGGCCTCCGCAGCCACATCCACGAACACCCGCTCGGCGGCGTCCGGCGCGCTCTACCTGCCCAAGCCGACCGGCCCGCATCCAGTCGGCACAACCTCGCTCTACCTCAAGGACGGCTCCCGCACCGACCCCTGGGTTCCGTCGGTCAAGGCCCGCGAGCTCGTGGTGGCCCTGTGGTATCCGGCGACCTCACCGACCGGACGGCGCGCACCGTACATGACCCCCAAAGAGTCCGAGCTCATCCTCGAAGACGTGGGGATCGGCGGCGTGCCGCTGGTGACGTCGCCCGCGCGGTCGCCTGCGGGCCCCGCACCGTGCTGGACCACCACTCGCGACCAGGTTGTCCACGCCGCCGGGATCATCACTGGCGCCCCGCTGACCTGGTCGGACGCATCGGCCGTCCTGGCCGCCCTCCTGTGCCCTCGCCGAATCGGGGGCTGCCCCCGCGTGGCAAAACGGGCGATCGCCGAACACCACACCAAAGGCAAGGTCGACCGCACCACCTGCCGGGCGACCCCCGCTGGTGATGGTCACACCGACATCCTCAACGAACCCAAGCCGACACCCGCCAGACACCTCGAACCCGAGCCGCCCCCCAGACACCCTGGCCAACCGACACCCGCCAGACCCCCTGAGCCTGAACCGACTCCTCCAGGCACCTTGGCTAGCTGACACCTCCACGACCACGCCCGGCGGGTCGGCGGCGAGCGTCCGCGGCGAGAGTCGCGCGCGGCGACGCTCCGGCGCCATCCAGGCACCTTGGCTAGCCGACACTCGCCAGACACCTCGGCTAGCCAACACCCCCAGACACCTTGGCTAGCCGGTACCGCCGGTGCCGCCGGTACCGCCGGTGCTAGCCGGTGCCGCCGGTACCGGGGTCAGCGGGGGCGGATCAGGCCCTGGCGGGTGGCGGCGGCGACCGCGGAGGTGCGCGAGTCGACGCCGAGCTTGGCGTAGATGTGCACCAGGTGCGTCTTGATCGTGGTTTCGCTGAGGAAGAGCCGCTTGCCGATCTGCCGGTTCGGCAGGCCCTCGGCGACCAGCCCGAGCACCTCCAGCTCGCGGGTGGTGAGGGTGGCCGCGGGGGCGCGCATCCGTTCCAGGAGCCGGGACGCGACGCTGGGCGCGAGGGCGCTGTCACCGGACGCGGCGGCGCGGACGGCCGCGTGCAGCTTCTCCGGCGGCGCGTCCTTCAGCAGGTAGCCGGTCGCGCCCGCGTCGACGGCGGCGATGACGTCGGTGTCGGTGTCGAAGGTGGTGAGCACCAGCACCCGGGGCGCGTCCGGCCCGGAGCCGGTGATCCGCCGGGTCGCCTCGCTGCCGTGCATGCCCGGCCCGAGTTGCAGGTCCATGAGGACGACGTCCGGGGCGAGGCGCCGTGCCTGTGCGACGCCGTCCTCGCCCGTCGCGGCCTCGCCGACGAGTTCGAAGTCGGGCTGGTCGAGCAGCATGGCGCGCAGGCCGGAGCGGACGACCGGGTGGTCGTCCACGAGCAGGATCCGGATGGGCGGGTTCAGGGCTCCTCCCCACGGGGCTCGGGCAGCGGCAGCGGCAGCGACGCCACGACGGCGGTGCCCTCGCCGGGGCTGGACTCGACGGTGAGCATCCCACCGAGCAGGTACATGCGATCGAGCATGGCGCGCAACCCGAAGCCGGTGCGTCCGTCCGGGCCGGGCCCGTTCGCCGCCGCGGCCTCCGGAGCGAAACCGCATCCGTCGTCGACGATGTCCAGCACCACCATGTCGTCAAGGTAGGTCAGCGTCACCTGCACGTTGTCGGCGCGGGCGTGCTGGACGGCGTTGCCGAGGGCGCCCTGCGCGATGCGGACGAGCGCGGACCGGTGGTCGTCGGGCAGGTCGGCGGGGACGCCCCAGGTGTCGAAGTGCATGTCGATCGAGGACCGTGCCGCCGCCGACTCGGTGACGCGGCGCAGCGCGTCGGCGAGGGACGATCCGTGCAGGACGGGCGAGGAGAGTCCGAGCACGAACCTGCGTGCCTCTTCGAGGTTCTCCGCGGCGGCGCGTTCGGCCTCGTCGAGTCGGCCGCGCGCGGCGCCGCGTCGGCGTCGAGGTCGCGGCGGACCGCCCGCAGCAGCAGGATGATGCTGGACATGCCCTGCGCGAGCGTGTCGTGGATCTCGCGGGCGAGCCGCTCCCGTTCGGTGAGCTTCGCCGCGTCCGCCTCCGCCCGGACGAGACGTTCGCGGGTGGCGACCAGCTCCTCGATCAGCCGCTGGCGTCTCAGCCCCTCCTCGTAGAGGGCCTTGTAGGCGAGCGTCATGAAGGTCGCGACGGCGGCGCCGATGCTCGGCCCGAGCACCTCCGCCAAGGTGACGCCGCCGCCGGGCCAGGCCACGAGGCCGATCGCCGCGCCCGTCAGCAGCACCACGCCGACCAGCGCGACCGGCAACGACAGCAGGTACATGTAAACGAAGAACAGCGGGAACGCGAGCCACACGAAGCTCGGCGACGCGACCGTCAGCCCGGCCCAGCCGAGCGTGAGCAGCACCAGCCAGATCTGGGCGCCGTCCCGCCGGTTCGCGCGGCGGGTCCGCCGGTCGATCGGCCCGATCACCAGGTACGCCGCCCCCAGCACGGCGCCGCCGACGGCGGCCCCCGGCACGCCCTCGGCGACGCTGCGGACCATGGCGATCGCGAGCAGCACGAAGAACGTGCCGTGCACCGCCAGGCTCAGCAGCCGAACCGCCGTGGAGAACAAATCGTCCTTCATAACTCACCCAGCGTAAGCGGCGAGATCGCGCCCTCCACATCCATCAAAAGGACGACCCCGCCCCGTCCGTTCTAAGGCGCCCCGCCGATGCGTCAGCACGATCCCCCGCACCGAGCCCGCCACCGAAGCTGGAAACGTCCAAGCCCGTCTCACCCAACTCAAGGGAGCGACCGTGTTCGTGGCACTGAGGGACCTGCGGTTCGCCAAGGGGCGGTTCGCCCTGATGGGGTCGGTGGTGCTGCTCATCACGCTGCTGGTGACGATGCTGTCCGGCCTCACCGAAGGGCTGGCCCGCGACAGCACGTCCGCCGTCACCGGCCTGCCTGCCGACCGGATCGTGTTCTCGAACCCACCAGAAGGCGAGCCGTCGTTCGCCGAAAGCCGCATCGACGAAGAGACCCTCCGGGCCTGGCAGGACGTTCCGGGCGTCACGGCCGAGCCGCTGGGCGTCTCGATGAGCCGACTCGCCCACGGCGCGGGCGGTACTCCCGCCGCACTGTTCGGCATCCCACCCGGAAGCACCGCGGGCACCGTCCCGTCCACCGGCGAGATCGTGCTGTCGGCCGGGCTCGCCGAAACCTCCGGCCTCGCACCGGGCGACCGTGTACGCGTATCGGGACGCACGCTCACCGTCACCGGCACCTCCGGCGACGCGTCCTACGGGCACAGTCCGGTCGCCTGGACGGCCCTCGACGACTGGCGCGCGATCGTCCCGGCGGAAGCACCGACCGTCCTGCTGCTCCGGGTGAACGGCGACCCGGACCTCGCGGCGGCCGACGCCCGCCTGAACACGACGGCGCTCACACCCGGCGACGCCAGATCGGCCGTCCCTTCCTTCTCCGCCGAGAACGGGTCGCTGCAGCTCATGCGCGGATTCCTGTTCGTCATCTCCGCGCTGGTCATGGGCGCCTTCTTCACCGTCTGGACGATCCAGCGCCGCGCGGACGTCGCGGTACTGAAGGCCCTCGGCGCGAGCACCGGCCACCTGCTGCGGGACGCGCTCGCGCAGGCGGTCCTGATCCTGACGGCGGGGGCGGGCCTCGGCGGAGCGATCGGCGCACTCGCCGGGTTCGCCCTCGGCGGCGGCGTCCCCTTCGTGGTCTCCGCCGCCACAACCCTGCTTCCCGCCGCGGTGATGATCCTCCTCGGCACCACCGGGGCGGCCGTCGCCGTCCGCGCGATCACCTCCGTCGACCCGCTGACCGCTTTGGGAGCCGCACGATGAGCAGCCTCGCCCTGCACGACGTCGTCCTGACCTACCCCGACGGCGAACGCACCCTGACCGCCCTCGACCACGTGAACCTGATGGTCGAACCGGGAGAGCTGGCGGCCGTCGTCGGCCCGTCCGGCTCCGGCAAGTCCAGTCTGCTGGCCGTGGCGGGCACGTTGCTCGGCCCCACCTCCGGAGCGGTCACCGTGGCCGGCCGCGAGGTCACCGCGCTGCGCCCCGCCGACCGCGCCCGGCTGCGCCGCGACCAGGTGGGCATCGTGTTCCAGCAGCCCAACCTGCTCCCCTCCCTGACCGCCCTCGACCAGCTCACGGTGATGGCCCACCTGGCGGGCCGCTCCCCGCGGCGCGCCACCGGTCGGGCCCGCGACCTCCTGGACGCCGTCGGGCTCGCCGACGCCGGGCACAAACGCCCGCACCAGCTGTCGGGAGGCGAACGCCAGCGCGTCAACATCGCCCGTGCCCTGATGAACTCCCCGGAGGTCCTTCTCGTGGACGAACCCACCAGCGCCCTCGACCACCACCGAGGCGAGCAGGTCGTGAACCTCCTCGCCGACCTCACCCACGACCACGGACTCGCCACCGTCATGGTCACCCACGACCGCGACCAGCTCGCCACCGCCGACCGAGTGCACACCATGACCGACGGCCGCCTCACCTCCCGACCCCCCGCAACCACCCGGGGCACCGCCATGAAGTGACTCCACAACCCCACCGTCCCCACGCACAAACCCACCCATTCCTTTTAGCCGCCCGAAGAGGCAGATAGGAGCTTGTCGGTCGCTGGGAGTAGGACCAGCGACTCATGTGCGCTTTCGACGACTCTGGCTAAGGTCGACCCCATGCAATCAACAACGGGAATCACTCATCGCGAGGTGCCGGAGCGTAGGCGCCACACCCTGGAACGGCTCGCTGCCGAGCGGGATATATGGGTGTCGACAGCGCACCCCGATCACGGCCCGCACCAGATACCGCTGTGGTTCTCGTGGGACGGCCGAGCGGTATGGATGTGCACCAGCGCAACCTCTGTGACTGTGCGGAACGTCCGCAAGGAGCCGCGTGTGCGCCTGGCCCTGCCGGACACCTTCGACGTGGTACTTCTACAAGGAGAGGCGGAATGTTTTCCAGACCAGAACGCGCCCGAGGACGCCGCGAACGCGTTCGCCGACAAATTCGGATGGGATCCGCGCACCGAGGAAGACCCTTTTCTATATATACGCGTGGAGCCGAAGACAGTGCACGCTTGGCGGGGAGAACCAGAACTGCGCGGCAGGGTCATCATGCGCGACGGAGTGTGGCTGGGGTAGCGATCGCCCAGTCGGACGGCTCGGTCACGGATACACCAGGGCAAAGGTGCTCTGATACGGCGGGTCGCCTTGGCTCCGGATGCCTCCCTCATCTACGGGGCCCGCCCGGTTCGTACGTCCACGGGAAGGAAGGCGCGACCGGCCATCGCGACAACGCGGACGTCAGGGCTTGCGTGGGATCACCAGACCGGATTCGTACGCGAGGATGACGAGCTGGGCGCGATCGCGGGCGCGGAGCTTGGTCATGGCCCGGTTGACATGGGTCTTCGCCGTCATCGGGCTGATCACCATGCGATCGGCGATCTGGTCGTTGGACAGGCCCCGCGCGACCAGGACGACGGCCTCACGCTCACGTACCGTCAGTTCTTCCAGGCCCGAACCCTTGCCGCCGTCGGGCGGGTGGGCGACGTACCGGTCGATGAGCTTGCGGGTGATGGACGGGGCGAGCAGCGCGTCGCCGCGCGCGGCGACGCGCACGGCGTGCAGGAGGTCTTCGGGCACGATGTCCTTGACGAGGAACCCGGCCGCACCCGCGCGCAACGCCTTGAAGACGTACTCGTCCATGCCGTAGTTCGTCAGGATGACGACGCGCACCCGGGCGAGGGCGGGGTCCGCGACGATGCGCCGGGTCGTCTCGATGCCGTCGAGGACCGGCATCCGGATGTCGATGAGAGCGACGTCCGGCAGGTGCTCCCTGGACAGGGCCAACCCTTCCGCGCCGTCGCCGCCTTCGGCAACGACCTCGATGTCGTCTTCGAGATCGAGCAGCGCACGGAACCCGCCACGGAGCAGCGGCTGGTCGTCGACCAGCAGGACGCGGATCACGACGATCGCTCCACGGGGAGTTCGGCCCGCACGACGAAGCCGCCCTCGCGGCGCGGTTCGGCGCTCATCCGGCCGCCGAGAGCGGCGACCCGCTCGCGCATGCCGAGCAACCCGACACCGGGTGCGGGCACGGTGCCCGGCGCGGCCCTGCCGTCGTCGTCGACGCGGATCGCGAGCGTGTCCGGGCGCAGTCGATCCTGACCGACGCCGCCGCCGCGTCCGCGTGACGGGCGATGTTGGTGAGCGACTCCTGGACGATCCGGTAGACGGTGCGTTCCACCGCCGCGGGCACGTCGCGTCGCGGTCCCTCGATCGTCAGGGTCGCGTCCAGGCCGAGAGCACGAGCCCGTTCGACCAGTTCGGGGACGTGGTCGAGCCCGCGCGGCGGAGCCGTGTCGTCGTCGCGCAGCGCCTCAAGGGTCGCCCGCAGCTCGCGGGTCGCCTCCCGTCCCGCCTCCTGGATGGCCAGCAGGGCCTCCGGCACCTTCTCCCCACGCTTGCGCGCCACATGGACGGCGACTTCGGCCTGCACTTTGACGATCGAGATCTGGTGGGTGAGCGAATCATGCAGTTCCCGGGCGATGTGCAGCCGTTCTTCGGCGGCGCGGTGCCGCGCGGCCTCCTCCCGGGTGCGTTCGGCTTCGTCGGCCCGCCGCTCGGCCTGCCGCAGCGCCTCCCCCGCGGCACCGGCCGCGATCAGCCATGCCAATTCGAGGGCGCCGCGGGCCTGAGCGAACGCTTCGCCCGTGTCATGCAGGCCGGACGCCAAAGCCGCGAGCGGAAGGGCCGCCATCATGATCAGGCTCGCCGCCACCGTGAGCGTGCGGCGCCCGGCCCGCACGGCCGCGTACACCGCGACGAGGTAGGCGACCGCGGGCACGTCATAACCGGCCGCCTGGTAGCCGACCGCACACAGCCCCGTGACGGCCAGGACGGGGACCGGGGACCGGCGGCGCGCCGCCAGCGCGGCACCGCCGGCCACCAGCAGCACGCAGCCGAGCAGGTCGAGGCCCGTGTCGGGGCGCTGCTCCGACAGCCCGGTGACCAGCAGGACGGCGGCCACCCCGACGGCGACCGTCCAGTCCGTGACGCCGTTCCGCAGCGTGCCCATGCGCGAACACTAACCGGATGCCCCCGCGAGCGACTCCTGCGTCCGGACGATCGGCCGCCTACCGCACCCGCGGTATCCGCGGGGCTCCTGCCGTCGCCGCGGTAACCGGCTGCGGCACCGGCGGCAGGGCGAATTGCCCGCGTTCGCCGGACGCCCGACGCGGCGTCCGGAAGACATGATCTGCACATATCCGGCCACGAGAAAAGGAGCGCCTCATGTTGGTCCGAATGTTCGCCGCGTCGGCGGCCGCGCAGGAATGGGTCCGGCCGATCGCCGCCGACGCGTACACCATGAGCGCCGGACGCCTCGGCGCCATCGTGGCCGCGCTCGCCGGACTCGCGGGCGTGGGGATCGCGCGCTGGCCGTCGCCCGCTCCACCGGCCGCGCCGGCGCCGGAAACGTGCGGCGCGGCGCGATCGCGGCCCTGGTCGCCGGACCGTTCGGCATGGCCCTCGGCGGACTCGTCGTCGCCACCGCCGACGGCGGCCTCGGCACCGGCAACGGGCTGGGCGGAGGCGTCGTGGCCCTGCTGGTGGGGCTGGTCGGCACGGCCCTCGGCGGGCTGGCGCTGACTCGCGCCCACCGCACGCACTGACCCCGCCGCCGCCGGGCGACCGGGACGCCGTCGACCGCCCGAACGTCCACGGCCCGTCCGCGCGTGGTCGCCGACGGACCGGGAACCGAACACGCGCCGAGGATGGCCAGCGACGGAGAGCGCGTGGTCCTCGGCAAGCCGGACCAGCAGCCGCAGGACACAGCCGTCACCCCGTCCACCCCG
>NZ_MKJY01000582.1 GCF_001942465.1 Actinomadura sp. CNU-125
CACGGGGCGGCGGGCGCCGGGCGCGGCGGCGCGGATCGGCACGACGCTCACGCCCGCGGCCTCGGCGGCGTCGCGGACGGTCCGGTACGCGTGCCGGGTCGCCGTCGCGCCCAGTTCCGGCGGCAGGTCGCACCTCGCGGTGGCGAACCGCTGCTGGAACGGCGGCCACCCGCGGACGATCGGCGCGCGCGGGGTGCCGAGCGCGGACCAGAACCACAGCCAGCGTTCGGCGTCGAAGGTTTCGAGTTCGAACCGGACCCCGTCGGACGAGCGGAACGGCGGCGTCCGCGCGGGCCCCGGGGAGGACGGACGGTCCGCGCCCGGTTCGGCGGTCGCGACGGCGACGTACTGCGTGAGCGCGAGGGCCGCGGCCTGCGCGACGGACGTGGTGGCGGCGACGTCCGTGCGGCCGTGCAGGGCGGCGAGGGCGCCGGCGGTGAACGCCTGCGCGGCGAGGACCCCGGCGCACACGGACGCGTAGTCGATCGGCAGGACGCGGGGGCCGCCGCGCGCCCGTCCGTGGACCTGCATGATGCCGCAGGCGGCCTGCACGTCGTGTTCGCCGTCCATCGGCACCCGCACGGGCCCGGACCAGCCGATCGCGCACTCGGGCAGCACCCCGGGAAACGGGAGGCGGACGGCGGCGAGCCGTCCGGCCGGCGCATCCGGCGGGGCCGCGCCGCCGTCCTCGATCGTGCAGCCGAGCGCGCGGAGCCGGGCGGACGCGACGCGCAGCGCGAGGGAGCCGCCGGAGGCGCGGACGGTCGTCCCGGCCAGCGGTCGTGTCACGTCCATCGGCCCGTCCCGTAGGTCTCGGGGGCGAGGCCGAGCCGTTCGCGCAGGACCGCGCGGCGCACCTTGCCGGTGCCGGTGCGCGGCACGTCGTCCCACTTCAGGACGGCCGGTTCGGCGAGTTCGGGCAGGTCGGCGGTCGCTTCGCGCCAGCGGACGGGGTCGAGGGGCGCGTCGGCGACGACGACGGGCAGGGACGGCCCGCCGGGGACGCTGAGCACGACGCATTCGACGACGTCGGCAGCCGGTCCTCGATGACGTCTTCGAGTTCGGTGCCGCTGCCTTCGGGGACGGCGTCGGCCTCCCGGTCGAGGAGGAGGAGCCGCCCGTCGCGGGTGCGGACGCCGATGTCGCCGGTCATGAACCAGCGGCCCGCGCGTTTGCCCTCGAACCGCGCCCGCTCCCCCACGTACCCGTCCGCGAGCGCGCGGGTGGCGCAGACGACGAGCCCGGGGGTGCCGCGCGGCACGGGCCGCAGCGTGTCGCGGTCGAGGACGCGCAGCCGGGTGCGGCCGGGGACGGGACGGCCGAGGTCGCGGGTGGTCGGATGCCGCTGGTGTTCGGCGGCGAGGGCGCGGCGGGTGAGGAACCGGAAGGTCAGCGGGCCGGTCTCGCTCTGCCCCCAGCCTTGCAGCCAGACGGGACGGGCGTGCCGCGTGGCGCCGAGGAAGGTGCGGACGGTCGGCGGGTGCACGGCGTCGAACGTGCTGACGAACAGCCGCACCCGGTCGAAGGGGTGGTCGTCGCCGCGCGCCCGGGACCGCCACCGGACGAACGTGGCGGGCTGGGCCTCGACGACGGTGGGCCGGTGCCGGTCGAGCAGCGGACCGGCCTCGGCCCAGTCGGACGAGGGGAGGGCGAGGAGTTCGCGGGGGCCGTGGGTCAGCGCGACGGCCGTCCAGGCGAGCGCGCGGCCGTGCACGAACGAGAACGATCCGGCGAGCACGTCGTCGGGGCGGGCGGACAGCAGCGGCCAGCGGCGCGCCTCGAACCCGGCGAGGCGGCGCAGCAGGGTCCGGGTGGTGTGCGTGACGAGCTTGGGCACCCCGGTGGTGCCGGACGTGTGCATGATCGCCAGCGGGTGGTCGACGGGCGGCCGGTGGGGGGCGGGGACGGGCGCGCCGCGCACGTCGTCGAGCGTGAGGGCGGTCGCGGAGTCGCCGTCGAGGAGGAGCGTGCGGGCGGCGCGGGACTCGGGCGCGCCGCCCGCCGACCAGCTCGCGGCGAGCCGCGCCGAGTCGGTGACGAGCAGCGCCGGGCCGAGGCGTTCGAGGAGGGTGTCGAGCGTGTCGGCGTCGAGGTGGGCGGACAGGAGTGCGGGGACGGCGCCGATGCGGGCGGCGGCGCAGGCGAGCAGGACCGTGTCCCAGTGGTCGCGTTTCGCGATCGCGACCCGGTCGCCGTGCCCGGCCCCGGCGGCGGCCAGCCAGCCGGACGCGGCCCGCACGAGCCGGGCGAGCGCGGGCGGGTCGAGGGCGGTGCCGAGCGCGGGCGCGATGTCGAGCGGACGGCCGAGGTGCACGACCGTCGAGCCGCCGCGGTCGGCGAGGTCGTCGAACAGCGTGCCCAGCTCGATGCGCTTGCCGAACGGGATCATCGGCTCGCCTCCTGTCGTGGATGGGGGGATAAGGCGTCGCCGAGCCCGTCGCCGAGACCGTCGCCGAGCCCGTCGGCGAGGACCGCGGTCGCCGGTCAGGTGGGCGACGACGCGCGCGGCGGCCGTCCCGCCGGACGCGACGGCGCCCTCGCTGCACGGGCGCAGCACCGTCCAGTCGCCCGCGTACTCGACGGCCGCGACGGGACGGCGCGCGAACGCGGCGCGCAGCCGCAGCGCGCGCGGCGCCGCCTCCGGCAGCCCGTACCGGAACCGGGACACCCGGACATGCTCGACATGCCGGGAAAGGCCGGGGACGAACCGTTCGGCGCGGGCGAGCAGCCGGTTCGTCACCGCATCGTCGGGCGCGCCGACGAGTTCGGCGGTGCCGGCGCGGCTGATCGTGATCAGCGACAGCAGCCCGCGCCCGCCGGGCGCCCGGCCGGGATGCTTGTGGTGGTCGGCGGTGATGACGCCGAGCAGGGGGTCCTCGGCGGACGGGACGAGCGTCGCGAACCGGGGCCGGGCGCCGCGCGGCGCCAGCGGACGGTCCAGGACGAGGCTGACGCGCAGCATCGGCGCGTACCCGCTCGCCCGCAGGAACTCGCGGTCGGCGGGCGGCGCGTCCGGGTACAGCCGGGCCGCGACGGGCGCGGGGACGGCGAGCACCGCGGCCCGCGCCGTCACGGTCTCGCGCGGCGACTCCAGCCGGACGGGCCCGGGCCCGTTCGTCACCCGCGTCACGGGGAGCCGAGGACGACGTCGAGCCGGTCGGCGAGGGCGCGCGCCAGCGTGTCCATCCCGTCGCGGTAGGTGCGCCAGCCGCCCGTCCCGCCGGACGTCGCCAGGTGCGCGGCGAACGGGGCGGCGGCGGACCGTCCGGGGTCCCAGCCGAAGAACCCGGCGACGAGCGGCTCGACGAGGTATCCGCGCAGGTCGCGATGGTACGGGCGGACGAGTTCGGCGACCGTCGCCGCGCCGAGCGAGGTGTGTTCGGGGCGCTGCGGGTCGAGGTCGCCGAACCGGGCGAGCCGCGCCTGGAGCCGCACCAGGTCGAGGCGGGCGCGGACCGGCAGGCCCGCCCCGGTGAGCAGCCCAAGGGGACGCCCGACGTGCGGGCGGGTGCGGCCGCCGCGCCACACGGCGAGCGCGTCCGGCACGCGCGGGACGGCGGCGGGGTCGGCGTCGAGGCCGAGCGCGGAGATCAGCCGCCACGTCGCCGGGTACGCGGGCCGGTCCGGGAACATCTCGGCGCCGATGTCGATCAGGCAGCCGTGCTCGCGGACCGTCCGCATCCGCCCGCCGACGGCGTCCGCGGCCTCCAGCACCCGGACCGTCCGGCCCGTCGCGGCGAGCGCGTGCGCGGCGGCCAGCCCGGCGGGTCCCGCACCGACGACGGCGACGTCGACGTCCACGTCGGTCACGACACGGTCCCGGACGCGACCAGGTTCGCGGCGATCAGCAGCGCGACGGTGCCGCGGTGGGCGTGGATGGCGATCCGGCGGGCCCGCAGGATGTCGCCCCGGAACCCGATCACGAGGTGCGCCAGCCGCATCGCCACGACCGGGAGCAGCACCGCCGGGAACCACCACGGCGCGGCCCCCGCCGACCGACCCGGCGATCAGCAGCACCAGCGCGCCGGTCGCCGCGGCGACGAACGCGCGGTGCGTCCGGGCCGACACCAGCGTCGCGACGGTGATCCGCCCGGCGGCGCGGTCGCCGTCGGCGTCGTTGGTGTTGGAGTACAGGCCGAACAGCATCGGCCCCGCCCCGAACACCACCGCCTGGACGAGCACGAACGCGGGCGCCGCACCGGTCAGCAGCGCGTACGGGACGAGCGTCCAGCCGATCCCGAGCCCGATCAGGAAGAGCTCCTGGAACCCGCGGTAGCTGATCTTCAGCCCCCACGAGTACTGCACCGACGCGGCGGCGCACACCGCCGCGAGGACCGCCGCCCACACCGGACGGTGCGGCGCCGCGACCACGGCGGCCGCCCACAGCGCCGTCCCGATCGCCGTCGCCGCCCACGCGAACCGCAGCGCCTGCGGCTCGGTGAGGGTGCCCGCGACGAGCGGCTTGCGGTGCAGCCGGCGGCGGGCCGCGTCGGACCCGTAGTTCGCGGCGTCGCTCCCGTCGCGGAACCCGGTGATGTCGTCGAAGCCGACCATGGCGGCCACGACGACGACCTCCGCGAGCAGCACGAGGCCGAGCAGCCCGAACGTCGCGGCGTCCCAGCGGACGGCCGGGACGAGCAGCGCCCAGACGAGCGGGAGGCCGAGGTAGTAGTCGTAGATGTCGAGTTTGGCCAGCCGCGCGTAGGCGGCGAGGCCGCCGCGCACGCCGCCCGGGACGGGCGCGTCCGTCCGGGCGAGGGCCGTCTGGTGCGTCATCACCGCTCCCGGTTCGTGTCGGTGCAGATATAGGTGTCGGCGAACGCGTGGACGGCGTCCGCGATGTGCTCGGCCTGGGCGTCGGTCAGGTGGGGGTAGAGCGGCAGCGAGAGGTTGCGGCGGGCGGCGGAGGCGGCGTTCGGCCACCCCGCCCCGGGCCCGGCCGCGGCGTGCGGGGCGAACGCGGGCTGGGCGGGCAGCGGGCGCGGGTAGTAGACGTGCGAGGCGATCCCGCGCGCGGCCAGGTGGTCGCGCAGCTCGTCCCGCCGGTCCGTCAGGACCGTGTACACGTAGTGGAAGCGGCCGTCGCCGCCGACCGGCGGCGCGACCAGGCCGCGGTCGGCGAGCGGCGCGAACCGGCGCGAGTAGTACGCGGAGATCTCGGCGCGGCGCGCCAGCCGCCCGTCCAGTCCGGGCAGCCGGTGGAGCTGGAAGAGGGCCATGACCTCGTCGAACCGGCTGTTGTGGCCGACGCGGTGGTGGACGAACCGGTGGGCGCCGTCCTGCCCGTGGTTGCGCAGCATCCGGACGGCCTCGCCCAGTTCGGCGTCGCGGGTGATGGCGACGCCGCCCTCCCCCGGCATCCCGAACGTCTTGACCTGGACGAACGAGTACACGCCCGCGTCGCCCCAGCAGCCCGCCGGACGCCCGCGCAGCGTGCCGCCCTGCGCGAGCGCCGAGTCCTCGATCAGCCGCAGGCCGTACCGGTCGGCGAGGTCGCGGAACGCGGGCATGTCCGCCATCACGGAGAACATGTGCGCGGGCAGGAGCGCCCGCGTGCGCGGCCCGATCAGCGCCTCGGCGGCCGCCGGGTCGATCGTGAGCCGCAGCGGGTCGATGTCGGCGAACACGGGACGGGCGCCGGCGTCCAAGACGGTCGCGGCGAGCGGCGCGCACCCGAACGCGGGCACCACGACCTCGTCGCCCGGCCCGATGTCCATCGCCGCGAGGAGCAGCGACAGCGCGGACGTCCCGCTGGAACACGCGACGACGTCCCCGGCCGCCCCGGCGGTCGCGGCCGTCAGACGGGAGCGGAGCGCGCGTTCGAGGGCCGCGGTGTGCTCGCCGAGGATGAACTTCTGCGCCGTCCCGGTGCCGATGGCGCGGACGGCGTCCAGCAGGGCTTCGCGGTCGCCGTCGAACAGGTCGGGCGGGAAGAACGGGATGGTCGTGGCGGCGGCGTCGGCGGCGATCGGTGGGGCGGTCAACGGGGCGTTCTCCTTCCGGCGTAGAAGGCTTCGATCTCGTCGCAGACGCGGTCGGCGTGCGCGTCCGGCAGGTCGGGATAGAGCGGGAGCGCGAGGGCGGCGGCGCACGCGGCCTCCGCGCGGGGGAAGTCGCCCGTCCGGTGCCCGAGGTGCGCGAAGCACGGCTGCAGGTGCAGCGGCCGCGGGTAGTAGACCTCGGTGCCGACGCCCCGGGCGGCGAGGTGCGCGGCGAGCGCGTCGCGTTCGTCGGCCTCGACGAGGTAGACGTAGACGACGCGTCCGGTGCCGGGGTGCGGCGGGACGTCCCCGGGCACCCGGCGCACCCCGGGCACGTCGCGGAGCCGCGCGTCGTAGCGGGCGGCGAGTTCGGCCCGCCGCGCGATGTCGGCGTCGAGCCGGGCGAGCTTGCCGAGCAGGACGGCCGCCTGCACGTCGTCCATCTTGCTGTTGCGGCCCGGCAGGACGGTCGGGTTGGAGATGGCGGGAAAGTCGTCGAGGGTGCGCCCGCCGCGCCCGTGGTGGCACAGCATCCGGACGGCCTCGGCGACCGCGCCGTCGTCGGTCAGCACCGCGCCGCCGTCGCCGATCGCGCCGAGGGTCTTGGCGGGGAAGAACGACAGGACGCCGCCCGCGCCGTGCAGCCCGGCGTGCGCGCCGTCGGCCCGCATGCCGATGGCCTCGGCGCTGTCCTCGACGAGCGTGAGGCCGTGCCGCCGCGCGACCCCGGCGACGCCGCGCAGGTCGGCGGTCCGGTCGAAGAGATGCACCGGCATGATCATCCGGGTGCGGGCGGTGACCGCGGCGTCCGCCGCCGCCGGATCGATGCCGTGCCCGCCCGCCTCGATGTCGGCGAACACCGGGACGCCCCCGGCGAGCGCGACCGACGACGCCGTCGCGATGAACGAGTACGCGGGGACGATCACCTCGTCGCCCGGCCGCAGCCCGACGGCGCGCAGCAGCAGGACGAGCGCGTCCGTCCCCGAGTTCACCGCCACGACATGCCGCGCGCCGGTCCATTGTTCGAGGGCGCGTTCGAGTTCGGCGACCTTCGCGCCGTGCGAGAACTTGCCGTTGTCGAGGACGTCGATCAGATGTCTTCGAATGCCGCCCCATTCGGCGCCGAACGTCGCCGCCTGGGTGAAGAACGGAATGGATTGCCCGGTCGAGCTCGTCGTCGTCTGCACGTTTCCCCGCACGTTCGAGAGGCGGCGGCGGAACCGTCCGGGAGAACACCGGCAGCCCATTTAGGTGCGGCGTTCTCCCGGACGGCCCGTCATTTCCGGGACGCCCGGCCGGCGACCGGGCGCTCAGCGGCCGGGGGTCAGCGGCCGAGCAGCGGGATGTCGTTGCGGCCGAGGTGGTAGTCGCGCACCGCGTTCACCAACTCGTCCACCGACAGCTTCCCGCTGCCGTCGGTGTCGAGCTGGCGGAACGCGCTGTCGGCCACCTCGGGGCTCAGCCCGATCGCGGCGAACCAGCCGTGCATCTCCGCCGGGGTGATCTCGCCGTCGCCGCTCTTGTCGAGGACCGTGACGATCCCCTGGATGGTCGGCTTGACCACGGCGGCGAACCCCGCGTCGCCCTTGCCGATGATCTCCTGCTCGGCGACCTGCAGGAACTGCTGCCGGCTCATCTTGTCGGTCCCGGCCGCGCCCGCGAGCGCGTCGAACATGCCGAGGTAGGCGTCCTTGAGCCCGTCCGCCTCCGGGGTGCCCTGCGCGCCCAGCCGGGCGATGATGTCGTCGGCCTCGCGCTCGAAGTCGGCCCGCTCGATGGTGCCGTTGCCGTTGCTGTCCCACAGCCGGAACCGCTCTTCCAGGCGGTTCTCCTGCTTGGTGGCCATGACCATTGGACCTTCCTTTCCGCATCCTCCGCACGGGATGCGAACAGTCGAATCGGGATTCTGCGAGGGGGCGAATCCTGCACCCGGTCTCACACCACTGAGATTGCCTATTTCCGTCGGCGAAAACCATGCTGCGAAGGTAAGGACCACATATCTCCGTGATGAATTCACACCTCCCCCGGACCACTTTTCAATTTGGGCATGCGGCGGCCGAAGCAGTTACAGAATTCGGTCATTTACCGATACGTCGGCCGGTGTTCAGCGCGGCGGGCGGCCCTGCCGGAACACGAGCCGTTCCTCCGGCGCCAGCCCCAGCCCGCCCCCGCTGCGCGGCGGCCCCTGGTCGGCCCGGACGAGCACGTTGTAGTGGTTCGGCAGGTGGCAGCCGTCGAAGCCGAGGAGCACCCCGATCCGGCGGTCGCCGATCCACAGCTCGTCCCCGCGGTCCAGGACGCCCGCCGCGCCGATCTCCGCGAACCCGAGGAACGCGACCCGGTCGATCCGTGCCCCCGCGGCGGTCTCGGTGTGGTCGGTCGCCACCAGCTCGTGCACCTCGCCCGCCCGCACGCAGCGGCTCGCGAACGGTTCGAGGCGCATCCCGCGATCCGTCCGCGAATGCGTCAGCACCTTCACCAGCGTCGCCCGCACCGCCCGTTTCGCCCCGTCCTCGTCAGGGTTCATCCGGTGTGCTCCAGCCGGTACGCGTGCTCGACGAACCGCAGCGCGGCGAGACCGCCGTCGTACTCGAACCGTCCCCGCACGCACCGCGCGAACGCCCGCACCACCCCGACGTACTCGTGCCACAGCGATTCCTTGAACCCCGTGTGCCCGTCGAGCATGTCGGCCCGCAGCGTCCGCCCGTCCACCAGCCGGACCTCTACGTCCTTGCACTCGCCCGGATACGACCAGTCGAGCAGCACCCGCGCCCGCGCCGGCCCCGCCCGCAGCCCGATGTCGGCCCGCCGGTCGGTGCCCGCCGCGTCCCGCTCGATCCGCGCCGACACCGTCTCCGCCGGCCCCAGCAGCAGCCGGACCAGGTCGAACGCGTTCGGCCCGTTGTCGGCGACGCACCCGCCGCCGCAGCGCGCCGCGTCCAGGTACCAGCCGTCGTCGCCCGCATGCTCCTCGATGCGCTCCAGGTACCGGACCGTCACCTCCGCGACGGCCGCGCCCGCCTCCGCGCACTCGCGCGCGAGCCGCTCGACCGCCGCGTTGTGGCGGCGGTGGAACGCGGTGAACATCGGGACGTCCCGGCGTTCGGCGAGCCGCTCCAGCTCGGCCCCCTCCGCCGCCGTCAACGCCAGCGGCTTCTCCACGCAGACCGCGACGTCCCGCTCCAGCGCGTCCACGCAGATCCGGTGATGCACGTCGTTCGGCACCGTCACCACCACGGCGTCCGGCCGTTCCTCCTCCAGCAGCCGCACATGGTCGGTGTAACCCGGCATCCCGTGCGCGAACGCCTTCGCCGGGTCGCCGTCGCACACCGCGGCCAGCCGCACGTCCGGCGAGTCGCGCAGCGCCGCGAGGTAGAACCGGGAGATCACCCCGAGCCCCACGACCGCGACCCGCAGCGGCGCCATCACCGCTGCTCCGGGACGGCGACGCCCGTGCGCACCGCGACCTCGTACAACTCCCCGTACAGATCGCGGCCCAGGGGGACGCCGTCGCGCATCCGCTCCCGCGCCCGCTCGTGCTCGTGCCACCCCGGATACCGGACGGGCTCGCCCGGCTCGGCGGGCGGGCAGTCCAGCAGCGCGCCGAACAGCGCGGCGGCGTCCGCCGGTGTCCGGTCGTGGAGCGTGTCCGGCGCGATCGCGACGGTCACGAAGCCGATGTCGTCGTCGCGTCCGGTCTCGCCGAGCGGGCCCAGGCCCGCCCCCGCCACCAGCGCGGCCAGCACCTCCACCGCCAGACCCAGCCCGAACCCCTTGTACTGCCCCGCCGCACCGCCGAGCCACAGCAGGTGCGCCCGTCCCGCGTCGAACTCGGCGGGATCGGTGACGGCGCGGCCCGCGTCGTCCGCGAGCAGCCCCGCCGGGACCGTCCGGCCCTCCCGGGCGGCCCGCCGGACGCGCCCCGTCGGCGCGGCCGTCGTGCTCATGTCCAGGACGAACGGCGGGTGCGGCCCCGCGGGCGCCGCGACGCTCAGCGGGTTCGTGCCCAGCATCGGCACCGCCCCGCCGGGCGGCCGCGCGATCCGCTGCCCGCCGCAGTTCGCCGCGACCAGCCCGATCATCCCCCGCTCCACGGCCCGCAGCGCGTGATGCCCCGCGCACCCGAAGTGCGTCGCGCCCCGCACCGACACCATCCCGATCCCGTACGACTCGGCCCGATCGGCCGCGAGGTCCATCGCGGCCCCCGCCGACCACAGGCCGAGCGCCCGGCCCGCGTCCAGGAGCACCGCGGCGCCCCGATCGGCCAGCACCCGCGGATCGGCGCGCGGCTCCACCCGTCCCTCCGCGAACAACGGCAGGTACAGGCGGGTGAGATTCGCGAGACCGTGGGACTCCATACCGGTCAGATCGCCGTGGCAAAGCGCGCGCGCCGCCGCGTGCGCGCGGGCGCGCGGCACACCGTGCGCGGCGAACACGGCGGTCGTGAAGTCGATCAGCTCGGCGTAGTGCACGCGGACACCGTCCGCGGCCTGCTCGGGGGGATCGGCGGCAAGTAAGGTCACGGCGCTCCGTTCGAGTCGTCGGTGAAAGCGATGAGCAGACGGGACACGGCATCGGCGAACGCCGCGAGGTCCGCCGCGTCGGCGAACTCCCCGTCGGCGTGCGCGTTGTTCGCGGCGAGATCGCCGGGCCCGAGGACGACCGTGCACGTCCCCGGGATCTGCGACATCCAGATCGCGTCGCAGGTGAACGCGGGCTCATCGGGGGGCCACGACGGAATCCCCGCGCGCTGCAGCAGCGCGTGCCCCCACGCGTGCCGGTCGTCCAGCACCGGCAGGCCCCGCTTCAGCCACTCCAGCCGGGTGATCGCGTGCGCGTCGGCGGCGGTGCGGGCGAACAGCATCGTGTCGGCGAACCGCGCCGCGAACGCGTCCAGCCCCCCGTGCAGCGCCGCCTCCACCTCCCGCTCCATCCGGCGGCCCGCGTCCATGGACGAGTACGCGAGGTTCAGCGACAGCGCACCCGACCCGTACACCTTGTTGTGCCGCGCCCCCGTGCGCAGTCCCGCGACGCACACCGCCGCGCGCGCCGCGTACGGGTCCAGCGCGTGCCCGAGCCACTGCGCCAGGAACCCCAGCAGGACGCTCGCGTTGTGCCCCTCGCCCGGACGATCGTCGATCGCGTCCGTCCCCTCGACCACCACCCGCGCCGTCATCGACGCCGTGCACCGGGCGAGGAACCGTCCGCCGGTCGGCTCGCAGAACACGTTGAGCCGTCCGGTGTACCCCGCCTGCACCAGCGGACGAGTGCCGAACACGCCCATCGCCCCGCCCTCCTCGCCCGCGACCGCCTGCACCAGCACGCCCACGTCCCGCCCGATCGCCGGTCTCCTCGCACGAGCCGAACGGATCCCGGCGAGCAGCGCCACCGCGGGCCCCTTCGCGTCGATCGCACCCCGCCCGTGGAACCGCGCGCCGTCGAACGACACCGGTTGCTCCCCCGCGACGGTGTCGAGGTGGACGTTGAACATCACCGTGCGAGCGCCCGGCACCCCGTCCGGCCCGAGCCGGAGCACGAGGTTCGGCTGGTCCGCGAGGAACTCGGGCCGGTCCAGCGCCGCCCGGACGACCGCGGGCACCGGCCCCCGCTCCACGTCCGCCCGCACCGCCGGCGCGTGCCGCACCACGCGCATGCCGAACGCCGCCGCGTGCTCCGCGTACGCGAGCTGCGCCTCGCAGAGCCGATTCGTCCGGTCGCCGTCCCCGCCTTCGAGGGGCCCCGCGGTCGGCAGGCGGAGCAGCCGGACGAGCAGCTCACGATCGTCCCCGGTAAGCCCCGCCGCACCGCCGGTCCCATCCCCGGCGGTGGCCCAAGGACCGACGAGGCCGGTCGTCGCGAAGCCCTCGATGGCCGCATCCCCCTCGGGCGTCTCGGCCCCGTCGCCGGTGGCACCGCACGCGGCGCACGGGCACTCCGTCCCGGAGCCCGCCGGACCACCGCCGACCGAGCCCTCGCCCGCCGGGCGACCGGCTTCACCGCAACCGGTGCCCGGACGACGAGCGGCAGCCGGACGACCAGTGCCCGTGCCATCGGAACCAGGGCAACCAGAGCCTGCGCAAACGGTGCCCGTGCGAGCGGCACCCAGGCAACCGCCACCCCCGGGGCAACTGGCCTCTAGGCAACCGGCGGGCGGGCCGTCGGCGGGTGCGGCCCCGGCGGCCGGGTGACCGGGGGTCGTGTCCTCGGGGCCGGTCGAGTCGGGGGTCGCTCGGGGCTCGGCGGGCGGGGTCATCGGGCGGGGGCCTTCGGTGCGATGTCCGTGACGAGGCGTTCGAGGGCGTGGGCGCACTCGGCGAAGGTCGTGGGCTCGCCGTGTCCCGCTTCGGCGTGCGGGCGCAGGGCGACGTGGGGTTCGAGGGAGAGGACGCCGTCGTAGCCGTGGTCGAACAGGAGGCGGAGGCACTCGCCGACGTCGGCGTCGCCCTCGCCGGGCGGCACGTAGACGGTGTCCCCGCCCGCGCGCGTCGCGTCCTTCACGTGGACGTGCGCCACGTACGGGACGATCGCGCGCAGCATCGGCGGCGCGGGGTAGCCGTGCGGGACGCCGTTGCCGGTGTCGAACAGGAGCCGCAGGGACGGGCTGTCGATGCCGGTGACGAGGTCGAGCATCCGGTCGGCGCGGTCGCCCGCCCAGCCCGCGCAGTTCTCGTGGACGAGGACGAGCCCGCGGTCGGCGGCGCGGCCCGCGAGTTCGCGGAGGCGCGCGCGGGCGCGGCGGCCCCATTCGGGCTCGTCCAGTCCGCCGGACGGGTACGACATGATCCGCACGAGCCGGGTGTCCAGGACGGCGCAGCGGCGCGCGAGGGTTTCCAGTTCGCGGGTGTCGAGGGTGAAGTCGCCGGTCACCGGACGGGACCAGTCGCCGATCTTCGACGCGACGCCGACCACGGACGTTCCGGCGGCCCGCAGGTGTTCGGCGGCGCGGCGGAAGTCGTCCGCGGGCATCCGGGCGATGGGGGTGCGGTCGATGGTGCGCAGTTCGAGGCGGTTCCAGCCGAGTTCGGCGACGGCGGCGAGCTGGCCCGCGAGGTCGGGTGCGGCCTCGTCGCCGATCCCGGCGAACCGGACGTCAGCCGACACCGCGCACCTCCGGCACTCCGGCGCAGAGGCGTTTGGCTTCCGTGAGGAGCCGGACGGCGTCGACCTGCAGGGGGAGCGTGCCGTGCGGGGCGGGCGCGGTCGTCGCGTAGCGCTCGTACGTTCTGCCGAGGAAGGCCGGGAACGCGTCGTCGTCGAACGCGGTCCAGGTCGCCTCGCCGCCGGGCCGGACCGTGCGGAGCTGGGCCGTGTGGTCGGCGTCGCTGCACGGGTAGTGGCCGATGAGGACGCCGTCGTCGAAGTCGAGGGTGATGCGGCGTTCGCGGACGGGCGAGGTGAGGTCGGAGTCGATCTCGGTGCGGACGCCCGTGCGGTGCGCCAGCCGGAGGCGCGCGCGGCCAAGTCTCGGCGCCCGGTGGTCGCCGATGACGAGGTCGTCCCAGGACGCGTCGACGACGCGGAGCAGTCCCGGCGAGGTCGAGGGCGACGGCGAGGGCGTGCGGCACCTCGACGTCGAACGCGGTCGGGTGGGTGCGGGCGCGCGGGTGAAGCGCGGTTTGTTCTGCACGACGCGGATGCCGCGCAGTTCCCCGAAGCGGCGGCCGGCCACGGCCGTCCGGAGGCGGCGGGTGAGGGCGCTGTCGAGCCAGTGGGTGGCGACGGTGATGTCGAGGCCCCAGCGGCGCCGGATCCGGGCGATCGCCGCCAGTCCGACGAGGTCCACGGCGAGGGGCTTCTCCACGATGATCTTGCGGTAGCCGAGTCCGGCGAGCCGGTCGAGCATCGCCGCCCGGACGTGCGGGGGCGTGCACAGGTGCACGACCGTCCGGTCCGGCGGGCAGCGGCGCGCGGCGTCCTCCAGCGAGTCGACGGTCGCCGCATCGGCCACGGGCGGACGGAACGGGTCGAAGGCCACGATCGGGACGGGTGCCAGCAACCCGGGAGCAACATCGCGAACCTTGGCGAGCGACGGCAGGTGCAGCCGGTGGCCCGCCCTGCCCATTCCAACGATGAGGGTGTGCAACATTGCAGGTCAGTGCCCTTTCCGGTGCGTTCGGGGGTCGCCTGAAGGGCGGTGCGGGAACGTGCGTTCCGGCACCCGGGCCTCAAGCTAATTCACGGACAGTGAACAGTCAACGACCGGTTGTCAAACCCTTCGATCGATCGCCGGTCGTCCGGTGAGCAGCGATTGTTACCCGAAGTGACAAGTCGATTGCCGGGTGCCATGAATCCGGGGCGGCGTGGGCATCACCATCGCCGTTCCCTCCGATCACGACAAAGGAGCTTCATGCCCGCACCCGCACGGATCGCCGCCGTCACCGCCCTGACGGCCGGTCTGCTCACCGCCGCCTCCCCCGCGAGCGCCGCCCCCGCACAACCCGAAGGCAAGATCGTCGTCTTCGTCACCGAGGGCGCCGAGGTTTCGTTGGCGGGCACCGAACTGCGGGAATACCCGCCGTCGTCCGCCTGCCAGGCGTTTCCGGCGGGCGCGCACGTCGTCGCAAATCAGAGCACCGGGCGACTGCTCTTCTTCGCCGACCCCTTTTGCCTGACGCCCGCCCCGCCGCCGTTCAATTTCATTCCCCCAGGTCACGGGGCGCACGTGTCCCCGACCGGCGGTTTCCGGGTCGGCTGACCCCGAACGGCACGCACGCGCCCCGTCCCCACCGGGACGGGGCCGTCCCCGGGCGTGTGCCGGGGCCGTCCGCGTTGTGATATCCACAAGACGGGACGGCTCCGAGGCGGGCGGGAGGCGATGGGTACGGGCATCGACCTTCTTACCGGCGCGTTCTATCCGGACGACCGGGTCCGCGAGGAGGCCCCGTCGCGGCGGCTGGCCGTGGTCGTGTTCGACGGCGCGCTCCTCGGCAGCATGTCCTTCGCCTGCGGCGTGTTCGACATCGCCGCGCACTACGGCGCCCTGCCCGACGTCGACCTGCGGATCGTCGCGGGCGAACCCGGCACCGCCATCGTCGGCGGCGGGCTGACCTGTCCCGTGCCCCACGACCTGGAGACGATCCGGACCGCCGACCTGATCGTCGTCCCGAACCTGCCGCAGCCGACCGCCGAACGGCCGCCCGCGCCGGTACTGGACGCGCTGCGCACCGCCCACGCGCGCGGCGCGCGGGTCGCCGGGCTGTGCAGCGGGACGTTCGTCCTCGCCGCCGCGGGCCTTGCTGGACGGACGCCCGGCGACGACGCACTGGTCGATGGCGGACCGGCTGGCCGAACTGCACCCGGCCGTCCGCGTCGACGCGTCCGTCCTGTACGTGGACGACGGGGACGTGCTGACCGGGGGCGGCGGCGCGGCGGGAATGGACCTGGGGCTGCACCTGATCCGGTCGATGCTGGGCGCCGCGGACGCCAACCGGCTGGCCCGCGCCATGGTGGTGCCGCCGCACCGTGCCGGCGGGCAGGCGCAGTACATCGAGTCGCCGATCCCCCACCTCGACGCCGAGGACCCGGTCGCCGAGACGATGGGGTGGGCGCTCGGCCGGCTCGACTCCGCGCTGTCGACGTCCGACCTCGCCGGACGCGCGCACATGAGCAGGCGCAACTACGACCGGCGGTTCCGCGAGATCACCGGGTCCGCGCCCGCGCAGTGGCTGGCCCACCAGCGCGTCCTGCGCGCGCAGCAGCTGCTGGAGACGACCGATCTGCCGGTCGACGAGGTCGCCCGCCGCTCCGGGTTCCCGTCCGCCGCCGCGCTGCGCGTCCGGTTCCGCCGGGTCACCGGCGTCCCGCCGACCGCCTACCGCGAGACGTTCACGCACCGTCCGGCGGACGAGGCGTCCTGAAACCGTCGCCCGTTGGCCGAAAACGGGCTCCCGCCGGGACGGCCGTCCCAGCAAAATCGGATCACCCCGCATGAACGGACCCCGCCGAAACGGAAGGGACGACCCGCCCATGCGCTCCCGAGCTCTCACCCTCGGCGCCGCCGTGCTCCTGGCCGGTACCGGCCTGGCCGCGCCCGCGTTCCGCCGCGCCCGCCGCCGCGCGGACCGCTCCCGGTGTGCCCCTGACCAACACCGCCACGTTCAATTCCCTGGGCGGATCAGAGATCGTCAACCATCTGCTGGAGCTGATCCGGGGGGCCGAGCCCGGCTCGGAGATCAAGTTCACCGCGTTCCGGTTCGAGGAACGGTCCGTCGCGGACGCGCTGATCGACGCGGCGCGGCGCGGCGTCCAGGTCCAGTTGCTGGTCGACGGCGGGGCGCCCACATCGGACGGCCAGCAGTACATCCCCGTCGAGGCGGCGCTCGCCACCGACAACGACGACGGGACGTGGGCGCGCCACTGCGGCGGGGCCGAGAACCCGTTCCCGGAACCGTCGTGCCAGGGCACGAACGCGATGCACAACAAGTTCGCCCTGTTCTCCAGGACGATGGGCACCGACGACGTCGTCTCGACCGGCTCGGCGAACCTGAACGACACGTCCGGGCGCACCGTCTGGAACAGCTGGTACACCCACGTCGAGAACTCCGGCCTGTTCGAGCGCTTCAAGGGCTACTTCGGGGACATGGCCCGCATGGAGGTGAAGCCGGACTACTACAACGAGAACCCACCGGTGATCACCGGCAACGTGAAGAGCTACTTCTACCCGCGCGCGAAGGTGGACGGCGACGCGGCGGCGAACGACACGTTCGTCCACACTCTGGACGCGACGCGTTGCCCCGGGACGATCCGCGTCGCGAACTGGTCCCTCAGCCGTCCGGCGGTGGCCCACGCGCTCGTCGCCAAGGCCGCGGAGGGCTGCACCGTCGAGGTCGTCGCGCGCAAGATCTACCCGTCCGCCTGCAAGGCCCTGGCCACCGCGGTCGAGGCCGGCGCCGAGGTGCGGCTGTGGTCGTACAAGGAGGAGGACGAGGCCCCGAACTACGTGCACAGCAAGGACGCGACGATCGAGGCGGGCTACCCGAACACCTCCGAGAAGGCGAAGGTCGTGTTCACCGGTTCCGCCAACCTGAACACGCCGTCGCTGGAGCACAACGACGAGAACGTCGTCCGGATCATGAACCAGGAGACGACCTACGCCGCGTTCGTGGACCACTTCATGCGGGTCAAGGCCCACGCGGAGTCCTCGGGGCAGGGCTTCCGGATCCTCGGCACCGAGGACTGCGCGCCCGCCTGACCTCCACCGTCCCGTCCGCGTGGCTTCGCGGGGGCGAGCCACGCGGGCGGGCGCCCCTCACTGATCCCGGCGGCGGTCCGAATCTGCGGGCGGCCATTGACTCGCCCTGCCCTCAATCATACATTCAGCCATTAAGTGTATGAATGGAGGGCGGCGGGATGGGACGAGAGACGGCCGTGGTGCTCGGCGGCAGCGTGGCGGGGCTGTGCGCCGCGGGGGTGCTCGCGCGGCACTTCGACGAGGTGATCGTCCTGGAGCGGGACCTGCTCCCGCCGGACGCGGAGCATCGCCGGGGCGTGCCGCAGAGCAAGCATCCGCACTTCCTCCTCAACTCGGGGCGCCGCGCGATCGGCGCGATCTTCCCCGGGTTCGAGGAGTCGCTGATCGCCGCGGGCGGGATGCACCTGATGCCGTCGATGGACGCGGCCTACTGCGAGAACGACGGCTGGGCGCCGCGCAAGTCCGGGACGATGACGATGGTCTACAGCTCCCGGGTGCTGATCGAGCGGGTCCTGCGCGACAAGGTGCGCGAGCTGCCGTCCGTCGAGATCCGCGAGGGCGTGACGGTCACCGGGCTCCGCTCGTCCGGTGCGGGGACGGCGCGCGGACGCGTCGAGGGCGTCGCCTACCGCACCGGCGAGGGCGAGGCGTACCTGGCCGCCGACCTGGTCGTCGACGCGCTGGGCCGCGGCTCCTCGGTCGTCGACTGGCTCGGCGCGGACGGCTGGGCCGCGCCGCCGGAGAAGACCCTGGACGCCAAGGTCACCTACACCTCCCGCTGGTACGACCTGCCCCCGGCCGACCGGCGGCCGGAGACGTGGTGGTGGAAGCACCTGGTCGTCACGCCGACCCAGGACACCGGCGACCACCCCGCCGAGCACGAGTTCCTCAGCAACTTCTTCCCCATCGAGGGCGACCGCGCGATCGTGTGCATGGGGTCGTGGGGCATCGACATGCCGCGCCGGACGGAGGCGTTCGAGGCGGCGGTGGACCGGGTGCGGGCGACGGCGTTCGGACGGGCGACGCACGAGTGCACGCCGACGTCCGAGGTGCATCTGACGCGTTCGACCGGCAACAAGTGGCGCCGCTACGACCTGCTGGAGGTTCCCCCGGTCGGGCTGGTCTGCGTCGGCGACTCCATCTGCGCCTTCAACCCCTTCTACGCCCAGGGGATGAGCTCGGCGGCCCGGTCGGCGCTGCTGCTCGGCGAGCTGCTGCGCGCCCGCGAGACCGCCGATCTCGCGTTCTTCCGCGAGTTCCTGGCCCGGCAGAAGAAGTCCCTCGACGTGCCGTGGATGCTCGCGATGGCCCGCGACCAGGCGTACGACTTCGCGACCGGCACCGAGGTCGTCGCGCCGCTGCGGCGCAGGCTCGCCGCCCGGTTCAGCTGGCCGATCTTCAACGCGATCAACGCCGCGAGCCGCGAGGACGCCTACGTCGAGGGGACGTTCGCGCAGGTGTTCAACCTCGACAAGTCGCTCCGCGAGATGGCGACCGACCCGCGGTTCTGGTTCGGCATCGCCCGCTACAAGCTGCGGCAGCGCCTCGGCCGGACGGTCGTTCCCGGCGGGTTCGACGAACGGCGGGACCCGCCCGGCATCGACTACACCGGCTACACCCGCGGGACGGGCGGGGCGCCGTCCGCCGGAACCGGCCGCGGCGACGACCGCGTCGGCGTCTGACCAGGGAGCGAGCATGGGACACACCTGCGAACCGGACGCCGAGCGCCTCGCCGAGGGGCTCGGGTTCTCCTGCCACGACACCGCCCCGGTCATGGACGTCCGCGACCCGTTCGACCTCGCGAACGGCACGCTGCCCGTCCTGGAGCTGCTCATCGTCGGCGGCGCGGTGTTCGCGCTCGTCCACGCGTGGCGGCGGTGGCGGCGCGACGGCGACCCGGTCAACCTCTCGCTGTGGTTCGCCTCGGTCGTCTACCTGGCCGTGATCGAGCCGCCGCTCTACTTCCCGAGCTGGTTCGGCCTGGACGAGCACGTCGGGTTCATCTTCTCGCACAACGTGTTCACCGTGCAGTTCATGTACGACCGGCTGCCGCTCTACATCGTGGCGTTCTATCCCGCGCTGTCGCAGCTCGCCTACGAGCTGGTCCGGGCGCTGGGCGTGTTCGCCCGGCGCGGCCCGCTGGTCGGCTCGGTGGCGGTCGCGTTCGCCTGCCAGGTCTTCTACGAGATCTTCGACCATCTCGGCCCCCAGCTGAAGTGGTGGGCGTGGAACCCCGGCAACGAGATGATCAACCAGCCCGCGCTGGCGTCGGTGCCGATGAACAGCATGCTGCTGTTCGCCTCGGTGTCGTTCGGCGCGATGACCTACCTGGTTGTCCGGCTGACCGGGGACAGGCCCGGCCGCGGCCCGCTCACCGGGCCGGGCGTCGCCTGGCGGACGATCGTGGCGGGCGCCGCGACGCCGCTCGCGATGATCGTCGTGAGCGCGCCGTCCGGCGCGTTCCGCGGCGAGGACCGGCTCGGGATCCAGCGGGCGATCCTGTCCGCGGAGCTCGGCGTGGTGTGGGTCGTCGGCCTGTACCTGCTCGCGGACGCCGTCCGCGCGGTCCGCGCGGGCGACGTGCCCGAGGTGACGTCGCCGCTGTTCGTGCGGGTCTACCCGGCGGCGTACCTCGGGGTCCTGGTCGTCCTGTGGCTGACCGCGCTGCCCGCGTACTTCGGCTCGACCGGCGGGTTCACCGAGCAGGGGACGCCGGTCGGGAGCCTGTGGTACGCGGCGCTGTGCACGGTCGCCGCGGCCGGGTTCGTCCTGGCCGCGCTGCGCGTGCGGGCGGCACGGGCGACCGCGGAGCCTGTGCGATCCTAGGGCCCATGGCGCACCACGGCTGGGGAGGACGCCCTCCCGCATCGGACGCCGAGGCCCGGCAGCGCATCGTCGACGCGACCGCCCGCTGCATCGACCGGCACGGCGCCGCGAAGACGACCCTGTCGGACGTCGCGAACGAGCTCGGCGTCACGCGCCAGACCGTCTACCGGCACTTCGCCCGGATCGGCGACATCGTCGGCGAGGTGGCGGCGCAGGGCGCCGAGTCGTTCGTCGACCGGCTGGTCGCCCACCTGCAGGGGATCGGCGACCCGGCCGAGGCCGTGGTCGAGGGCATGATGTTCTGCGTGCGGACGATCCCGACCGAGCCGCGGCTCAGCACGATGCTGCAGATCAGGGACTCCGGCGCCTTCGGCCGCGGCGCCACCACCGCGGACGCCATCGCCTACGGCGCGCGGATGCTGCACCGCTTCCCCGTCGACTGGGCGGCCGCCGGGATCGGCGCGGACGAGCTGACCGGCCTCGCGGAGATCATCATGCGGCTGCTGACGTCGTTCGTGGAGCACCCGAGCGACCCGCCGCACGAGCACGACCGGATCCGCGCCCTCCTCGACCGCTGGCTCGCCCCCGCACTGCACCCCGTCAACGCCTGAACCCCGCATGACGCTCCGGCCCGCCTCATTTACGCTTGGTGAAGCGGGCAGGAGGAGAGCTTGGGCGAAGCGGGGTCCACGGCGGTCCGTGTCGGCGCCGCGACGACCGCGGTCGCGTTCATCGGCGGGTGCGGCATGGGCGCGGTGGACGTCGATACCGGTCCGCCTCGCCCGGACGGCCGCGAAATCCGCGTCGCGGTCGTCACCGGCCGGATCACCCCGCCGACGCGCTGGCCGGACGCGTGTTCGCTGCTCACCGAGGACGAGTTGCGCGCCGTCCTCCCGTCCGCGGAGAGCGTCGAGATCCGGTCGGTGACCGAGAGCCCGTCCTACCCGCCATCCGTTCCCGGCGGGAAAGCGGTGAACGAGCAAGCGGTGCGGAACGGGCGATGCACCTACGAAATGGAGCTGTCGGTCTACTACACCGGCCATAACGCGAAGGTCTACGGCACGGGGGAGTTCAGCATCGCTCTCAAGGGCGTCGGCGACCCGGGCGTGACGGCCCGCGTCCACGCCGACCGGAAAGCGAGCCTGGGCGCGTCCCGGGTCGCGGAGATCGACGTCGACGGTGCCGACTGCTATCTGGACACGGGGCCGGGGAACGGGCCGCGGATCGGTTTCGTCGTCTGCCGCAAGGGGCCGGTGCTGTTCGGCGTCGAGCGGGCCGGGTTCCGGAAGGTCGATCTCGACGGCGACGAGGAGCTCGACGAGGCCGTCCGGGAGCGGGTCCTCGCGCCGGTCGCCGAGACCGTCGCGGCCGACCTCCCGGACGGCCTGAGCCGCGCCGCGCGGACGCGCCGCGGCCCCGTCCCGGCGGGGGGACGGGGCCGCGGTGCCGCGCGGGCCGGGCGACGGTTGGCCGCGCGGGGTCCGCCGGTACTTCCGTCAGTGCTCGGACGCCTGCTCGGCGCCCGCGCCGGTGAGGGCGCGGACTTCGATCTCGGCGTACTTCCCGGCGTTGTGCTCCTTGCTGAGGACGGTGCCGAGCCAGCCGCAGAAGAACCCGAACGGGATGGAGACGAGGCCCGGGTTGCTCAGCGGGAACCAGTCGAAGTCGGCCCCCGTGAACAGGGCCTTGTCGGAGCCCGACACGACCGGCGAGAAGAACACCAGGAACAGCGCCGCGCCGAGACGCCGTAGATGGCGGAGACGGCACCGGCGGTGTTGAACCGCTTCCAGAACAGGCTGTAGAGGATCGCGGGCAGGTTGCCGGACGCGGCGACCGCGAAGGCGAGCGCCACCAGGAACGCGACGTTGAGGCGCTGCGCGAAGATCCCGAGGACGATCGCGACGGCGCCGATGACGAACGCGGAGATGCGGGCGACGCGGACCTCGTCCCGCTCGGTGGCCTTGCCCCGCTTGAACACGTGGGCGTACAGGTCGTGGGCGTACGACGAGGACGACGCCAGCGTGAGGCCCGCGACGACGGCGAGGATCGTCGCGAACGCGACGGCGGCGATCACCGCGAGCAGGATGGTGCCGCCGACGTCCCCGAAGACGATCTCGCCGATGCGTTCGGCGAGCTGTGGTGCGGCGGTGTTGCCCGCCGCGTTGGTGGCGCGGATCTCCTCGCTTCCGACGAGCGCGGCGGCGCCGAAGCCGAGGACGAGCGTGATCAGGTAGAACACGCCGATGATGCCGATGCCCCACAGCACGGACTTGCGGGCGTCGCGGGCCGTGGGAACGGTGTAGAAGCGGATCAGGATGTGCGGCAGGCCGGCGGTGCCGAGGACGAGCGCGAGGCCGAGGCTGACGAGGTCGAGCTTCCCGGAGAGGCCCGACTCCTCGGTGCCGTAGCGCAGGCCGGGTTCGAGGAACGCGTCGCCCTTGCCGCTCTGGTCGGCGGCGTCCTGCATGAGGCCGAGCACGTTGAACCCGAACTGGCCGAGGACCAGGATGGTGACGAGGGTCGCGCCCGTCATCAGCAGGACGGCCTTGACGATCTGGACCCAGGTGGTGCCCTTCATCCCGCCGAACACCACGTAGACGATCATCAGGACGCCCACCAGCGCGATCGTGGCGCCCTTGGCGAACTCGCTGGTGAAGCCGAACAGCAGCGCCACGAGGGCGCCCGCGCCGACCATCTGGGCGAGCAGGTAGAAGATCGACACGACGATGGTGGAGACGCCCGCGGCGGTGCGGACGGGCCGCGGGCTCATCCGGAACGCCAGGACGTCGGCCATCGTGAAGCGGCCCGAGTTGCGCAGCAGTTCGGCGACGAGCAGCAGCGCGACGAGCCAGGCGACGAGGAAACCGATCGAGTAGAGGAAGCCGTCGTAGCCGTAGAGGGCGATGAGGCCGGCGATGCCGAGGAACGACGCGGCGGACATGTAGTCGCCGCCGATGGCGAGGCCGTTCTGGACGCCGGAGAAGGATCGGCCGCCCGCGTAGAAGTCGGTGGCGTCCTTGGTGTTCCGGCTGGCCCAGACGGTGATCGCCAGGGTGGCGGCGACGAACGTCAGGAACAGCAGGATCGACAGGGTTTCGTGGCTCATCGGGCGTCCTCCGCCTTCCCGAGATCTTCCGTCCCGGGGTCCGGCTTCCCGGATTCCTCGTCCGCGACGGCGACGGCCCCGGCGTCGGCCGCGGAGTCGAGCCGGGCTTCGGTCCGGACCTGGGCCGCGGCCGCGACCTCGGCTTCGACCTCGCCGCGGATCTTGTCGGCGAGGGGGTCGAGCTTGCGTTCGGCGTGCCGCGCGTACAGCCACGCGATGGCGAACGTCGATACGAACTGCAGCAACCCGAAGATGAGCGCGATGTTGGCCGAGCTGAACAGCTTGACGCCCATGAAGTCGCGCGCCCAGCCGGACAGCACGACGTACAGCAGATACCAGACGAGGAACGCGGCGGTCATGGGGAACACGAAGCGGCGGAATCTTCGCTTCAGTTCCTGGAACTCGTCGCTGGCCTGGAACCGTTCATAGTCGGTACCGGTGGCGCGTTTTTTATTTTATCGGACACGACCACCCCTCCTGTGTTGTGACGCCGGTCACGCGCAGCGTAGGGAGCGTCCCGGGCCGGTGCGAGGGGATGCGGGGCGGGGTGCGGCAGGCTGCCGCCCGTCCGCGACGATCTACAGGTGCCGTCGGTGAGCGGACGGTTTCGCGCGATGAACGGTCGGTGCGTGCGGGCACGCCCTCGCGAGCGCGGTGGCCGCACACGGCCACGTGAGGATCTTGATTCGCACCGACATACGTAATTAATTACTTACGACTCGCCCAGCCAGGTCGAGTCCCTTCGGGGGCCGCGTGTGGAGCGCTCCGGCCGGCGCAGTGATCACTTCGGGGCGTCCATCTCTCGCGGACCGTTCACCCACCCCCCTTCGGAGGGAACGTGAAGACCTTCGCACGGCTAGCCGTCCCCGTGATCGCCGCAGCCGCGGCGCTCGGCCTGACCGCGACCGCCGCGTCCGCCGCGACCACCACCGTCCGCCGCGCCGACGGCACCGCGTACTCGGGCGAGTACCGGATCGTCAACGTCGGGAACATGACGTTCGCCGACTCCACCAGCACGTTCACCGCGAGCTGCTCCGACGCCGACCTGCGCGGGACGATCAACTCGGACGGGACGGGAACGCTCGACTCCGCCTCCGTCACCGGCTGCACCAGCAACCTCGGTCCCGCGACCGTGTCCTTCCTCAACCTGAGCTACGAGGACGGGCAGCTGACCTACGCGCCCTCGGGCGGCTACGACGGCACGCTGGTGTTCTCCGACACCGACCTCGCGGTCCAGGCGAGCTTCCTGTTCCTGAGCTGCACGTACGGGCTGGACGCGAGCCACCCGGACCTGACCTTCCATGTCCGCAACCCCGACAACCCGAACAACGTGACCGGCGAGTTCGAGGGCGAGATGGTCGACGCCTCCCTCGGCCTGCTGTCCGGCGACGCCGGGTGCCCGACCGACGTTCTCGCCAACGGCCTCGGCCAGGCGAACGGGAAGGTCCTGCCGACCGACACCGACTTCCTCGAAACCCTGCACATCACCTCCTGATTCACCGGGTCCGGGCCGCCCGCCGGGCGGCCCGGACCGCCCACCCCCCCCCCGCAGAAATGGCGAACCCACCTGTGAAGAACTCCAAGTTCAAGGCCCTGGCCGCCGCCACCGCCGCGTCCCTCGGCCTGGCCCTGCTCGCCCCGGGGTTGCCCGCCGCCTCGGCGGCGCCCGCGGCCGCCGAGGCGGCCCCGGTTCCCGAGTTCGACCTGGCGAACAACTGCCCGGCGCTGCCGCCCGAGGGCGACCCCGCCACCTGGGACTGCATGGTGATGGCGGTCGCCGGCGGCTCCATGCAGCTCGGCGGCCTCACCCAGGAGATCACCTCACCGATCAAGATCGTCGTGCAGACCGGCCCGCCCGAGGGCGGCGGCGTCGACGAGATCAAGCAGATCAAGATGCTCTCCGAGCCGATGAAGATCCCGGGCGGAGTCCTCGGGCTGGTGGGCCTGCCGTCGATCCCGGGCCTGGAGGACGTGCCGGGCTTCAAGGTCGAGGTCGCCTCCGAGTACGCGGGCAACTTCAGCTTCGCGCTGCCGAACGCGAAGGTCAGCATGCGGGTGCGCATCATCAACCTGCTGCTGGGCAACGAGTGCTACCTCGGCGGCGAGGACGACCCGATCGACTTCAACATGGTCGCCGACGGGTCGACCATCCGGCTGGTGTCCCCCGGCGACCCGGCCGACCCGCTGGGCAGCCCGCTGATCATCGGCGCGACCGCGTCGGACGACACCTTCACGGTGCCCGAGTCCGACTGCGGCATCTGGTCGCCGCTGATCGACTGGCAGGCCGGGCTGCCCTCGCCCGCCGGCGAGAACAGCGCCACGTTCGAGACGTACATCGCGATCGGCAACTACAGCCAGACCGGCGGCGCGGCGGCCACGGCCCGCACCACCCGCGCCATGACCGACCCGCGGACCTTCAAGGTCGGCTGACGCGGAGCGGCGGTACCGGCGGGACGGGCGGCGGGACGGGCAGGGCGTGAGCCCGTCCCGCCGCCCGTCCGTTCCCGCCCGTTCCGTCCGTATGGGCGAGCGGGCGGGAACGGTTTCACACGCGCTTCGGACGCCACGTGCCTCGGTCGACGTTCAGCGACTCGGGCGTGTGCAGGCGCACCATCATGCGCGCGGTCCCGGGCGGCACCCGGCGGGGCGTGCACCACGACACGACGATCATGACGGTGAAGGCGAGCGGGACGGTCCACGCGGCGGGTTCGGCGAGCAGCGCGCCCGCGAGCCCGTCCGGAGGCCCGGCGATCGTCCAGACGACGGCGCCCCCGGCGGACGCGCCGCCCGCGACGAGCCCGGCGAGGGCGCCGGGGACGGTGAGCCGCCGCCACCAGACGCCGAGCACGAGCAGCGGGCAGAACGTGGACGCGGCGACGGCGAACGCGAGCCCGACGACGTCCGCGACCGACAGCGAGCGCGCCGCGATGGCGAGGCCCAGCGGGACGACGAGCGCGAGCAGCGTCCCCGCGCGGAACGAGCGGACGCCGCCGCGCAGGATGTCCTGCGCGAGGACGCCCGCGACCGACACCGTGATCCCCGACGAGGTGGACAGGAACGCGGCGACGGCGCCCCCGGTGACGAGGGCGCCGAGGAGGTCGCCGCCGACCCCCTCGACGAGCCGTCCGGGCAGCGTGAGGACGACCGCGTCGGTCCGTCCGGTCATCAGCAGTTCGGGCGTGTAGAGGCGGCCGAGCGCCCCGTACAGGGCGGGGAGCAGGTAGAACGCGCCGAGGAGCGACAGGACCATGACGGTCGTGCGGCGCGCGGCCCGCCCGTCCGGGTTCGTGTAGAAGCGGACGAGGACGTGCGGGAGCCCCATCGTGCCGAGGAACGTCGCCAAGATGAGCGAGTACGTCGCGTAAAGGGAATGGTCTCCGCCCAAGGGAATCGACCATTCGCGGTCGGTCTTGACCGGATCGCCGCTCACGTGCGGGACGCTCGCGCCGCCGGGGAACGTGACGGTCGTCCCCTGGTCGATGTGGTGCGTCCCCGGGGCGAGGGTGAGGGACGCGCCGTCGAGCGTGCGGCCGTCGACGCGTCCGTCCGCGGTCACCCGGGCAGGCTCGGTGACGTTCACGGCGACCGGCATGCCGACGGAGACGGTGGTGCGCTCGGGGAACCGCGGCGGGAGGTCCGAGGACAGGCCGGGCGCGCCGTCGTGGCGCCACGCGAGCAGCAGGAAGACGAGCGGCACGGCGAGCGCGGTCAGCTTGAGCCAGTACTGGAACGCCTGGACGAGCGTGATGCTGCGCATGCCGCCGACCAGCACGTTCACCGCGACGACGACGGCGATCAGGACGCCGCCCGTCCACACCGGAACGCCCGCGACGGTGCGCAGCACGAGCCCGGCGCTCTGGAACTGCGGCAGCAGGTACAGCCAGCTGATCAGCACGACGAGGACGGACGCGACGCGCCGCACCGCCATCGACTCCAGCCGGGCCTCCGCGAAGTCGGGCAGCGTGTACGCGCCGGACCGCCGCAGCGGCGCCGAGACCAGGACGAGCAGGACGAGGTAGCCGCCCGTCCAGCCGACCGGGAGCCACAGCATGTCGGCGCCGTGCGCGAGGATCAGCCCGGCGATGCCGAGGAACGACGCGGCCGACAGGTACTCGCCGCCGATCGCGGACGCGTTCCGCAGCGGCGTCACCGTCCGGGACGCGACGTAGAAGTCGGACGTCGTGCGGGAGATCCGCACGCCGAGCGTCCCGATCAGGACGGTGGCGAACACGACGAGGACGACGCCCGCGAGCCCGTACGCGGTGCTCATGCGTCCGCGGCGTCCGATGCGTCCGGCGCCCGCGGCGCGTCCGGCGCGCGCGGGCCGGGCACCCCGGTCGGGTCGGTCGCGAGGGGGTCGCGGGCGGCGGCCGGGTCACGGTCGACGAGTTCGGCGAAGTCGTCCTCGTTGCGTTCGGCGAGCCGGACGTACAGCCGGCCGAGCACGACGAAGCACGGGTAGATCGCCCCGGCGAGCACGACCCACGGCAGCGGCAGCCCGAGCACCTGCTGCTCGCGCACCTGCGGGACCAGCGCGAACAGCCCCGGCAGGCCGAACACGACGAGGCCGAGGAGGGCGCAGAGCCGGGTCGCGAGGCGCAGTTGCGCGCGGATGAGCGAGCGCATGTACGCCTCGCCGAGCCCGGTCTGCTCGTCGATCTCCCGGGTGACGGGGTAGCGCGGACGGCGTGCGGCGCGGGTGCGCGGCCCGGTGACGAGCACCCGCCCGGGGGCCGGGCCCGGGCCGTCCGTGCGTCCTTCGGACGGACGGCCGCCGGCGGGGCTCACGGCGTCCGCCTCGCCCGCCGGACGAGCAGGTCGCGCAGCTCGCGGACGTGCCGGCGGCTCACCGGGAGTTCGACGTCGCCGACGATGACCGTGCAGCGCCCGGAGTCGAGCCGCAGCTCCTTGATCGCCGACAGCGACACCAGGTGGCTGCGGTGCACCCGGACGAACCCGGCGCCGCGCCACCGTTCCTTCAGTGCGGCGAGCGGGATGCGCACGAGGTGGCTGCCACCCTGGGTGTGCAGGCGCGCGTAGTCGCCCTGGGCCTCGACGTACAGCACCTCGGCCGGGGTGACGAACCGGGTCACGCCGCCCAGTTCGACGGGCATCGGCTCGGGTTCGCCGGGCGGCGGCTCGACGTCGGCGCCGCCGTCCGCGCCCTCGCTGCCCTCCAGGACCCGCCGGATCGCCTCCCGCAGCCGTTCGGGCCGGACCGGCTTCAGAATGTAGTCGGTCGCCTTGATCTCGAACGCGTCCACGGCGTGGTCGTCGTAGGCGGTGACGTAGACGATGTGCGGCGCGCGCGCGAACTGCGCGAGGACGCGGCCGAGCACCGTGCCGTCCAGGCCGGGCATGCGGATGTCGAGGAACACGGCCGCGATCGGCTGGTTGTCGGCGAGCGACCGGTCGAGCCGGCGCAGCGCGGCGGCGCCGTCCCGCGCGGTGTGGATCTCGCCGATCCGCGGGTCGGAGCTGAGCAGGTGAACGAGGTCGTCGAGTGCCGGACCCTCGTCGTCCACCGCCAGGACACGCAGGCCCACGACACCACCCTTCCCGTACCCCGTCCCTCCTGTGCAGTGGGCCACATTCCAGTCAAAGGACGTCGGCAAGTCAAGCGTTCACCGACGCCGTGACGCCCGGCTTGTACTTCGGTACCCGCACCGTCACCTTCGTCCCGGCGCGGGCCCGGTCTCGACGGCGAGGCCGTACTCGTCGCCGTACACCTGGCGGAGCCGGTCGTCGACGTTGGCGAGCCCGATCCCGGCGGCCTCGTCGGCGAGCGGCCGGTCGCCGCCGGACAGCAGGCGCCGCACGTCCTCGGGGTCCATGCCGACGCCGTCGTCCTCGACGTTGATGACGCAGTCGGCGCCCGCGTCCTCGGCGACGATCGTGATGAGGCCGGGCTCGGACCGGTCCTGGAGGCCGTGCCGGACGGCGTTCTCGACGAGCGGTTGCAGGCACAGGAACGGGACGGCGACGGGCAGCACCTCCGGCGCGACGCGGAGCCGCACCCGCAGATGCTCCCCGAACCTGGCGCGTGCAGTAAGAGGTATTGGTCGATGGAGTGCAGTTCCTCTGCGAGCGTCGTGAAATCTCCGTGCCGCCGGAACGAGTACCTGGTGAAGTCCGCGAACTCCAGGAGGAGTTCCCGCGCGCGCTCTGGGTCGCTGCGGACGAACGACGCGATCGTCGTCAGCGAGTTGTAGATGAAGTGCGGGGAGATCTGGGCCCGCAGCGCCCGCATCTCCGCCTCCATGAGCTGCGTGCGGGAGCGGTCCAGCTCGGCGAGCTCCAGCTGGGCGCCGACCCACTGCGCGACCTCCTCGGCCGCCCGGATGAGCCCCGCCGGGACGTCCTCCCCGTACGCGGCGAGCGTGCCGATCACCCGGTCGTCGGTGGCCAGCGGCACGACGACGACACGGCGGATCAGGCAGTCGAGCCGCTCGCACTCGACGTCGTGCACCTGCGTGCGCCCGTTCCCGAGCGTCGCCTCGGCGTGCCCGGTCACCTCGCCGCAGTGGTGCTCGCCGTCGCCGTCCCACGCGAGCGGCCGCTCCCCGTCGGTGATCGCGAGCCCGGGGCAGCCGAGCAGCGCCCGCAGGTGCCGCGCGGCCTTCTGCGCGCCCTGCTCGGTGAGCCCCCCGCGGAACGCCGGCGCGGCCCGCGACGCGGTGTGCAGCGTCTCGAACGTCGCGCGCCGCGCGGGCCCGCCGAGGTCGCCGCCCGTCCCGCGCCGGCCGCCGCCGCAGCAGCGCGGGCACCCACGTCAGCAGCAGCGTCGCGACCACCGCGATGACCACGTCCATGCCGGACAACCTATGCCGGGCACTGCCGCGCCGTACCCCGCGCGCTACTTTCGGTACGCTTCCGCCGCCTGTGCCGACGGTCAGCGGACGTCCGCCGCGGATTCCGCCGCGACCTCGCTCTCGGTCTCGCCCTCCGGCGCGGGGGCGGGCAGGACGCCCTCGTACACCTCCATCACGCGGTGGACGAGCCGGTCCCACGTGCGGTCGTTCACGCGGCGGCGCGCCGCCACCGTGACGGCCCGCGCCAGCGCCCGCGATTCGAGGAGTTCGCGCAGCGCGGCGGCCAGTTCCCGCGGGTTCTCCGGGGAGACGAGCAGCCCGCTGCGGCGGTGCTCGACCAGTTCGGGGACGCCGCCCGTCCGGCTCGCCACGATCGGGACGCGCGAGTGCATCGCCTCCAGCAGCACCGACCCGACTTCCTCGTGCCGGGACGGCAGCGCGAGGACGTTCAGTTCGCGGAGCACGCGCGGCACGTAGTCGTGCGGGACGAACCCGAGGAAGTGCGTGCGCTCGCCGATGCCGAGCCGCGCCGCGAGGCGCTGCAGCTTCGCCCGTTCGGGGCCGTCGCCGACGACGACGAGGTGCGCGTCCGTCGAATCCTGCAGCGTCGCGAACGCGCGCAGCAGGACGTCCACGCCTTTCCGCTCGGCCAGCCGCCCGACGTACCCGATGCGCGGCGCGGGGATCCGCTCCGGCATGACCGGTTCGTCCAGTTCCGGGGTGCCGAGTTCGGCGAGGAACTCGGCGCCGATGCCGGACGGCACGACGTGCAGCCGCTCGGCGGCGACGCCGTCGCCCGCGAGCGCGTCCCGCAGCCCCTCGGTCGGCACGAGCACCGCGGCCGCGCGGCCCAGCCCGTCGAGCCGCTCGATCCGGGCGCGATCGTCCGGCGCGGCCTGCCGTGCACCGTCACCACCAGCGGCGCCCGCGCGTGCGCGGCGACGTGCCGCGGCCGGTCAGCACCGCCGGGTCCTCGCCGAGGTGCGCGTGCACGAGGTCGGCGCCGTCCGCGAGTCCCGGCGCGCGCAGCCACGCCGCCGCCGCGTACCCCTGCCGCAGCACGGCGACCGGCAGCCCGAGCCGGACGACGCGTCCGTGCCGGCCCAGCCGGGCGATCGCGGGCGCGTCCGGTGGCCGGGTGGTCACGACGGTCTGCCGCACGCCGAGACCGTCCAGTGCCCGGCTCAGCTGCGCCGCGTGGTTCTGCATGCCGCCGATCGGGTCGAACCGGACACCGCGCCCCAGCAGCGCCGAGGGCGGGGGTTCGAACACCGGGCACAGCCGCAGCACGTGCATGGCAACCTTCCCCTCCGGGCGGAGCCCTTTTCGCGGGCCGGCCCGCCCGTCGACCTTCCACCGCACCCGCCGCCGAAACCCCGCCGCCCAGGTCAGCAGGACGCGGACGGGCGCGGCACCGGGGCGGGCATCCGCGGCCGTCGAGGCGGCCGTCGGGGCGGCCGGGGGCACGGTGGCGGGCCGCTCGCACGGCGGCCGGACCGACAGCATCACCAGCACCAGCAGCAGGACCGCCGCGGCCAGCGCCACGGACACGATGACGATCGCCGAGCGGGCGGGCCGCCACGGCACCGGGTCCCGCGCGCCGTCCCCGGGCTCGGCGGGCGCGAGCGTCGTGAGCCGGAACGTGGCGAGCCGGCGGGCGAGCGACGGGTCGTCCCGCTCCAGGCCGGCGTCGATGCGCCGCAGCAGCATCTCCTCCCGCGGGGAGAGTCCCATGGCCGCACCCCGTCAGCGCCCGGACGGGGGCGGGGACGGCGGGCCGGACGGCGGCGGGGTCGCGAGCTCGGCCTCCTGCGGCGGTTCCTTCGGCGGGTAGTGCAGGTCGAACGCCGGGCGCATGGACCGGATGCGCGGCATCCGCGTGAAGTTGTGGCGGGGCGGCGGGCACGACGTCGCCCATTCCAGCGAGTTGCCGTAGCCCCACGGGTCGTCCACGCCGACCTTGGGCGCGCGCCTCCACGTCCGGTAGATGTTCCACAGGAACGCGAACGTGGACGCGCCGAGGATGAACGAGCCGATGGACGACACCGCGTTCAGCGTCGTGAACTCGTCGGCGTACGTGGCGTACCGGCGCGGGAGGCCCTGGGCCCCGGCCCAGTGCTGGACGAGGAACGTCGTGTGGAAACCGACGAACAGCGTCCAGAAGTGGATCTTGCCCCAGGTCTCGTTCAGCTTGCGGCCGGTCATCTTCGGCCACCAGAAGTAGAAGCCGCCGAACATCGCGAAGACGACCGTGCCGAACAGCACGTAGTGCATGTGGCCAACGACGAAGTAGCTGTCGGTGAGGTGGAAGTCCAGCGGCGGCGACGCGAGGATCACCCCGGTCAGGCCGCCGAACAGGAACGTCACGAGAGGAAGCCGAGCGCCCACAGCATCGGCGTCTCGAACGTCAGCTGGCCCTTCCAGATCGTCCCGATCCAATTGAAGAACTTGATCCCGGTCGGCACCGCGATCATGAAGGAGGTGATGGAGAAGAAGGGCAGCAGGACGCCGCCGGTGGCGAACATGTGGTGCGCCCACACCGTCATGGACAGGCCGCTGATCGCGATCGTCGCCGCGACCATCCCCAGGTAGGCGAAGAGCGGCTTGCGCGCGAACACCGGGAGGATCTCGGTGACGATGCCGAAGAACGGCACCGCCACGATGTAGACCTCGGGATGCCCGAAGAACCAGAACAGGTGCTGCCACAGCAGCCCGCCGCCGTGCGCCGGGTCGTAGACGTGGGTGCCGAGCTTGCGGTCGGCGAGCATCGCGAACAGCGCGGCCGCCAGGACCGGGAACGCGATCAGCACCATGATGCTGGTGAGCAGGACGTTCCAGGTGAAGATCGGCATCCGGAACATCACCATGCCCGGGGCGCGCATCGTGACGATCGTCGCGATGATGTTGACGGACGTCAGCACCGTCCCCACCCCGGACAGGATCAGCCCCGCGGCCCACAGGTCGCCGCCGAGGCCCGGCGAGTAGGTGCCGCCCGCCAGCGGCTGGTAGGAGAACCATCCGAACGCCGCCGCGCCGCCCGGCACGATGAACCCGCTGATGACGATCAGCCCGCCGAACAGGAACATGTAGTACGTGAGCGCGTTCAGCCTCGGGAACGCGACGTCCGGCGCGCCGATCTGCAGCGGCACGAGCACGTTCGCGAACCCGGCGAACAGCGGCGTCGCGAACAGCAGCAGCATGATCGTGCCGTGCATGGTGAACAGCTCGTTGTAGTGCTGGCTATCGACGACCTGCATGCCGGGCCGGAGGAGTTCGGCGCGCATCAGCATGGCGAGGACGCCCGCGACCAGGAACATCGAGAACGACGTCCCGAGGTAGAGGTAGCCGACCATCTTGTGGTCGGTCGTCGCCAGGACGTGGCCGATCCTGGTGCCCATCCGGTGCCGCGCCAGCGCCTCCTCGGTGCTCGCGTCCGCCCGGCCCTCCACGGCCGTCATCGGCTCCCCTCCTCCCGGCCCCGATCCGACGCTCCCGAGTGGGCACTAACCCGGGGATCACCCTTCAAACGCGGGGCGGCCGAAGGATGGAACGTCCATGATCGAAGCCGGAGGAGGGGCGGAGGAGGGGCGGGGGAAGCGCGGCTGATCAGCCGTTGGTGTAGACGAGCGGAACGTCCTCGGTCTTCCCGACCGCCCACAGGGTCGGAGCGCCGGGGACGGCCGTCGCACCGGTGATCTCCCCGCCGCCCGGCACCGGGATATCGATCTCCGTCCACGTGTCGCCGTCGAGCCGGTACTGGCCGCCGCCGGAGGTCTGCACGGCCCAGGTCGTCCCGTCGCCGGTGCGCACCAGCTTCTCGTTCGACGGGGTCGCCGGGCCCTCGGTCCAGGTCTCGCCGTCCCAGCGGTAGAGGACCCGCTCGCGGCCGCTCGAATCCCGGGGCACGGTGCCGGTCGCCCACACCTCGTTCTCGGAGACGGCCAGGACCTCGTTCCAGAACGCGTCGTCGGGCAGCCCGGACACCTCGCTCCAGCCCTGGCCGTCCCAGCGCACGACGCCCCAGGTGGTCGCGGCCCACGCCGGGCCGCCGGGCGGCGCGGAGATGTCGTTGACGGCGATGCAGCAGTTGTCGTGGGCGCCCGCGTCGTACTCGGTCCACGCGCCGTTCTCCCAGCGGTGGATCGTCGTGCCGCACGCGATCCAGACGCCGGTGCCGTCGGCCTGCGGGCTGCGTGGCCAGCACCCCTCGGGCGGAGCGACGTCGTGCCAGGCCGTGCCGTCCCAGCGGGCGACGAACGGGTCGCGCTGCGGGAAGTCTTCGAGCGGGTGCAGCGTGCCGGTGACCCACACGTTCGAGGGCGATCCGGCGTCGATCTCGTCGGCGGACGCGTCGCCGCCGGTGCCCGGCAGGTCGTGCGTCCGCCAGCTCGTCCCGTTCCACCGCGTCACGACGGCCTTGGGCGGCAGGACGTTGATCCAGTTGCCGCCGAGCCCCGGGATCGCCCACCAGTACCGCTGGCGGCCCTGGTAGCCGGCCGCCCACACGTCGTTCGGGCCGGTCGCCGACACCGCCTCCAGCCCGCTCTGCGGCCAGAGCACCGGGGTCGGGGCCGCCTGCGGCGTCGGCGCTTCGGCCGCCGCGGCGGGCGCCGCGAGCAGCCCCCCGGACGCAGGACGGCCGCGAGCGCGGCGGCGGAAGACGCGGGACGGACACGGAACGATCGCATCGGCCGGTTCCCTTCACGTTGGGGGGCTTCACCGCCGATTCAATCAAGCCAGCGATCACTGGCACAATATCCGGCCGTCCACGGAATCGGGCGACTTCTGGGGTTATTGGTGCCGTCTTGACCTACCCTGTCGGAATGCTCCCCACAGCGGGTGAATCACGCACGATGACCAGACTGGGGTGGTTGGACGCGCTGCGCGGGCTGGCCGCGCTGGCGGTGGTGCTGCACCACGCGGGCTACGTCTTCTTCCCGAACGTGCACCTGTGGCTGAAGGACCGGTTCGATTTCGGCACCTTCGGCGTCCTGGTGTTCTTCCTGGTCAGCGGCTACATCGTGCCCGCTTCGCTGGAGCGCCGGGGCAGCGTGCGCGGGTTCTGGATCGGCCGGTTCTGCCGCATCTACCCGCTGCTGGCCGTCGCCGGGCTGCTCGCGGTCACGCCGTTCCTGCTCGGGGTGCGCGGCCTGCGCGCCGGGCTTGAGCAGTACGACCCCGTGACGGCCGTCGTGGCGCACGTGACGATGCTGCAGGACGTCCTGGGCGTCCCCAACGCGATCAACGTGCTGTGGACGCTGTCCTACGAGATGGTCTTCTACCTGCTGATCGTCGCGCTGTTCGTGACGGGCGCGCACCGGCGGTCGGCGCAGGTCGCGCCGGGCTCGCCGCGCCGCGCTGCTGGCGGGCGGGCTGCTGCCGACGGCGCTGCTGTCGCGCTCG
>NZ_MKJY01000583.1 GCF_001942465.1 Actinomadura sp. CNU-125
CGCTGGCCGCCGCGGCCGCGATGGCCGGCACCCCCGGCGGCTGGGCGCCCCGGTGGCGAATCGGCCCGGGGCGCTCGCCTCCGGCGTGCACGGCGCCCCCGTCGCGCCGGGTCCGGCCGCCGCGCCCGGCGGCGATCTGTCGGCCGCATGTGGCCAGATCACCGTCTACACGCTCCTGGACGGACGCGAGGACGTGTTCGACCGGCTCGCCGCCGACCTCGTGCAGGCGGCCCGCGCGGCCGAGCCCGACACCGTGGTCTGCGCCGTCCACGAGGTGGTCGGCAGTTCCACGCAGCGGATCCTGTACCAGCTGTTCCGCAACGACGCCGCGTTCAACGCGCACCAGCGGCAGCCGCACCTGAAGCGTTTCCTGGCGGAGTCGCGGACGCACGTGCTGGCCACGAACGTGATCGAGCTGAAGCTCGTGGCGCACAAGGTCCCGGCGGCGGCCCCCGCCATCGCCCCCGGCCGGCCCCGGAGGTGACGGTGGACGCACCGACCGGCCCGTCCGGCCCGTCCGGCGCCTCCGGCGACGTCGTCGTGACGCTGCTCGGCAAGCCCGGCTGCCACCTCTGCGACGACGCTCGCGCGATCATCGAACGGGTCGCGGGCGAACTGGACGTGCGCGTGGAAGAACGCGACATCACCGCGTCCGAAGAGGACACCCGGCTCTACTGGGAGCAGATTCCGGTCACGCTGATCAACGGCGTCCAGCACGACTTCTGGCGGGTCGACGAGAACCGTCTCCGAAACGCGATCACCGAACTGCGCGAGCGCCGCTGAAGCCGCCGCCCGGCGCGGCTCCCGTACGCTTCGCGCCCCCGCGCGCCCGCCCGTGCCGCGGGCGCTCGCGGCCGTCCGGGGAATGTCGTCGGTCACACCCCCTCGTCATGTAAGTGGTTACTGACGTACTCTGAAAGCTCGGAAAAGCCGCAGATGGCAGGCTTTTCGTGTGAGAGCCGGAAAAACGGTCACAGCTGCGATCCGGGGGGTGACTTTGTGCGCGTATTCACAAAGGCTTAACCTGGTTGACAGCCCTGGGGCGGTCACACCCGTCGCACGGACCGGGTCGTCGGATCCGGCCGCGAGCCGGGGTCAGGGGGTCCCGCCCCGTCCCCAGCGTCGAGCCCCGAAGAGCAGGCCGTGACACCTCGACAGAACCGCGACCGCGCCGAGCGCGGCATCCCCGAAGCCACCGTGGCGCGCCTGCCGGTCTACCTGCGGGCGCTGACCGGACTGCAGGAGCGCGGCGTGGCGACCGTCTCGTCCGAGGAACTCGCGGCCGCCGCCGGGGTGAACTCGGCGAAGCTGCGCAAGGACCTGTCGCACCTCGGCTCCTACGGGACGCGCGGGGTCGGCTACGAGGTCGAGTACCTGGTCTACCAGATCTCCCGTGAGCTGGGCCTCACCCAGGACTGGGTGGTCGCCATCATCGGGGTCGGTAACCTGGGCCGGGCACTGGCCGGCTACGGCGGCTTCGCGTCCCGCGGCTTCCGCGTGGCGGGGCTGCTGGACGCGGACGAGTCCATCGTCGGCCAGGAGATCTCCGGTATGACCGTGGCGCACATCGACCGGCTGGAGGACGTCATCGCCGGGCACGGTGTGTCCATCGCCGTGATCGCGACCCCCGCGGCCGCCGCCCAGGGAGTGTGCGACCGCGTCGTCGCCGCGGGCGCACCAGCGTCCTCAACTTCGCGCCGGTCGTGCTGAACGTGCCCGGTGAGGTCGACGTGCGCAAGGTCGATCTGTCGATAGAGCTGCAGATCCTCGCCTTCCACGAGCAGCGCAAGGCGGGCGGGCCGGACGGTCTCGGCCCGCTGGACGCCGACGGGACACCGCCCGGTACGACGCAGTACGTCGAGGCGGTGGAGGCTTGACGGGAACGATCGTGGAAACGGGACGAACGGGCGGACGCCGGTTGTTGAACGTCCGGAGGGACATTCGGCATGGCGTGCCGCAAGGGGGGCGCGGCTCCGTCGGGAGCGGTGCGGAGCGAGTAGGGCGAACAGCGGAGTTCACATGAGTGTGTTGGTGGTGGGGCTGAGTCACCGGAGCGCCCCCGTGGCGATGCTCGAACGGGCGGCGGTGACCGGGGACGACCTGGCCAAGCTGCTGCACGCGGTGCACGAGTCCGGATACGTCGCGGAGACGGCGATCGTCTCGACCTGCAACCGGGTCGAGGTGTACGCGGTCGTGGACAAGTTCCACGGCGGCGTCTCCGCCATCTCCGAGCTGATGTCCCTGCACTCCGGCGTCCCGCTGGAGGACCTGTCCCGGCACCTGTACGTCCACTACGAGGAGCGGGCCGTCCAGCACGCGTTCGCGGTGGCGTGCGGGCTGGAGTCCATGGTCGTCGGCGAGGGGCAGATCCTCGGGCAGCTGCGCCAGGCGTTCCGGCTCGCGCAGGACGAGGAGACGATAGGGCGCGACCTGCACGACGTCCTGCAGCAGGCGCTGCGCGTCGGCAAGCGCGCCCACCACGAGACCGGCATCGACCAGGCGGGCGCGTCGCTCGTCAGCGTCGGCCTCGACGTCGCCGCCCGGCACCTCGGCCCGCTCGACGGGGTCCGCGCGCTGGTCGTCGGCGCCGGGTCGATGAGCTCGCTGGCCGCCGCCACGCTGAGCCGCGCCGCGCCTCGCGAGGTCGTGATCGCCAACCGGACGCGCGCGAACGCCGTCCGGCTCGCCGCGTCGCTGGACGTGCGGCCCGCGCCGTCGACCTCGCCGACCTCGACACCGCGCTCGCCGCCGCCGACCTCATCGTGTCGTGCACCGGCGCGACCGGCATCGTGCTGACCGCCGGGCGGCTCGCCGCCGCCGGGGCGGGCGCCGACGGCCGCGACCGGTTCCTGCTCGACCTCGCCCTCCCGCACGACATCGACCGCGCCGTCCGCGACCTGCCGGGCGTCGAGCTCGCCGGGCTGGACGACCTGAGCACCGCGCAGGAGGCCGCGCGCGCCGTCGGCCCGCAGGCCGTCGAGGCCGTCCGCCGGATCGTCCGCGACGAGGTCGCCGCCTACCTGTCGGCCGCCCGCGCCGCCGCCGTCGCGCCGACCGTCGTCGCGCTGCGCGCCAAAGCCGCGGGCGTCGTCGACGCCGAACTGGCGCGGCTCACCGGACGTCTCCCCGAGCTGGACGAACGCGACCGCAAAGAGATCGCGCAGACCGTGCGGCGCGTCGTCGACAAGCTGCTGCACGCGCCGACCGTCCGGGTCAAGGAGCTGGCCGCCGCGCCCGGCGGCGACTCCTACGCCGACGCGCTGCGCGAGCTGTTCGACCTGGACCCGAAGGCGCCCGAGGCCGTCGCGCGCGCCGACATCCGGGACGCGGGCGCCGCCGCCGGAGGAGAGCATCGGGGCGCCGTCCGTCCCGGCCGCCGGGAGCGGTGCCGCGCCCTGGGGCGCGTCCCCGCGTACGGTGGAGGAGGGGAGCGGGGCCGCGACGCCGAGCGCGCGCGCCCGCGACGACGGCGGCGGAATGCGCCGAGGCCGACTGTGTCAGCACCACCACCGTGCAGAACGTGAACGCGCAGGCCGCGAGCGTCCGCGCGGTGAGCGCCGGCGACGCGGCGCCCGGTGACCGGAACGAAACGTGAGCGGAGCGAGGCAGTGACCAACGCAGGGACGGGAGCGGGCCGCCCGCTGCGGCTCGGCACCCGTAAGAGCCTGATGGCGATGACGCAGTCGCAGGGCGTCGCCGACGCATTGACGCGGCGTACGGGGCATGCGGTGGAGCTCGTCGGGGTAACCACGCAGGGTGATGTCTCCAAGGCGCTGCTCGCCCAGATCGGGGGCACCGGGGTCTTCGTCAACGAACTCCGCGACAGGCTGCTGTCCGGCGAGGTGGACTTCGCGGTGCACTCGCTGAAGGACCTGCCCACCACCGAGACGCCCGGGATCGTGCTCGCCGCGACGCCCGCCCGCGACGACCCCCGCGACGCCCTGTGCGGGCCCGCGAAGCTCGCCGACCTGCCGCGCGCGCCCGCGTCGGCACCGGGACGCCGCGCCGCGGTCGCGCAGCTGCGCGCGCTGCGTCCCGACCTTGAGGTCGTCCCGATCCGGGGGAACGCGCCGACGCGGCTCGGCAAGGTGACCGACGGCGAGCTGGACGCGGTCGTCCTCGCGCACGCCGGGCTGCGCCGCATCGGACGGCTCGACTCCGTCGCCGAGGTGTTCGACCCCGACCAGATGCTGCCCGCCCCCGGGCAGGGGTCGCTCGCGCTCGAATGCCGCGCCGACCGCACCGACCTGATCGAGCTGCTCGGCGTGCTCGACGACCCGATGACCAGGGCGTCCGTCACCGCCGAACGCACGGTGCTGGCGGTGCTCGAAGGCGGCTGTTCCGCTCCTGTGGGAACATACGCTGCCGAAGTTGAAGAAACGCTGCATCTGACCGCGACCGTCGCCGCCTTCGACGGGACCCGGCAGATTCGGATGTCCGCAAGCGGCCACCCGGACACGGCCGAACGGCTCGGACGCGACCTCGCGGACCGGCTGCTCGCCCAGGGGGCCGACCAGTTGATGGGGGAGCGAGATTGAGCCCCGCTAGCCAGAGCCCCGCCCGCCCGAGCACGGCCCGGGCGGGCACGGCGGACGCGCGGCGCGCGCCGCGGCCCGTCCCGGCGCCGCCGTCGTCCCGGCCTCGCGCCGGACGACCGACCCGGGCACCGTCGCCATCGTCGGGATGGGCCCCGGCGATCCGGGGCTGCTGACCCTGCGCGCCGCCGCCGAACTCGAGAACGCCGACACCGTCGTCGTGAGCCGGGAGCACTGTCCCGCCGAGGTGCTCGCGCACTGCCGTCCCGACGTCGAGATCGTCGACACCGCCGAGGGCGACCCGGTCAAGCTCGCCGCGCGCGCCGCGAAGGCCGGGCGCCGCGTCGTCCGGCTGTTCCAGGGCGACCCGGGCCTCGGCTGCGGCCTCGCCGCCGAGGGCGGCGCGCTCGCCAAGGCCGGGGTGCCGTTCGAGGTCGTCCCGGGAGTGTCCGCCGTGACGGGCGTCCCGGGGTACGCGGGGATCCCGCTGACCGACCCCGACCACCGCGAGGTCCGCGTCGTCGACGCGTCCGGCGGCGGCGTCGACTGGACGGCCTACACCGACCCGGCCGCGACCCTGGGTGATCCTCGCGCCGAGACCGCCGTCGCCGAGACCTGCAAGGGCCTGGTCGCCGCGGGCCGCTCCGACCGCACCCCCGCGGCGATGACGAGCCTCGGCACGACCACCGAGCAGGAGACCGTCGTGTCGACCCTGCACAAGCTCGCGTCCGAGGCCAAGGGCATGGAAGCCCCCGCGATGATCATCGTCGGGGACGTCGTGAAGTACCGCGACAAGCTGTCCTGGTTCGAGACGAAGCCGCTGTTCGGCTGGCGCGTCCTCGTGCCGCGCACGAAGGAGCAGGCCGCGTCCCTGTCGGACCAGCTCCGCGGGTACGGGGCCGTCCCCGACGAGGTCCCGACGATCTCCGTCGAGCCGCCGCGCACCCCCCAGCAGATGGACCGGGCCGTCAAGGGCCTCGTCACCGGACGGTACGAGTGGGTCGTCTTCACCTCGACCAACGCGGTCAAGGCGATCCGGGAGAAGTTCACCGACTACGGACTGGACGCCCGCGCGTTCGCCGGCCTGAAGGTCGCGGCCGTCGGGGAGCAGACCGCCGCCGCGCTCGTCGAGTTCGGCGTCGTCCCGGACCTGACGCCCGAGGGGCAGCAGTCCGGCGAGGGCCTGGCCGAGGTGTGGCCGCCCTACGACGAGGACCTCGACCCCATCAACCGGGTGCTGCTGCCGCGCGCCGACATCGCCACCGACACCCTCATCGCCCGGCTCACCGACCTCGGCTGGGAGTGCGAGGACGTCACCGCCTACCGGACGGTCCGGGCGGCGCCGCCGCCCGCGCCGATCCGCGAGGCGATCAAGGGCGGCGGGTTCGACGCCGTGCTGTTCACCTCGTCGTCGACGGTGAAGAACCTCATCGGGATCGCCGGGAAGCCGCACAACGTCACCGTCATCGCGGTGATCGGCCCGCAGACCGCGAAGACCGCGGAGGAGTACGGATTGCGCGTCGACGTCATGGCGCCCAAACCGTCCGTATCCGCCCTCGCGGAGGCGGTCGCCGAGTACGGTGCCAAGCGGCGCGCGACGCAGATCGAGAACGGCGACCCGCTGCGCAAGCCGTCCCAGATGCGCCGGGGCGCCCGCCGCCGCAAGTAGCGCCAGGAGAGAAGAGCGATGACCGCACAGTTCCCCGTAGCGCGGCCGCGCCGGCTGCGCCGTACCCCGGCGCTGCGCCGGATGGTGGCCGAGACGCGGCTGAGCCCCGCCGAGCTCGTCCTGCCGATGTTCGTCAAGGAGGGCATCGACGCGCCGCAGCCCGTCGCGTCCATGCCGGGCGTGTACCAGCACACCCGCGACAGCCTCCGCAAGGCCGCGCACGAGGCCGCCGAGGCGGGCGTCGGCGGGATCATCCTGTTCGGGATCCCCGCCGTCAAGGACGGCACGGGCTCGGCCGCCGACGACCCGGCGGGCATCGTGCAGCTCGCGCTGCGCGACCTGGCCTCCGACCTCGGCGATTCGACCGTCGTCATGACGGACCTGTGCCTCGACGAGTACACCGACCACGGGCACTGCGGCGTCCTCACCCCGTCGGGCGAGATCGACAACGACGAGACGCTGCGCCGCTACGCGTCCATCGCCGTCGCGCAGGCCGCCGCCGGGGCGGCGGTCCTCGGGCCGAGCGGCATGATGGACGGCCAGGTCGGCGTCATCCGGGAGGCGCTCGACGGCGCGGGCTACCCGGACGTCGCGATCATGGGGTACTCGGTGAAGTACTCCTCCGCCTACTACGGCCCGTTCCGCGACGCCGCCGAGTGCGCGCCGCAGTTCGGCGACCGCTCCACCCACCAGCAGGACCCGGCGAACGCCGACGAGTCGCTCCGCGAGGTGTTCCTCGACCTCGACGAGGGCGCCGACATCGTGATGGTGAAGCCCGCGGGCGCGTACCTCGACATCGTCCGCCGCGTCCGCGACGCCGTCGACGTCCCCGTCGCCGCATACCAGGTCAGCGGCGAGTACGCGATGATCGAGCCGCGGCCGAGAAGGGCTGGCTGGACCGGGAGCGGACGATCATGGAGTCGCTGCTGTCGATCCGCCGTGCGGGCGCCGACATCGTGCTCACCTACTGGGCGACCGAAGTGGCCCGCAGGCTCGGTTCGTAAGCCCCGGAGGACCGTTTCCGGGGGTTGCCGTGCGGCGCCGACGTCCCGCGAGGCATCATCGGTACCAGGAACTCGCGTTTGGGGGGCGGACATGCTGGCGGTCTCGGGGTACAGGCGCAACAGGGCGGCCGGCAAGGCGGCGCGCGAGCGGACGATCACGGCGGCGCTCGGCTACGCGGCGCTCGGCTGGCCCTGCGTACCCGGGGCGCACGCCCCCGCCCGGGGCGACCGCGCCTGCTCCTGCGACCGCGTCGGGTGTCCCGACCCCGCCGCGCATCCCGTCTCCGCCACCTGGGGGCTGCAGGCCAGCGTCGACGCCGACGTCCTGAAACGCTGGTGGGGCGAGCACCCGCAGGCCGGGATCATCCTCCCGACCGGCCGCGTCTTCGACGTCCTCGACATCCCCGCCGACGCCGGGCACCGCGCCCTCGCCCGGATCGACCGCGACTCGCTGCCCGTCGGGCCCGTCGCCGCGGTGGGCGCCGAACGCCTCCTGTTCTTCGTCAGCACGCGCGGCGCGCCCGTCGACGAGGACGAGTGGTGGTCCTGCCACCTCGACTGCTCCCCGGAGGACGTCGCCGAGACGCCCGGGATGCGCTGGCACTGCCGCGACAGCTACGTCGTCGCGCCGCCGACCGTCCTGCCCTACGGCCGCGAGACCGCCTGGCTCCGTCCGCCGCAGACCCCCCTGCCGGACCCGCTGCGGCTGCTGGAAGTGCTCTCCGACGCCGTCGGCTGACAACCTCTCGGTGCCCGCTCAGGGCTCCAGCATCGGCACCAGGAACCGGTTGGCGACGTCGGCGAGCTGCTCGTCGTCGTCGAGGTCGATGACCAGGCTGGGGATCGCCAGGAACGACGCGGACACCCGGACCATCATCTCCGCCACGAGTTCGGAGTCGAGGTCGGCCGAGACGTTGCCCGCGCGCTGCTCGCGGCGGAGCTGGCCGGCCACGAACTGCCGGACGGTCGCGAGGGTCTTGCCGCCGTCGCTGACCATCGACGGGACGAGCAGGTCCGGTTCGGCGACGATCAGGCCGCCGATCAGCGGGTTGCCCTGGATGGCGCGCAGCGAGCTGACGAAGCCGAGCACGACCCGGTCGGCGGCGGTCTCGGCGCGCTGTATGTCGATGAGGAACCGGTCGAAGTAGCGGCGCAGCTCCCGCCGCACCACCTGCTCGACGAGCGCGTCCTTGGTGGCGAACCGCCGGTAGACGGTGATCCGTGAGACCCCGGCGCGCCTGGCCACGTCCTCCATGGTGGACCGCTGGACGCCCATCCGGGCGAACTGCTCGTGGGCCGCGTCGAGGACGCGCGTGCGCGTCTCGTCCGGGTCGTCGACCCGTTCGACGGCGTCGGTGTAGGCGCGTTCCAGCAGCGACTCGGGATCCGGGCCCGCCACCAGGGCGGGCGACTGATCAGAGTCCACGTTTTCCTCCCAAGAGGGCTGATTCTACTTGGATCGGTCGTAATCGCAGCAAATCAGGTCTTGTTTCGGCTTAATCCGTGTGCTGTTATTGGTCTGCCACCGATGATACACAGATGCAAACCATGTATCAGCGTATCAACGGACGCTCACCCCGAGGAGGACGATGGCATGGACGAACTCAGCAGGCGGAAGATGCTGGCGGCGGGCGGGACGCTTGGTGCGCTCGGCGCGCTGAGCATCGCGACGCCCGCGCAGGCGAGAGTATGGACCTGGTCCCCCAAGGGGTCGGTGGCGGGCGCGGGGAAGGGCGCCGACCCCAAGGGCGTATGGGACGAGGTGGCCGACCCGCTCATCGCCGACGTGATCGAGAGCGGTCACGTCGCCGAGGTCAACGAAGAGCTGCGGAAGTGGACCAAGAACGGGCAGGCGCTGTCGAGTAAACTGCCCGCGGAACTGCGCGCTTTCATCGAGCAGGCCCGCCGGCTGCCTTCGTGGACCGATCAGGGCAAGCTGGAGACCGCGGTCAACTTCAACGAGAAGCGCGGGCTCTACCTCGGCGTCACCTACGGCTTCGCCAGCGGGATGATGAGCACGGTCATCCCCCGCGAGGCCCGTGCCGTCTACTACTCCAAGGGCGGCGCGGACATGCGCGACCGCATCACCAAGACTGCCAAGCTCGGGTACGACATCGGCACCGCCAACGCCTACGGCGACGACGGCGAGATGGTCGTGACCTGCGTCAAGACCCGCATGGCGCACGCGGGCGTGCGCCACCTGCTGCCGCAGTCGCCGGCCTGGAACAAGGTCGCCGACGAGGCGATCCCGATCAGCCAGGCGGACATGATGGTCACCTGGCACAGCCTGCCCACGACCGTCATGCAGAACCTGAAGAAGTGGAAGGTGCCGATCCCGGACAACGAGTCCGAGGCGTTCCTGCACTCCTGGCAGCTCTGCGCGCACATGCTCGGCATCAAGGACGAGTACATCCCGAACTCGTGGGCCGAGGCCGACTCGCAGGCCGCGCAGGTCCTGACGCCGATCCTCGCGCCGACGCCCGAGGGCATCAAGCTCGCCGACATGCTCGTCAACCTCGCCGCGTTCATCGACGCGGGCCTGCTCAGCAAGCCGATCCTCTGCGCGCTCACCCGCTACGTGCTCGGTGACGAGATCGCCGGCTGGCTGAAGCTCCCCCGGGAGCCGTTCTGGGACTGGGTGTTCGAGACGGCCTGGGAGCCCTTCGTCCAGGTCCGCGAGGGCCTGCTGTCGCTCGAAGACGCGCCCGGGATCCTGCAGCAGGTCTACTGGGCCTTCGACGAGATCCTGCGGGTGGCCGTGCTGACCGTCCTGTCCGGCGCGGACTTCCCGATCAGCATCGAGATCCCCAACGCCAACAACCCGAACTACCCCGATGGCTCCTGAGCGGTAGCCCCCCCGAAACGGCGGGCCCCGGAATCGCGCCGGATTCCGGGGCCCGCGGCATGTCCTCAGCCGGGCGCCTTCACGGACTTGCGGCCCCAGTCGGCGTACGTGGTCTGCAGGACGGCGTGCTCGGCCTTCGGGTCCCCGGCGCGCAGCCAGAGCGCGGCGGGACGGTTCAGCCGGTCGAGCCTGATCGCGAAGTCGATCGTCGCGGCACCGGTCGTCCGGGTGAGGGACGCGTAGAGCGGGCCGACGCCGGGGACCTGCGCGAGCGGCCCCGCGGGAGCCGCGCCCTTGTAGACGTCGCCGTCCTTGCGCAGCTCCGTGGCCGACCGCAGCAGCGACGTCACCGTCGCCACCGACGTGCCGCGCCGCACCTGCTCGGTCAGCGCGGCGTACGGGTTGTCCGCCGCGAGCGGGCGCCACTTCCGGGAGACCTCGCCGTGGAACCGGTCGCCGACCACGATCGTCTTGCCCGGGTTCTTCGTGTCGCCGGTGCCCCTGACCGTCATCGCGTAGGACGGACGCGCGCCCTGCACCACCGCGAACGTCCCCTTGGCCCGGACGGCGCCCGCACCGTCGCGCGCGAAGTCGAACGCCGCCCCGGGCGCCTGCGCCGTCGCCTGCTCGACCTGCGCGACGAGCCGCGCCGATCCACCCCGCCCTCCGGCAGGACGGGCTGCGGGCTGGTGCTCTGCTGCGCCGGGGTCGGCGGCGCGGCGACCGGATCGGTCTCGCCGCCGCCGGTCAGCGTCCGCACCGCGAAGGCCGCGCCGACGACCACCGCCACCGCGGCGGCGCCCGCGGCGATCCGGCGCGTCCGGGACCCGCCCGCGGGCTGCGCCGCCGTCGTCACGATCGCGTTGCGTCCCGTCCCGCGGGACGGCTTCTTCGGCTCGGGACGCCGCGCCGCCTCCGCCGCCAGCTCCGTCAGCCGGCCGCGGCCCTGCGCCTCCCACGACGGCCCGTACGCGGAGATCGCGGCCTCTTCGAGCACCTCCAGGAAGTCCTCGACGGACGCCGGACGGCCGGCCGGGTCCTTCGCGAGGCCCTTCGCCAGCAGCTCGCGGAGCGGCCCGGGCGCCTCCTCGACGGGGATCGGCGCCTCCCGGTGCAGCCGCGCCATGTTGCGCCCCGCATACGGCGGCCGCCCGGTGAGGCACTCGAAGAACACGGCGGTCGCCGCGTACACGTCCGTCGCGACGGTCGCGGCCGCGCCCTCCCACAGCTCCGGCGCCGCGTACGGCGGGATCGTCTGCGCCTCCGTGCCGGGCGGCGCGAGCCCGAAGTCGCCCACGACGGCGTTGCCCCGGTCGTCCACCAGCACGTCCGACGGACGCACCGTGCCGTGCACCACGTCGTGCTCGTGCGCCGCCGCGAGGCCGAGCAGCGTCCCGCCGAGCGTGGACAGCGCCGCGAGCGGGCCGACCGGCCCCTGCACCGCCAGGACGCGCCGCAGGCTGACGCCCTCGACGTGCTGCATGACGACGGCCGCGCCCCCGGCGTCGGTCACGAAGTCGTAGACGTCGGCGACGTTGGGATCCTCGATCTGCGTGAGCTTGCGAGCGAGCTCGCTGTACCGGGCCATGAACGACTGGTCGTCGACGAGCCGCCGGTCCAGGTACCTGATCGCCACCCGGGTGCCGGTGGTGTCGTCGACCGCGGGCACCACCTTGCCGGATGCTCCGCCGCCCAGTTCCCGTTCGTGCGTGAAGCCCGGGACCGTCCAGCCGTCGACCACGTTGAAAGCCACTCCTCGATACGGCTGATCGCCAGTGAATGGGGAAAGGCGCCGGAACGGGCGCCGATGTCGTACTTGGTGGAATATAGGCCCGCGCCCGGCGAGGTCAAGGCAAGTCGCCGAACTGCAACTGACAGGATGGAACCGTGACTGGAACCGATCGCTCCCAGCAGTTGTTCGAGCGTGCCGGCGGGGTCGTCCCGGGCGGCGTGAACTCGCCGGTCCGGGCCTTCGGCGCCGTCGGCGGCACGCCCCGTTTCATGACGTCCGCACGCGGCCCGTACCTCACCGACGCGGACGGCAACGAGTACGTCGACCTCGTCTGCTCGTGGGGCCCGATGATCCTCGGGCACGCCCACCCCGCCGTGGTGGACGCCGTCCGCGAAGCCGCCGGGCACGGGACGTCCTACGGCGCCCCCACCCCCGGCGAGGTGGAGCTCGCCGAGGAGATCGTCGCGCGCGCGCCGGTGGAGAAGGTCCGGCTGGTGAACTCCGGCACCGAGGCGACGATGTCGGCGATCCGGCTGGCGCGCGGGTTCACGTCCCGTCCGAAGGTCGTGAAGTTCGCGGGCTGCTACCACGGGCACGTCGACTCGCTCCTCGCCGCCGCGGGCTCGGGCGTCGCCACCTTCGGCCTCCCCGACACCCCGGGCGTGACCGGCGCGACGACCGCCGACACGATCGTCCTGCCGTACAACGACGTCGCCGCCGTGGAGCTGGCGTTCGACGAGCACGGCCACGACATCGCGTGCGTGGTCACCGAGGCGGTGCCGTGCAACATGGGCGTCGTCCCCCCGCTCCCGGACTTCAACGCCCTCCTCAAGCGGCTCTGCGAACGCTACGGCGCCCTGCTCGTCGTCGACGAGGTGCTCACCGGCTTCCGTGCGTCCCGTTCGGGCTGGTACGGGCTGGAGGGCGTCGCCGGCGACCTGACGACGTTCGGGAAGGTGATGGGCGGCGGGCTGCCCGCCGCCGCGTTCGGCGGCCGCGCCGACATCATGGACCGCCTAGCCCCCGCCGGTCCCGTCTACCAGGCCGGGACGCTCTCGGGGAACCCCCTCGCCACCGCCGCCGGGCTCGCGACCCTCCGCAACGCGACCGACGCCGTCTACACCGCGATCGACACCGCCGCCGCGACCGTCGCGAAGGCCGCCTCCGAGGCCCTCGCCAAGGAAGGCGTCCCGCACAGCCCGCAGCACGCCGGGAACCTCTTCTCGATCTTCTTCACCGACGAGAAGGTCGGCGACTTCGCCGCCGCCCGGCGGCAGGACTCCAAGGCGTACGCGGCGTTCTTCCACGCGGCCCTGGAACGCGGCGTGTACCTGCCGCCGTCCGCGTTCGAGGTGTGGTTCCTGTCCGCCGCGCACGACGACGAGGCGATCGGCCGCGTCCTCGACGCCCTCCCGTACGCCGCCCGCGCCGCCGCGCGGGCGTCCTAGCCGAGAGCCTTCAGGGCCCGTTCGACGTTCTCCGGCCGGGGCGCGCGCAGCGGCGCACGCACGGCCGGATCGTCGATCACCCCGAGTTCGGCGAGGCACGCCTTCAGGACGCTCGGCGACGGCTCGGCGAACAGGGCGTCGACCAGCGGCAACAGGACCTCGTGCAGCTCGCGGCCGCCCTCGGCCAGCCGCGCGAACGCCTCCGGCGCCAGACAGGCCGACGCCGTGACCCCACCGGACGCCCCCAACCGCATCATCGGGTACAGGTAGGCGTCGTCGCCCGCCAGCACGTCGCCCGCCCCGGCGGCGAGCAGCACGAGCGTGTCGCGGTCGATCGCGCCGGGACAGTGCTTCACCGCGGCGACCCCGTCGACCTCCAGCACCCGTACGAGCGTCTCGCCCGACAGATGCTTCCCCGTCCGGTACGGGACGTTGTAGGCGATGATCGGGACCTGCGCCGCCGCCCCCACCGCCGCGAAGTGCTCGACGACGCCGTCGTCCGACGGCCGCAGGTAGTACGGGACGACGACGAGCAGCGCGTCCGCGAACGCTTCGAGGCTCCGTGCCTCCGCGATCGTCGCCTCGGTCCCCATCGCCCCGGCGCCCACGATCAGCGGCACCCCGTACTCGTCGCACACCGTGCGGCACACCGCGAGCACGGCCGTCCGCTCGTCCGGGGCGAGCAGCGCGGCCTCCCCGGTCGTGCCCAGCGCGACGAGCCCGGCGACGCCGCCGTCCAGGCACCGCGCCGCGAGCCGCTCCAGCGACGCCTCGTCCACCGCACCACCCGAGAACGGCGTCACCAGCGACGCGAACACACCACGGAACACGTCCACCACCTCCACGGCCATGCTGGTCGGCGGGCCCTTTTAGAACAAGCTAGAAGTTCTCTACTCCTCGATTTAGGGTTGCTTCATGCTCGATCTGGAGCGGCTGCGCGCCCTGCACTCCGTGGCGACCTACGGCTCGGTCAGCGCCGCCGCCGACGTCCTGCACGTCACCACGTCCGCCGTCTCCCAGCAGCTCGCCAAGCTCGAACGCGAGACCGGCCAGAAACTCCTCGAACGCAACGGCCGGGGCGTCCGCCTCACCGACGCCGCCGAACTCCTCGTCGCGCACGCCGAACGCATCCTCTCCCTCGTCGAGCAGGCCCAGGCCGACCTCGAAGCCCACCGCGGCTCCGTCGTCGGCCAGCTCACCCTCGCCGCCTTCCCCACCGCCGCCCGCGGCCTCCTGCCGGGCGCCCTCCGCCGCCTCCGCGCCGACCACCCCGACCTCCGCGTCCTCCTCCGCGAAGAGGACCCGATGCGGAGCATGCCGCTCGTCCTGCGCGGCGACCTCGACATGGCCGTCGTCCAGGACTGGAACAACGAACCCCTCCCGCTCCCCGACGGCCTCCAGAAAGCCGCCATCTGCGACGACGTCGCCGACGTGGCCATCCCCGCCGGCCACCCCCTCGCGGGCCGCGACACCGTCGACCTCAAGGAACTCGCGGGCGACCCCTGGATCAGCTCCTCACCCGACAGCATCTGCTGCGACTGGCTCCTGCGCACCCTCCGCGCCGTCGACAGCGAACCCCGCATCGTCCACATGGCCTACGAGTTCGCCACCCAGCTCGCCCTCGTCGGCGCCGGCCTCGGAAACGCGATCCTCCCCCGAATGGGCCGCTGCGACGTCCCGACCGGCGTCGCGATCGTCCCCCTCTCCGCCCCCCTCTACCGCCGCGTCTACGCGGTCTGGCGCGAGAAGGCCGCCCGCCGCCCCGCGATCAGAGCGGCCCTGACGTGTTTTCTTGCGTCACCCTCGGCGTCAGGCCGCTAGGCGGCGTGTTTTCTGCGTCGCCCTCGGCGTCAGGCCCCAGGGGAACGGGCAACGCGTGCGATTGCTGCATCGCTCCGACTCTTGCTTAATGGCGGTGCCTGCGGTTCCGGGCGCCGGGGCGCCCTCCACCGCAGCCACCGCGTGCGATTGCTGCATCGCTCCGACTCGCCCAGGGGCTCGCTGCGCGATCAGATTCTCGCTTCGCTCGAATCTGGCTTCGCTCGCAATCGCAGTGGTTCCGGTCCGCTCTGGCTGAGGTTGGGGCTGAGGCGGGCGGGGCCGAACCTAACGGGGGGTTCGGGCGTCCCAAACGAGCGACGATCACATTGGTTGGAGGCGGTACGTGGCGGTCAGCGGCTATACGGAGGTTCGGGAACTCGGCGCGGGGGCGCAGGGACGGGTCGTCCTGGCGCGGCACGACGAGTCCGGCACCCTGGTGGCGATCAAGTACCTGACCGGGCACCCGGACGAGGCCGAGCGCGAACGCCTGCGGCACGAGGCCCGGATGCTCGGCCGGGCGGACAGCCCGCACGTCGCCCGCCTCTACAGGCTCGTCGAGGGACCGGACGGCGCCGCGCTCGTCATGGAAGCGATCGACGGCGTCTCCCTCAAAGTGATCCTCGAACGCGAAGGGGCGCTCGGCCCCGAAGCGTCCCTCGCCGTCCTCAAGGGCTCCCTCCTCGGCCTCTCCGCCGCCCACGCCCTGGGCGTCGTCCATCGCGACTACAAACCCGCGAACGTGGTCGTCCCCGCCGACGGCCTGAGCCGCCTCGTCGACTTCGGCATCGCGACCCCGGCCGGACAGGAAGCGGGCGCGCGGCACCCCGACTACATGGCGCCCGAACAATGGGACCGCCACACCGCCACCCCCGCCACCGACGTGTACGCGGCGACCTGCGTGTTCGTCGAGTGCGCCACCGGACGGCGTCCGTACACCGGCAACCGCGCCGCCCTCATGCTCGCCCACCGCACGGCCGAGATCCCCGTCGACACCGTCCCCGACCCCCTGCGCCCCCTCGTCGTTCGCGGTATGGCGAAGACGCCCGAAGAGCGCCCCGCCGCCGCGTCCGCCTTCATCGAGGAACTCGAAGCCGTCGCCGTAGACGCCTACGGCCCCGACTGGGAGCACACCGGCGTCCGAGCCCTGGCCGCGTCGGCCGCCGCCCTGGCCGCCCTCTTCCCCTTGGCGGCCTCCCTCCTCCCCGCGCCGCGGCACCCGCGGCCCAGGGGACCGGGCAAGCGGCCTTCGGTACGGGAAAGGCCGCCGCCGCAAAGGCAGGCGGTCTGAAGACGGCACTCGGGATCGGCGCGGCCGTCTGCGGAACGGCGGCCGTGATCGGAACCGGAACGGTGGTCGCGACGCAGCAGGACGACGACGGACGGACGCAAGCGGCAGCAACCCCCTCACGAACCGCCACCATCGTGCCCGTCAAGGGGTGCAGCCGGATGGTGCCGAACTCCAACGACCCCGACGGCATGTCGCCGCAGCCCGAAGCCCCGCCCGCCCCGACCGTCCGGCTCCCGCCGGTCGTGGAACTGCCGGACGGCGCGGCCGTCTACTACATCGGCGGCGGGCACCTGATCGGCCCCGCGAACGTCGAGTGCGACGGCCAGGTCGGCGCGTCGAGCGGCCTGCACCGGATCGGCGACCCCCTCGCGGGAGGCGGCGTCTACGAGTCGTTCAACTGGGCGGTCGGCCCGGTAGGGGCCATGCACTGCCGCTACTTCCCCGACACGGAACCCGCCGCGCGCCAGCGCGCGATCGTCCCGCAGTGCGGCGCCGACGTGCAGAAACGCGAGGAGTTGCCCAACATCGGCATGAGGGCCGCGATCACGTCCGGAGTCGCGATGGGCACGGACGCGCCCCCGTCCCCCTACGTAGCCGTCTCCCTGGCGGTCCTGCCCGGCCAGAACGACCCCTTCAAGGTGATCGACTGCGTCATGCCGTGGGAACGCCGCAACATCTGCAACGAGGCCCTCACCTACTGGCTGGTCCGAGAAACCGCCGAAGCCGAACCCGCCGAGAAGGCCCAAGACCAAGCCTCAACCCGAATCGCCGACTTCGTAGAAACGATCCGCCGCTGACCCCCAAACAGCCGTTCGCACCACCTCACCCCGGCCCCAGGCGGTTGGACGATCCCGGCCGGATGCCGGGCTGGGCGCCTCGGCCGGGGGCTCAGCTAGTGCGGTGTCCCACGAACGTCCGCCGGGCCGATGGCCCCCTCCCGACGTTGACCTGCGGCGTGTTGCCCTTATGGGCGCCCGAGTTAGGGCAACACGCCGCAGATCAACGAACCCGGCCATCACCCCAGCCAGAGCGGACCGGGACCACTGCGATTGCGAGCGAAGCCAGATTCGAGCGAAGCGAGAATCTGATCGCGCAGCGAGCCCCCCGGGCGAGTCGGAGCGATGCAGCAATCGCACGCGTTGTCCGTTGAAGGAGGGCCCCCAGGGCCCGACGCCGAGGACAACGCAAAAACACAGGTAGCCTGACGTCGCCATGACTGAGAAGACGATCGTTCACCTGCTGCGGCACGGTGAGGTGCATAATCCGGGCGGAATCCTCTACGGGCGGCTGCCCGGCTATCGGCTCAGCGAGGACGGTCTCCTCATGGCCAAGGCCGCCGCGAAGTGGTTCTCGGATCGGGACGTGACGGCGCTGTTCTCGTCGCCGATGCAGCGGGCGCTGGAGACGGCGGCGCCGCTGGCGGACGTGTTCGATCTGCCGGTGACGGTGGACGATCGGCTGACGGAGGCGGACAACCATTTCGAGGGGTTGACGTTCGGGGTGGGGGCGGGGTCGCTGCGGCGGCCGGAGCACTGGCGGTATCTGCTGAATCCGTTCAAGCCGTCGTGGGGCGAGCCGTATCGGGAGCTGGCGGCGCGGATGCGTTCGGCGGTGATCCGGGCGCGGGATTCGGCGCGCGGGCATGAGGCGGTGTGCGTGAGCCATCAGCTGCCGGTGTGGGTGCTGCGGTTGCACGCGGAGCGGCGCCGGTTGTGGCATCACCCGGTGAAGCGGGAGTGCGGGCTGGCGAGCGTGACGAGCTTGACGTTCGAGGGGAACCGGCTCGTCGAGGTGGCGTACTGCGAGCCGGCGGGCGGGCTCGGTGGGGAACCCGGTGTCGCGGGTGCCTGAGGGCGCCGGTAAGTTGTTGTACTACGACCTGTAGTAGTAGGAGGGTCCGTTGAGCCCCCGTGTCTTCCGTGTGCGCGCCGCCGTGGCCGTCCTCGCCCTGTGCGGCCTGCTCGCGGGCTGTGCCGGGACGGACGCGTCGCAGGACGGGGCGGGCGACAACCGGTTCGTGTCCGGCGACGGGAACGTGACCGAGTACGCGCCCGCCGACCGTGAGTCGCTCGGCAAGGTGACCGGGGAGTTCCTGGACGGGAAGCCGTTCGCGTTGTCGGACTACCGCGGCAAGGTCGTGGTGGTGAACTTCTGGGCGTCGTGGTGCGCGCCGTGCCGTGGCGAGGCGCCGTCGCTGGAGCAGGTGCACAAGGAGAACGAGGCGAAGGGCGCCGCGTTCGTCGGCATCAACTTCAAGGACTCGAAGCCGAACGCGGAGGCGTTCGAGCGCAATTTCGAGGTGTCGTATCCGAGCGTGTTCGACGGGGACGGGCGGGTGACGCTCGCGTTCCGCGAGGTGCCGCCGAACGCGATCCCGAGCACGCTCGTCCTGGACCGGCAGGGCCGGGTGGCGGCCCGGATCATCGGCGCGACGACGTACAGCAAGCTGAATCCGCTGGTCGCCGACATGCTCGCGGAAAAGTGAGCGCGGTGAACGAGACGGTCGTCGGCGGGTCGCTGGTGGCCGCGGCGCCGCTGGCGGCGCTGGCGGGGGTCGTGTCGTTCGCGTCGCCGTGCGTGCTGCCGCTGGTGCCGGGCTACCTGTCGTACGTGACGGGCATGTCGGGCGCGGATCTCGCGGACGAGCGGCGGGGGCGGCTCCTCGCGGGCGTGCTGTTGTTCATCGCGGGGTTTTCGGTGGTGTTCGTCAGCTACGGCATGGTGTTCGGGGGGCTCGGCCGGTGGCTGCTGGAGTACCAGGAGACGATCACGCGGGTGCTGGGCGTGGTGACGATCGTGTTCGGTCTCGCGTTCATGGGCCTGATCCCGGGGTTGCAGCGGACGGTGAAGTCGGGACGGCTTCCGGCGGCGGGGCTCGCGGGGGCGCCGGTGCTGGGCGTCCTGTTCGGGCTGGGGTGGACGCCGTGCATCGGGCCGACGCTGGGCGCGGTGCAGAGTCTCGCGATCACGGAGGCGAGCGCGGGACGGGGGGCGCTGCTGTCCGTCGCGTACTGTCTGGGGCTCGGGTTGCCGTTCGTGGCGGCGGCGCTGGCGTACCGGCGGGCGCTCGGGGCGTTCGGCGTGGTGAAGCGGCACTATCCGCTGGTGATGCGGGCCGGTGGCGGCATGCTGGTGCTGCTCGGCGTGCTGCTGGTCAGCGGCGTGTGGGGGGACATGACCATCGAGCTGAAGTCGTGGATCAGCGGCTTCGAACCGGTTATCTGACATGAGCGATACGGAGATCGAGAGCGGCACGCGTCCACCGGCGGCGCGGCAGGCCGCGCAGGACGTGCCGCGGCCGAAGGGGCTGGGCCCGCTGGGCTGGCTGCGCTGGGCGTGGCGGCAGCTCACGACGATGCGCACGGCGCTGATCCTGCTGTTCCTGGTGGCGCTGGGTTCGGTTCCGGGGTCGGTGTTCCCGCAGCGGGGGCAGGCGCCGGAGGACGTCGCCACCTACCTGGAGGAACACAAGACGGTCGGGCCGTGGCTCGACAAGTTCTCGATGTTCGACGTGTTCGCGGCGCCGTGGTTCGCCGCGATCTACATCTTGCTGTTCGTGTCGCTGGCGGGGTGCGTGATCCCGCGCGCCGCGAAGCACTACCGGTCGATGCGGGCGCGGCCTCCGGCGGCGCCGCGGAACCTGAAGCGGCTGCCGCAGTCGGCGTCGTTCGAGACGGACGCGCCCGCCGAGGAGGTCCTGGAGGACGCGCGCAGGGCGCTGCGGGGCAAGCGCTTCCGGGTGGACGTGTCCGGCGGTGCGGTGTCGGCGGAGAAGGGCTACCTGGGGGAGACGGGCAACCTGGTCTTCCACCTGGCGCTGCTGGCGCTGCTGTTCGCGCTGGGCCTCGGGAACATGTTCGGCTACCGGGGCAACATCCTGCTGACCGAGGGCGACACGTTCGCGAACTCGCTCAGCCTCTACGACCAGTTCGAGCCCGGACGGGTGTTCAGCGGCGACGATCTCCCGCCGTTCACCGTCCGGCTGGAGGACTTCCAGGCCGAGTACGAGACCGAGGGCTCCAACCGGGGGGCGGCGACCGACTTCACCGCGAAGGTCCACTACCGGGAGGACCCGCAGGGCGGGGAGAAGCCGTACGACCTGAAGGTCAACCATCCGCTGATGGTGGGCGGCGCGAAGGTCTACCTGCTGAACCACGGCTACTCGCCGGTGTTCACGGTGAGGGACGCGGAAGGGAACGTGGCGTTCAAGGACGCGGTGCCGTTCCTGCCGATGGAGACCCGCAACTACACGTCCGAGGGCGTCATCAAGGCGCCGGACGCGCGGCCCGACCAGCTCGCGTTCTACGCGATCCTGTGGCCGACGGCGGTCTCGACGGAGGACGGCGAGCAGATCGTGTCCGCGTTCCCGGGGCCGCTGCGGCCGGTCGTGACGATCTCGTCGTTCAAGGGCGACATCGGCCTCGACGACGGCACCCCGCAGTCGGTCTACAAGCTGGAGGGGCTCGGCAAGACCCTGCAGATGGTCAAGGACGGCCAGAAGCTCATGGAGCCCGGCGACACGTTCGAGCTGCCGGAGGGCGCCGGTTCGATCAAGTTCGAGGGCGTCCGGGAGTGGGCGAGCCTGTCGGTGAACCGCGACCCGGGACGCGTCCCCGCGCTGGTCGCGGCGATCCTCGCGGTCGCGGGGGTCGTGGCGTCCTTCATGGTGCGGCGGCGCAGGGTGTGGGTCCGTGCGGCGGCCGGGAAGGGCGGGCGTACGGTGGTCGAGGTCGGCGGCCTCACGCTGGGGAGCCCGACCGCGGAGTTCGATGACATCGTGGCCGCGCTGCGCGGCCCCGAGCAGGACGGGCCCGGTGCGGGCCCGGACGAGGGCGGATCCGACGCGGAGTCCGTCGACGACGGGCAGGGCGACGAGCCCGGAGCCGACCGGGAGACCGGCGCGGCGGACGATTCGAAGGAGTGACGAGGGTGGGCGACGCCGACCTCGCGAATCTGAGCGACAAGCTCATGCTGACGACGGTGGTGCTGTACATCATCGCGATGGTCGCGTACGCGGCCGACCTCGGCTTCGGACGCCGCCGGGTGCGGGCCGCCGAGGTCGAGGCGAAGGTCCTCGTCGGCGCGGCCGGGGCGGAGGCCGTGGAGACCGGGCCGTCCGGGACGGCCGCCGGGTCCGCCGACGAGGCGGCGGAGCGGACGCAGGTCGAACCGGCCAAGCTCGCGATCCTGCTGAACGTTCTCGGCTGGGGCGCGCACCTGGGCGTCATCGTGGCGCGGGGCCTGGCCGCGAACCGCTGGCCGTGGGCGAACATGTACGAGTTCCTCACCGCGATCGCGTTCGCCGCCGTCACCGCGTTCCTCATCGTGATGCTGCGCTACCGGGCCCGCTACCTGGGCGCGTTCGTGATGGTCGCCGCCGTCGTCGCGCTGGGCGTCGCCAACATCTGGCTCTACGACGAGGTCGGCCCGGTCAGCCCGGCGCTGAACTCGTACTGGATCGCGATCCACGTGTCGGCCGCGATCATCGCGACGGGCGCGTTCACGGTCGCCGGCGCCGCCACGATCCTCTACCTGATCAAGGCCCGTGCGGAGGCCCGGGGGAAGGTCGGCGAGCACGGCATCCTGGCCCGCATGCCGTCGACGGAGGGCCTGGACCGGCTCGCGAACGCCGTCACCATGTTCGCGTTCCCGATCTGGACGGCCGCGATCATCATGGGCGCGATCTGGGCGGACCAGGCGTGGGGCCGCTACTGGGGCTGGGACCCCAAGGAGATCTGGTCGTTCATTACCTGGGTTATCTACGCCGCGTATCTGCACGCCCGCGCCACCGCCGGGTGGAAGGGCCGCAAGGCCGCGATCCTGGCGCTCATCGCGTTCGCCGCGCTGATGTTCAACTTCTTCGGCGTGAACTACATGTTCTCTGGCCTGCACTCTTACGCCTGACGAGCCGAGCCCGCCGCCGGGCCCGGGGCCGCCGCCCCGGCCCGGCGGCGCTCGTGTGCCCGGCCCCGGTGACGGGCGTCCGGTTTCGGCGGTAATTAGTCACCCGGTCCCACGTCCTCCCCGAAAGTTTCCGTGACCGACGGGGATGACGGGATGTCGGGTTCCGGCTTACGCTTCCTCGGGGACCCCGCCCGCCCAGAGTGTCCGCGGGTCCCGTCGACAGAGGAGCCCGATGCGCTTCAAAGGCGTCCACCGCAAACCCCGGGAGTTCCGGAACCGGGCGTTCTCCCGCGGCGGGCCGTTCCGCCCTGCCGACCGCCCCGCCGACGGTCCCGCCGATCCGGGGTACGCGCCCTCGCCGCCCGACTCGGGACGGACGCCGGAGCCGCCCGGGACGCGGCCGCGCGGCAACCAGCCGCGGGACAGGTTCGGCCGGTTCCGCAAGGCCGGACGCGGCGACGCCTTCGCCCTCGCGGCCGGTGACGCGGCCACCGTGGAAGCCCCCGAGACCGATGCCGGCCCGGGCGGGGACCGGACGGCCGAGGGGTTCGGCGGACGGTACGGGCGGCGGCCGGGCGCGGGGCGGCGCGCCCCGGGCGACCTGTCGTGGCGCGACTTCGAGCTCGACGACGGTCCGCCGCGGGTGGAGCCGCACCCGCCGGGGACGCCGCACGCCGCCGACGGCCGCCGGAACTGCGGCGTCCTGGAGCGGATCCTGCACCGGCAGTGGGACGTCCGGGACGGGCCGCCGACGCCGGAGGTGATCCGCGCGGTGGAGAGCCTCGCCGGGCTGCCGGACGCGCTGAAGGAGCGGCTCGCGGCCGGGCTGGACGGCGTGTACGTGGGGCCGGGCGGAGTGCCGCAGCTCGACGACATGGGCCACCTGCGCGACCGTCCGCTCCCGTCGGGACGGGCGACGTGGGACGTGTGCGCCGGGGCCTACGGCGACCGCAAGATCGTCGTGGGGGACCGGCCGTCACCGACCCCGGACGTGATGCTGCACGAGGTCGGGCACGCGCTCGACGACATCGAGGGCGGCACCGGGTGGGCGTCGGACGGGGCGGCGTTCCGCGCGCTGTACGCGCAGTGCCGTCCGCACCTGGCGAGCGACTTCCACAAGCAGCCGGACGCGCTGGGCCGCCGCGAGTTCTTCGCGGACGCCTTCGCGGCGATCTCCTCGCGCCAGCGGCCCGCGCTCGTCGACATGCTCGGCGGCGACATCCGCACCGCGCTGGAGGTCATGCTCTTCTTCAACCGCACCTTCGGGATCTAGGGTGTGTGTTCCGCGGCACACACCAGAGGATCCCGTGATGGCAGACGATGGTGATCGACGATGTACGTGATCCGGCTCCCCGACGGCACGCTCCGGGTCCCGCACAGCGTGCTCGCCGAGCCCGGCGAGGACGGGACGGGCGACGGGCGCGGCTCCGCCCGCGGTACCGGCCGCGTCATCGCCGACGCCTATGTGGAGGTCGGTCCCGGCGACCCCGACTACGACCGGCTGCTGGCGCAGTCGCTGACCGAGGAGGAGCTGGCGGAGCGGCGGCGCGGCTGGCGGGAGGGCGACGCGGACCTGCTGCGCCGGTTCGAGGAGTGGAAGGCGGGCGAGGCGGAGGAGTAGCCGCCCGCGCGGAGCGATCGCCGGAACCGGTTCCCCCGAGAACCGGTTCGCCCGTTCGGCGGCGGGTGGGGCGACGGGCGCGGACCGCCGTCCCAGGCCACCTGTGCTTCGATGCCGGACGCGCCGGGCGGGGCGGCCGACGGGCCCGGTCAGTGCCCGGGGTGACTTCCCACCGGCTCCTCGCCACGCAGCAGCGCGTGGACTTCCGACTCCCGGAAGCGGCGGTGGCCGCCAGGGGTCCGGATGCTGCTGATCCGGCCGGCCGCGGCCCAGCGGGTGACCGTTTTCGGATCAACCCGGAAGAGGGCGGCGACCTCTCCTGGGGTCAGCAGGCGCTCGCTCGTGCTCTCCACGTTTTCTCTCCCCCTTTGTCCCGCTCTCGGCGCGGGTGGACTGTTTACAGTGTGGCGGGTCAAGACCGATTTCTCCCTTGTTTTCGCAAAACATGACAGGGTGTAGTTCCATGAGCTGGAGTGATGACGTTCGGTGACTGCGTCATGAGCCACTGGCGCCCCGCCGACCCCGGCTGACCTGCCATGTCACGGTCGTGACGTCCGCGGAGCGGCCGCGACGCAATAGTCTCCGAGCATGTCCGATCTTGTGACCCCGACGGAGATCGAGCGCGCGGCCGAACGGCTCGCGGGAGTCGTCGTCCGCACCCCGCTCGTCCCGTTCCCGGGCGACCCCGGCGGCCCGGCACTGCTGGTCAAGGCCGAGTCGCTGCAGCCGATCGGCGCGTTCAAGCTCCGTGGCGCCTACACCGCCATCTCGCAGCTCCCCGAGGCCGAACGCGCGCGCGGGGTGGTGACGCACTCTAGTGGCAACCACGCCCAAGCCGTGGCGTTCTCGGCGCGCGCGCTCGGAATCAAAGCCGTGCTCGTCATGCCGCACAACACCCCGGCCGTGAAAGTGGACGCGTGCGTCGCGCTCGGCGCCGAGATCGTCTACGTGGAGCCGAATTCCGCGGTGCGCGAGGAGACCGCCGACGCGCTCGCCGCCGCGCACGGGTTCGCGCTGATCCCGCCCTACGACGACCCGCGGGTGATCGCGGGCCAGGGCACCTGCGGGCTGGAGATCGTCCAGGACCGCCCGGACGTCGACGTCGTGCTCGTCCCGGTGAGCGGCGGCGGCCTGCTCGCGGGCGTCGCGGCGGCGGTGAAGGCGCTGCGCCCGGACGCGAAGGTGTTCGGAGTCGAGCCCGAGCTGGCGGCCGACGCGCGCGACTCGTTCCACGCCGGGCACCCGGTCGGCTGGGACGCGGCGGAGACCGGACGGACGATCGCCGACGCGCTGCGCGTCCAGCGGATCGGCGCGCTGCCGTTCGCGCACATGCGCGAGTACGTGGACGGCGTCCTCACCGTGACCGAGGACGAGATCAGGCGGGCGATGCGGCGGCTCGCCCGCGAGGCGCGGCTGGTCGCCGAACCGGCCGGGGCGGTCGCGACCGCCGCGTACCTGTACCGCCGCGACGAACTGCCCGCCGCCCGGACGTTCGTGTCGATCCTGTCCGGCGGGAACGTCGACCCGTCCCTCTTCCAGGACGTCTATCGCTGACCTGCTGCGAGGTCACGGAAGGGGCCGGGTAGGCTCGAAGGGCCATGCGTTCCGTATTCCTCTACACCCTCGCCCGGTTCGTGATCTTCGCGGTGACCGCCGGGGTGCTCGCGCTGTTCGGCGCCCGCGGTTTCCTCCTGCTGATGCTCGCGCTGCTGGTCAGCGGCGTCATCAGCTACGTCCTGCTGTCGGCGCAGCGCGACCGCCTCTCGGCGGCGGTCGACGGCAAGTGGCAGCGGTTCCAGGCGGGCCGCACCAAGGAAGACGCCTAGGTCCTCCCGCCCGGGGCCTCCGGGAGCCCCGCCGGCGCCGAGGCGCCGCAAGGGTCCGGCGCACCGCCTCTTAGGCTGGGGCCATGACCCGCGCCTCACTCGATAAGAAGCCCGCCGACGTCGCGGCGATGTTCGACGGGACCGCCGAACGCTACGACCTGCTCAACACGCTGATGACCGGCGGCCAGGACCGGCGCTGGCGGCGGGAGGCGGTGCGGGCGCTGGACGCGCGGCCCGGCGAGCGGGTCCTCGATCTCGCGGCCGGGACCGGGACGTCGTCGGTGCCGTTCGCCGACGCGGGCGCGTCCACCGTGGCCTGCGACTTCTCCCTCGGCATGCTGCGCGTCGCGTCCGGCGGCAGGCGGGGACGCCGCGGCTGAGCTTCGTCGCCGGGGACGCGCTGCGGCTGCCGTTCGCGGACGCCGCGTTCGACGCCGTCACGATCTCGTTCGGCCTGCGCAACGTCGCCGACACCGTCGGGGCGCTGCGCGAGCTGCGCCGGGTGACCCGTCCCGGCGGGCGGCTCCTGGTGTGCGAGGTCAGCCATCCCCCGAACCCGCTGCTGGCGTTCGGGCACAAGGCGCACCTGAAGTTCGGGCTGCCGCTGCTGTCGCGGGTCAGCTCCAACCCCGATTCCTACCGGTATCTGGCCGAGTCGACCCTCGCCTGGCCCGACCAGGCCGGGCTCGCCCGGCTGCTGCAGGAGGCGGGCTGGGAAGCCGTCCGCTGGCGCGACCTGACCTTCGGCGTCGCCGCGATGCACCATGGGACGAACCCGGGGTGACCCCCCGGCGACCGGGTGATCTTGGGACCGGTCCAAAACTGGAACGCCCCAGAAGTACCCACTGACCGTGATAAAGGAATAGACTCCCCACCGGAACCTTGTGAAGTACTTCACAAGCGAACGAACGAAGAGGACCATCGTGACCGACTCCACCCGACACGCCGATGTCATCGTCGTCGGGGCGGGCCCCGCCGGATCGTCCACCGCGTACTGGCTCGCCCAGGCCGGCCTCGACGTGCTGCTGCTGGAGAAGGCCACGTTCCCGCGGGACAAGATCTGCGGCGACGGGCTCACGCCGCGCGCCGTCCGGGCCCTGATCGGCATGGGCGTCGACATCAACGACCCCGGCTGGGGGCGCAACAAGGGGCTGCGGATCTACGGCGGCGGCGTGAAGGTCGAACTGCCGTGGCCGGAGCTCGCGAGCTTCCCCGACTACGGTCTCGTCCGTAAGCGCACCGACCTCGACCAGCTGCTCGCCGAGCACGCCGCGAAGGCCGGGGCCCGGCTGCTGACCGGCTGCAACGTCACCGGCCCGATCCTGGACGAGCGCACCGACCGGATCATCGGCGTCACCGCGAAGTACGAGGGCGAGGACGTCGAGTTCCGCGCGCCGCTCGTCGTCGCCGCCGACGGCAACTCGACCCGGCTGTCCCTCGCGATGGGGCTGCGCCGCCGCGACGACCGCCCGATGGGCGTTGCCGTCCGCCGCTACTTCGAGACCCCCCGCCACGACGACGAGTACATGGAGGCGTGGCTGGAACTGTGGGACGGGCAGCGCCTCCTCCCCGGTTACGGCTGGGTGTTCGGCGTGGGCGACGGCACGTCCAACGTCGGGCTCGGCCTCCTCAACACCAGCAAGGCGTTCCAGAACGTCGACTACCGCGGCATGATGCGCAGCTGGTGCGCGCAGATGCCGGAGGAATGGCAGTTCGACGAGGAGCACGCGACCGGCAAGATCCGCGGCGCGGCGCTGCCGATGGGCTTCAACCGGCAGCCGCACTACACCCGCGGAATGCTGCTGGTCGGCGACGCGGGCGGCATGATCAACCCGTTCAACGGCGAGGGCATCGACTACGCGCTGGAGTCCGGGCGGCTGGCCGCCGACCTCATGGTGCAGGCGCTCGCCCGCCGCACCCCGGCGCAGCGCGAGCGGACGCTGCACGAGTACCCGCGCATCCTGAAGGACGAGCACGGCGGCTACTTCACGCTGGCCCGCGTGTTCGTGCAGGCCATCGGGGACCCGCGCGTCATGAAGTTCCTCACCGCGCACGGCCTGCCCCACCCCACCCTGATGCGGTTCACCCTGAAGCTCCTCGCGAACCTCACCGACCCCAAGGGCGGCGACGCGATGGACCGGGTCATCAATGCGATGCAGAAGGTGGCGCCGGCGGCTTGAGGTTCCTTGGAGGCGCTCCATGAGCGCAAAGTTTCGGCAGGTGAGCGGGTTGATTCGACGTACCCGACCCCCTGAGGGGAGTGCTATTGGTCACCTTGGCTAGGGTGACGGACCGTGCTCGTGACAGATGTCACGAGCTTGTAAAGGGTCGCGTCGCCCCGTACAGCGTCGTACGTTCCGAGGAGAGGCAGTAGAGACATGGATCTCTATGTACCGATCATTGTGCTGGGGGTGCTCGCGGCCGGCTTCGCGGTCGGCTCCGTGGCGATGGCCTCGGTCACCGGGCCGAAGCGGTGGAACCGCGCCCGCCTGGACGCCTACGAGTGCGGCATCGAGCCGACTCCCCAGCCGGTGGGCGGCGGACGTCCCGATCAAGTACTACCTGACGGCGATGCTCTTCATCGTCTTCGACATCGAGATCATCTTCCTTTACCCCTGGGCCGTCGCCTTCGACCAGATGGGGATCTTCGCCCTAGTGGAGATGGTCCTTTTCATCGTCACCGTGCTCGTGGCGTACGCCTACGTGTGGCGGCGCGGCGGTTTGGAGTGGGACTGACTTATGGGTCTTGAAGAGAAACTTCCCTCCGGCTTCCTGCTGACCACGGTCGAGCAGGTCGCGGGCTGGGCGCGGGCCAGTTCGATGTGGCCCGCGACCTTCGGCCTGGCCTGCTGCGCGATCGAGATGATGGCGGCGGGCGACCCGAAGCACGACTTCTCCCGCTGGGGAATGGAGCGTGCCTCGGCGACGCCGCGGCAGGCCGACCTGATGATCGTCGCGGGCCGGGTGAGCCAGAAGATGGCGCCGGTGCTGCGGCAGATCTACGACCAGATGACCGAGCCCAAGTGGGTCATCGCGATGGGCGTGTGCGCGTCGTCCGGCGGCATGTTCAACAACTACGCGATCGTGCAGGGCGTCGACCACGTCGTCCCGGTGGACGTCTACCTGCCCGGCTGCCCGCCGCGGCCGGAGATGCTCATCGACGCGATCATCAAGCTGCACGACCAGGTGCGCAACACCAAGATGGGCCCGCAGCGCGCGAAGCAGATCGAGGAGCTGGAAGAGGCCAAGCGCCGCCGCCTGCCTCTCCTTGGACAGGGGGCCTGAGCGATGAGTTCGCAGAATCCCGAGCAGCAGGCCGAGCAGGCGGCGGACCGGCTGCCCGCACAGGCCGAGGACGAGCGCCGCGAGCAGCCGATCGTCCGCACGGGCATGTTCGGCGCGAAGACGACCGGCGACACCTCCGGGTACGGCGGTCTCGTCGTCCGGCAGTCGCCGAAGGTGTCGGCGCCGCGCCCGTACGGCGGGCCGTCCGGCACCGCCGAGGCCGGTGAGTTCGACGACGTCGCCGACTCCCTGGAACGCGCCCTCCCGGACTTCGGGGACGCGATCGAACGGGTCGTCGTCGACCGCGGCGAGCTGACGTTCTTCGTGAAGCGCGAGCGTCTCGCCGAGGTCGCGCGGACCATGCGGGACGACCCCACGCTGCGCTTCGAGCTGTGTTCGAGCGTCTCGGGGGTGCACTACCCCGACGACACGGGCGCGGAGCTGCACTCGGTCACGCACCTGCTGTCGATCACGCACAACCGGCGCGTCCGGCTGGAGGCGACCTGCCCCGACGCCGACCCGCACCTGCCGTCGCTCGTGCCGGTCTACCCGACGGCCGACTGGCACGAGCGGGAGACCTACGACTTCTTCGGCATCGTCTACGACGGTCATCCGGCGCTCACCCGCATCCAGATGCCCGACGACTGGGTCGGCCACCCGCAGCGCAAGGACTATCCCCTCGGCGGCATCCCCGTCGAGTACCGCGGAGCGGAGATCCCGCCTCCCGACGAGCGGAGGTCGTACACGTGAGCAGCACGAAGTACACCGAATACGACGCCTACGCCGCCGAGGAGGCGGCCGAGGGCCGCGTCTTCGACGTGAGCGGCCAGGACTGGGACCAGGTCATGTCCGGCGCCCAGGACGCTGGCGACGAGCGGCTCGTCGTCAACATGGGGCCGCAGCACCCGTCCACGCACGGGGTGCTCCGGCTGATCCTGACTCTCGACGGTGAGACGGTCACCGAGTGCCGGGTGGGCATCGGGTACCTGCACACCGGCATCGAGAAGAACATGGAGTTCCGCACCTGGACACAGGGCACGACGTTCTGCACGCGCATGGACTACCTGGCGCCGATCTTCAACGAGACGGCGTACTGCCTGAGCGTGGAGAAGCTGCTGGGCATCACCGACCGCATACCGGAACGGGCCCAGATCATCCGCGTGATGATGATGGAGCTCAACAGGATCTCCTCCCACCTCGTGGCGATCGGCACGTTCGGTCTGGAACTGGGCGCGACGACGGTCATGCTCAACGGGTTCCTGGAGCGCGAGTACACGCTCGATCTCTTCGAGGAGATCACGGGCCTGCGGATGAACATGGCCTACGTCCGTCCGGGCGGCGTCGCCCAGGACCTGCCCAGTGGCGCGCTCAGCAAGATCCGTGACTATCTGGACCGGATGCCGAAGCGACTGCAGGCGATGCGGAAGCTGCTGGACGCGAACCCCGTCTACCTGGCGCGCACGAAAGACATCGCTCACCTGGACCTTACCGGGTGCATGGCGCTCGGCATCACCGGCCCCGTCCTTCGCGCGACCGGCATCCCGTGGGATCTGCGCAAGTCACAGCCCTACTGCGGCTACGAGACCTACGACTTCGAGGTCGCCACGGTGGAGTCCGCGGACGTCTACGGGCGCTACCTCGTCCGCATGAAGGAGATGGAGGAGTCCCTCAAGATCGTCGAGCAGTGCTACGAGCGGCTGCAGTCGGTCAAGGGCCCGGTGATGATCGAGGACAAGAAGATCGGCTGGCCCGCGCAGCTGGCGATCGGCGCGGACGGCATGGGCAACTCGCCCCGCCACATCGCGCACATCATGGGCACCTCGATGGAGGCGCTGATCCACCACTTCAAGCTGGTGACGGAGGGCTTCCGGGTCCCGTCCGGGCAGGCGTACGCGCCGATCGAGTCGCCGCGCGGCGAGCTCGGGGCGCACGTGGTCAGCGACGGCGGCACCCGCCCGTACCGGGTGCACTTCCGCGAGCCGTCCTTCGTCAACCTGCAGGCCACGCCCGCGATGGCGGAGGGCAGCATGATCGCGGACGTCATCGCGGCCGTGGCCAGCATCGACCCGGTCATGGGGGGAGTGGACCGATGACGTACGAACCGGACGTCCTCGGCGGGCTGGAACGCGACGCCAAGGAGATCATCGCGCGGTACCCGAAGCCGCGGTCGGCGCTGCTGCCGCTGCTGCACCTGGTGCAGTCGGTCGACGGGCACGTCACGCAGGACGGCATCGAGTTCTGCGCCGAGCAGCTCGGGATCACGGCCGCGCAGGTCACGGGCGTCGCGACGTTCTACACGCAGTACAAGCACGCGCCGGTCGGCGAGTACCACGTCGGCGTCTGCATCAACACGCTGTGCGCGGTGATGGGCGGCGACCAGATCTGGTCGGAGCTGTCCGAGCACGTCGGGGTGGGCCACGACGAGGCCACCGATGACGGCAAGGTCAGCCTGGAGCGGATCGAGTGCAACGCGGCCTGCGACTTCGCGCCGGTGATGATGGTCAACTGGGAGTTCTTCGACAACATGACTCCCGAGAAGGCCAGGCGACTGGTCGACGACCTGCGCTCCGGTAAGGAAGTGCTTCCTTCACGCGGGCCGAACAAGCTGTGCGGCTGGAAGGACGCGTCGCGCGTCCTCGCCGGGTTCCCCGACGGCCGCGCGGGCGAGGGCGTCCAGGCCGGGCCGGAGTCGCTGCGCGGCCTGGAACTGGCGAAGGAGCGCGGGTGGGCGGCGCCGCCGTCGGACGTCGATGCGGCGCGGCCGGACGAGCCGGTGCGGCCGTCCGAGATCACCGACCCGCCGCCGAACGAGCCCGGCGAGCCCATCGGCGGCGACGTGAAGCCGGGAACGCAGGAGGGGCGCAACAAGTGACGACGCTGACTCCGATCCTCACGAAGAACTGGGATCAGGCCGACTCGTTCACCCGTGCCGGCTACGAGCGCGAGGGCGGCTACAAGGCGCTGCGCAAGGCGCTGGCGATGGACCCCGACGACATCGTCCAGCAGGTGAAGGACTCCGGCCTGCGCGGGCGCGGCGGCGCCGGGTTCCCCACCGGGATGAAGTGGGGGTTCCTGCCGCCGAGCAGCCCGAACCCGCGCTACCTGGTGGTGAACGCGGACGAGTCCGAGCCGGGCACGTGCAAGGACATCCCGCTGATGATGGCGAACCCGCACGTGCTCGTCGAGGGCGTGATCATCAGCTCGTTCGCGATCAAGGCGAACACCGCGTTCATCTACGTGCGCGGCGAGGTGCTGCACGTCATCAGGCGCCTCCACCAGGCGGTCGCGGAAGCATACGAAGCGGGTTACCTCGGGAAGAACATTCTCGGGTCCGGGTTCGATCTGGACGTCGTCGTCCACAGCGGCGCCGGTGCCTACATCTGCGGCGAGGAGACGGCGCTGCTGGACTCGTTGGAGGGGTTCCGCGGTCAGCCCAGGCTGAAGCCTCCCTTCCCGGCGGTGGCGGGCCTTTACGGCGGACCCACCGTTATCAACAACGTCGAATCGATCTCGTCGGTTCCCTCGATCGTCGGGAACGGACCGGAATGGTTCGCCTCGATGGGCACCGAGAAGTCCCAGGGGTACGGGATCTTCTCGCTGTCGGGGCACGTCACCCGCCCCGGCCAGTACGAGGCGCCGCTCGGCATCACGCTGCGCGAACTGCTCGACATGGCGGGCGGGATCCGCGCGGGGCACCGGCTGAAGTTCTGGACGCCCGGCGGTTCGTCCACGCCGATCTTCACCGACGAGCACCTGGACGTCCCGCTGGACTTCGAGGGCGTCGGGGCCGCCGGGTCGATGCTCGGCACCCGCGCCCTGCAGATCTTCGACGAGACGACCTGCGTCGTCCGGGCCGTGCTGCGCTGGTCGGAGTTCTACGCGCACGAGTCGTGCGGCAAGTGCACGCCGTGCCGCGAGGGGACGTACTGGTACAAGCAGATGCTCAAGCGGCTGGAGGCCGGCAACGGCGAGGAGGCGGACCTCGAAACCCTCCTCGACCTGTCCGACAACATCCTCGGCCGCGCGTTCTGCGCGCTCGGCGACGGTGCGACGAGCCCGGTCGTCTCGTCCATCAAGCTGTTCCGGGACGAGTACCTGCAGCACTTCGAGCAGGGCGGCTGCCCGTTCGACCCGGCCGAGTCCACCCTCTGGGCTGAAGGAGGCGCCCGATGAGTGCTACTGTGAGTGGCGGTTCGGCGGCCCAGAGTGCTCCCCGCGTACGCGGGGGTGGTCCCGACGTGCAGCCCGCCGAAGAGATGGTGCAGGTCACCATCGACGGGTTCGAGATCGAGGTGCCCAAGGGCACGCTCCTCATCCGGGCCGCCGAGCTGCTCGGCATCCAGATCCCGCGCTTCTGCGACCACCCGCTGCTCGACCCCGTCGGAGCCTGCCGCCAGTGCCTGGTGGAGGTCCCCGACATGGGCAACGGGCGCGGGATGCCGAAGCCCGCCGCGTCCTGCACGACCACGGTCATGCCCGGCATGGTCGTCAAGACGCAGCTGACCTCGAAGGTCGCCGACAAGGCGCAGCACGGGGTCATGGAGCTGCTGCTGATCAACCACCCGCTGGACTGCCCGATCTGCGACAAGGGCGGCGAATGCCCGCTGCAGAACCAGGCGATGTCCAACGGCCGCGGCGAGACCCGCTTCACCGAGACCAAGCGGACGTTCCCCAAGCCGATCCCGCTGTCCAGCCAGGTGCTGCTCGACCGGGAGCGCTGCATCCAGTGCGCCCGCTGCACCCGGTTCTCCGACCAGATCGCCGGGGACGCGTTCATCGACCTGTTCGACCGCGGCGCCAAGGAGCAGGTCGGCGCGGCGGACGGCAAGCCGTTCCAGTCGTACTTCTCCGGCAACACCGTGCAGATCTGCCCGGTCGGGGCGCTGACCGGCGCCGCCTACCGGTTCCGGTCGCGGCCGTTCGACCTCGTCTCGCAGCCGAGCACCTGCGAGCACTGCGCGGCCGGCTGCGCGCTGCGCACCGACCACCGGCGCGGGAAGATCACGCGGCGGCTGGCCGGGGACGACCCGCAGGTCAACGAGGAATGGAACTGCGACAAGGGCCGCTGGGCGTTCACCTACGGCACCCAGCCCGACCGGCTCACGCACCCGCTCGTCCGGAACGAGGACGGGGAGCTGGAGATCGCGTCGTGGCCGGAGGCGCTGACGATCGCGGCGCGCGGCCTCGCCGCCGCGCGCGGGTCGGCCGGGGTGCTGGCCGGCGGGCGCGGCACCCTGGAGGACGCCTACGCGTACGCGAAGTTCGCGCGGATCGCGCTCGGCACGAACGACGTCGACTTCCGGGCCCGTCCGCTGTCGGGCGAGGAGGCGGACTTCCTCGCCTCGTCGGTCGCGGGCCGCTCGATCGAGGTGTCGTACGGCGACCTGGAGAAGGCGCCGGCCGTCCTGCTCGCCGGGTTCGAACCCGAAGAGGAATCGGCGATCGTCTTCCTGCGGCTCCGCAAGGCGTCCCGCAAGAACGGCCTGAAGGTGTACGCGGCGGCGCCGTTCGCCACGCGCGGCCTGCGGAAGGTCGGCGGGACGCTGCTGCCGACCCGTCCGGGCGCGGAGGCCGAGACGATCGGCGCGCTCATCTCCGACGGGTCGTTCGCGGACGTCCGGGGGCTGCTGGAGACGCCGGGCGCGGTGATCCTCGTCGGTGAGCGGCTCGCGACGAGCCCCGGCGCTGTCGGCCGCGGTCCGGCTCGCCAAGGCGACCGGCGCCCGGCTCGCCTGGGTTCCGCGCCGGGCCGGGGACCGCGGCGCGGTCGAGGCCGGGGCGCTGCCCGGGCTGCTGCCGATCGGCCGCCCGGTCGCCGACGACGACGCCCGCGCGG
>NZ_MKJY01000584.1 GCF_001942465.1 Actinomadura sp. CNU-125
GTGCGCGTCGAACGCCGCGTCGGCTTCGCGGGGGTGGGCGGCGCGCTCGCGCAGGCGGCGTTCGCGCAGGGCGGCGGCACCGTTCGGTGACGTGGCCGGACGATCGGCCGGACGATCTGCTGGGCGGTCGGCCCGGCGATCGTCCGGTCGGTCCGCGGCCTGCGTGTCCGCGGCGGCCTCGGGCCGGGCGGCGCCTTCGGCGGTCCTGCGCGGTTCCGGTCTCGCCCGCGGCCTCGGGACCGGCCTCCGCCGCGCGCTCGTCCCGGTGGTCCTCCTGCTCGTGCCCGTCCTCGGCGCCCGGACGGGGAAGGCGGAACCACACGCCTTTGGTGCGCCGGTCGTAGGAGACGCCCCACGACTCGGCGAGCGTGGCGATGGACGGGAGTCCGCGCCCGCTGGAGGCCGTGACGCCGGGCATCTCGATGCCGCGGGTGGGGTGCCGGTCGCGGACCTCGATCTCGACGTCGGCGCCTTCGAGGCGGCAGGTCACCTCGAAGGAGGTGCCCGCGTAGGCGATCGCGTTGGTGGCCAGCTCGCTGGTCGCCAGGATCGCGTCGTCGGAGATCTCGTCCATGCCCCAGTCGGCGAGCACCTTCCGGACGAAGCGGCGTGCGTCCGCGACCGCCGCCGCGGCGGACGGGAAGGTGGCCGACGCCGTCTGCCGATCCAACTGTCGTCCCTCGTTCGAAGCGTCCACTACCCCGGTCTGGCTATCGTGACAGACTGGCCGACCGCCCGGCCAGAAGGGCCGCGCGCCGGGGCCGCGGCGCACCTCCGAGTCGGGGGAAACCGGGCTCCCGCCACAACACGACAGACCGTAACACGAAGGCTACGTGCACAGATGCGCGGTCGTTACCGTCGGTTGACCGGCAGAGTGTGATTCGGGCCTCGGGCCGTCCGGCAACGTAGAGTACGAATGCGGCCCGGAGCCGCGCGGAAAGCGGCCGGGAGGCAAGGCCCGGAGAAGGAGTCAGTGATATCCGGTACCCGGCGAACGCCGGCCAGGAGGATGAATAGCATGCCGCGTACCGCGTCTCGCGCCCGCCCCGGCGGGTCGCGCGACACAACGCCGCGTTACAGCGACGCCGACCTCGCCCCGCTGCTGAAGGCGCTGGTCGCCGTCCGCGACGGGAAGGCCAAGGCCGAACTGGACGTGCCCGGCGATGGAGCCGTGGGGGTCGCCGGGGCGCTGCTGGAGGAGATCCGGCAGAACGGCGAGGAGCTGACCTCGGGGCTGGCCGGAGTGCGCCGGGAGATCGGCCGGGAGGGCCGGCTGGGCGGGCGGCTGTCCCAGGGGTCGCTGAAGGGCTCGTGGGCGGTGGGCGTCGAGGACGCCAACGCGATCATCGGCATGCTGACGGACCTGTCCACCGGGATGCACCGGGTGGTGGAGGCCGTCGCCGCGGGCGACCTGAGCCGGCGCGTGGAGCTGCGGGTCGCCGGGCGTCCGATGCGCGGCGAGCTGCTGCGCATGGCGCGGTCGGTGAACGGCATGGTGGAGCTGCTCGACCAGTTCACCTGGGAGGTCACGCAGTTCGCCCGGGAGGTCGGCACCGAGGGACGGCTCGGCGGGCAGGCGCCGTCGCGCGGCATGACGGGCCGGTGGCGGGACGTCACGGCGGCGGTGAACGCGATGGCGGGGCGGCTCACGGCGCAGGTCCGCGACATCGCGGAGGTCACCACTGCGGTCGCCAAGGGCGACCTGACGCGCAAGGTCACGGTCGAGGCGACGGGCGAGCTGCAGGAGCTCAAGCTCACCGTGAACACGATGGTGGACCAGCTGTCGGGGTTCGCCGACGAGGTGACCCGGGTCGCCCGCGAGGTCGGCACCGAGGGCCAGCTGGGCGGCCAGGCCCGGGTGCGGGACGTCAGCGGCGTCTGGAAGAACCTCACCGACAACGTCAACGCGATGGCGAACAACCTGACGTACCAGGTCCGCAACATCGCGCAGGTCACCACCGCCGTCGCCGAGGGCGACCTCGGCAAGAAGATCACCGTCGACGCGCAGGGCGAGATCCTGCAGCTGAAGCTGACGGTGAACCAGATGGTCGACACCCTGTCGGCGTTCGCCTCGGAGGTGACCCGCGTCGCCCGCGAGGTCGGCACCGAGGGACGGCTCGGCGGGCAGGCGCGCGTGCCGGGCGTGAGCGGCGTCTGGAAGGACCTGACGAACAACGTCAACGGGATGGCGTCGAACCTGACGTACCAGGTCCGCAACATCGCGCAGGTCACCACCGCCGTCGCCGAGGGCGACCTCGGCAAGAAGATCACCGTCGACGCGCAGGGCGAGATCCTGGAGCTGAAGGACACCGTCAACACGATGGTCGACACGCTGTCGGCCTTCGCCGACGAGGTGACCCGGGTCGCGCGGGAGGTCGGCACCGAGGGACGGCTCGGCGGCCAGGCGCGCGTGCACGGCGTCAGCGGCGTCTGGAAGGACCTCACCGACAACGTCAACGGCATGGCGAACAACCTCACCATGCAGGTCCGCGGGATCGCCAAGGTCACCACGGCGGTGGCGCAGGGCGACCTGACGCGCCGCATCGAGGTCGACGCGCAGGGCGAGATCCTGCAGCTCAAGGACACCCTGAACACGATGGTCGACACGCTGTCGGCCTTCGCCGACGAGGTCAGCCGCGTCGCCCGCGAGGTCGGTACCGAGGGACGGCTCGGCGGCCAGGCGATCGTGCCGGGCGCGGGCGGCATGTGGAAGGACCTCACCGACAACGTCAACGGCATGGCGTCGAACCTGACGTACCAGGTCCGCAACATCGCGCAGGTCGCGACGGCCGTCGCGCACGGCGACCTGCGGCGCCGCATCGACGTCAACGCGCAGGGCGAGATCCTCGAACTGAAGACGACGCTGAACACGATGGTGGACACGCTGTCGTCGTTCGCCTCCGAGGTGACCCGCGTCGCCCGCGAGGTCGGCAGCGAGGGACGGCTGGGCGGGCAGGCCGAGGTCGAGGGCGTCTCGGGCACCTGGAAGCGGCTGACCGAGAGCGTCAACGAGCTGGCCCGGAACCTGACCACGCAGGTCCGGGCGATCGGCGAGGTCGCGAGCGCGGTCGCGGAGGGCGATCTGACCCGCACCATCACCGTGGAGGCGCGCGGCGAGGTCGCCGAGCTGAGCGACAACGTCAACCTGATGGTCGCGACGCTGCGCGAGACCACGCGCGCGAACGACCAGCAGGACTGGCTGAAGTCCAACCTGGCGCGGATCGGCGGCATGATGCAGGGCCACCGGGACCTGCAGCAGGTCGCCGAACTGATCATCCGGGAGCTGACGCCGACGGCGAACGCGCAGTACGGCGCGTTCTACCTCGCCGAGCCCGTCGGCGAGGAGACCGAGCTGGCGCTGATCGCCGGGTACGGGACGCGGCGGCGGACGCAGCGCGGCGCGGTCCGGTTCGCGTTCGGGGAGGGCCTGGTCGGGCAGGCCGCGCAGGAGCGGCGGCCGCTGCTGATCTCCGAGGCGCCCGCCGACTACGTCAAGATCGGCTCCGGGCTGGGCGAGGCGTCGCCGGTCAACATCATCGTGCTGCCGATCGTGTTCGAGGGGACGGTGCTGGGCGCGATCGAGCTGGCCTCGTTCGGCCGGTTCACCGACGTCCAGCTGGCGTTCTTCAGCCAGCTGATCGAGACGATCGGGGTGACGCTGAACACGATCAGCGCCAACACCCGCACCGAGGCGCTGCTGGCGGAGTCGCAGCGGCTCGCCGGGGAGCTGCAGGAGCGGTCGGACGAGCTGCAGCGGCAGCAGGCGGAGCTGCGGCACTCCAACACCGAGCTGGAGGAGAAGGCGGCGCTGCTGGCGCAGCAGAACCGCGCGATCGAGATCCAGAACTACCAGATCGAGCAGGCGCGGCGGACGCTGGAGGAGCGCGCCGAGCAGCTGGCGATCTCGTCGCGGTACAAGTCGGAGTTCCTGGCGAACATGTCGCACGAGCTGCGCACGCCGCTGAACAGCCTGCTCGTGCTGGCCAAGCTGCTGTCGGAGAACCAGGGCGGCAACCTGACCGGCAAGCAGGTGGAGTTCTCCCAGACGATCTACGACTCGGGCACGGATCTGCTGACGCTGATCAACGACATACTGGACCTGGCGAAGGTCGAGGCCGGGAAGATGGAGCTGCACCCGCAGCGCCTGTCGGTGCCCGCACTGGTCGACTACGTCGACGCGACGTTCCGTCCGCTGTCGCAGGACAAGGGCCTGCAGTTCGGCGTGGAGGTCGCACCGGACGTCCCGGGGACGCTGTTCACCGACGAGCAGCGGCTGCAGCAGGTCCTGCGGAACCTGCTGTCGAACGCGGTGAAGTTCACCGCCGAGGGCGAGGTCCGGCTGCTGATCGAGCGCGCCGGGGACATCGACTTCACGCTGCCCGCGCTGTGGAACACCCAGGACGTGATCGCGTTCCGCGTGATCGACACCGGGATCGGGGTGAGCGCCGACAAGATCCAGGTGATCTTCGAGGCGTTCCAGCAGGCCGACGGGACGACCAGCCGCCGCTACGGCGGCACCGGGCTCGGCCTGTCGATCAGCCGGAACATCGCGCGGCTGCTCGGCGGGGAGATCCACGCCGAGAGCAAGCCCGGCCAGGGCAGCGTCTTCACGATGTACCTGCCGGCCCAGTACAGCGAGTCCGAGGGGCGCCGCAGGGCACCGCAGGACGACGCGGTGGCGGAGCCGTCCGTCCCGATGATCGCGCCGGCCGAGGAGCCGGCGGACCCGGCGCGGGCCGCGGCGTCCGGTGCCGAGGGCGCGGCCGCCACACCGGACGGCAACGGGCGGCGGGGCGAGCGGCGCCCGGTGCGCGGGCAGCGCCGCGCGGACGGAGCGGGCCGTGAACGGGGCGCCGGAGGAACCGCCCGCGGACTTCCTCGACACCGTCCTGTCGGGCCGCAAGGTGCTGATCGTCGACGACGACGTCCGCAACGTGTTCGCGCTCACGAGCGTCCTGGAGGGCTACGGGATGGACGTCCTGTACGCCGAGGACGGGCAGGCGGGCATCGACCTGCTGCACCGCAACCCGGACGTGGCGCTGGTGCTGATGGACGTGATGATGCCGGGTCTGGACGGCTACGCCACCACGGCGGCCATCCGGCAGATGCCGCAGTTCGCCGAGTTGCCGATCATCGTGATCACGGCGAAGGTGATGAAGGGCGACCGGGAGAAGAGCCTGGAGGCGGGCGCGTCGGACTACGTGCCGAAGCCCGTGGACGTGGACCATCTCCTTGACGTCATGAGGAACTGGCTGCGACCCTCCATCGTCCGCTGAGGAGAGGGGTTCCACGGGCAGTAGGGTCTGCCGTGGGTGGTCGTTTTCAGGTTCATCGGCCAGGGCGGCGGCGGGCCGACCGGATCGGAGAGACGCGCGTGGACGACAAGGCGAAGATCCTGCTCGTGGACGACCGCGAGGAGAACCTCATCGCGCTGGAGGCCATCCTCAGCTCGCTCGATCAGGACCTGGTCCGGGCCCGGTCGGGCGAGGAGGCGCTCAAGGCGCTGCTCACCGACGAGTACGCGGTCATCCTGCTGGACGTCGTCATGCCGGGAATGGACGGATTCGAGACGGCGCGCGACATCAAGCGGCGCAAGAAGACCCGCGATCTGCCGATCATCTTCCTCACGGCGGTCAACAGCGACCCCGACTACGCGTTCCGCGGGTACGCGGCGGGCGCGGTCGACTTCATCTCCAAGCCGTTCGACCCGTGGGTGCTGCGGGCCAAGGTGTCGGTGTTCGTGGAGCTGCACAACAAGAACAAGCAGCTCCGCGACCAGACGACGCTGCTGCGCGAGCAGGGCGCGCTCCTGCGGGAGCAGTCGACGCTGCTGAAGGCGCGCCCGGCGGAGGACTCCGGTCCGGCGGCGCGGCAGGCGCTCGCCGGGCGGCTCGACGAGCTGCTGGCGGCGGTCGAGGAGCAGGCCGAGCTGATGGGCAAGCGGGTGCCGCCCGCGCTGCGCGACGAGTCGGACGAGCTGGGCCGCCGCCTGTCCGGCCTCCGCGACGCGCTGGCCGCCGAGGCGCCGTCCGCCGAAGACGGCACCGACGGGGACGCCTCCGACGGGGACGGCACGGCCGAGGACGCCTGACCGGCGGGCGCCGCTCGCGCCCGTCCCGTCCGGTCCTGATTTCTCATTGCGGTCTCCCCGAAACCGCGTTCGCGCGTCACCGGGAGCTGGTATACCTGTGTGCGTCCAAGCCGCTACACAGCGTTACCGGAGGTAGCCATGAACGAGCTCCCGCAGGAAATGGGCATCCCCGTGCTCCTCGCCGACGAGGTCATCACCCTGGAGGGATGGCGCCAGGAGCTGATCGAGGGCGACCAGAACTGACCTGGTTCCAGGCGTGTCCGAGGGCTTCCCGCCGCCGCGGGGAGCCCTCGGCCATGTGGGGCGGACCATTGAGGGGCCGAGAGTTGAGCACAACGGCGAAGTGGCCGGCGGCGCACCGGGACCCGGTCGTGGACCGGCTGCACGGGCACGAGGTGCCGGATCCCTACCGGTGGCTGGAGGACGCCGACGATCCCGGCTGCGCGGCGTGGCTGGACGGGCAGGCGGAGGCGTTCGCCCGGCACGCCCGCTCCTGGCCGGACCGCGACGCGTGGCGGGCGCGGCTGGCGGAGGCGGCGGGCCGCGGCGGCGCGGCCGTCCCGGTCGCCTCTCCCCCGGTGTGGCGGCGGGGGCGCCGCTTCTTCCTGCGCCGCGCACCGGACATGCAGCTGCCGGTGCTGATGACCGCCGGGCCGGACGAGCCGCCGCGGGTGCTGCTCGACCCGCTCGTCCTGGACGGGTCCGGGGCGACGACGCTGGGGCTTTGGCGGCCTTCGCCGGGCGGCGGTCTGCTCGCCTACCAGGTGATGCGGCACGGTGACGAGCGGCCGCTGCTGTGGGTGCTGGACGTGGCCGACGGCCGCCTGGTGGACGGGCCGCTGGAGCCCGGCCGGGTGACCCCGGTGGCCTGGCTCCCCGGCGACGGGGCGTTCTGCTACGTGGACACGCCCGGCCCCGGCCTGGAGCGGGGACGGCGGCTGCGGCTGCACCGCGTCGGCACGGACCCGGACGACGACCCGGTGCTGTTCGCCACCGATCTTCCGCAGCTGTCGGTCACGATCGCGCCGGCCGGCGGGCGGCTCATGCTCAGCGCCGCACCGGGCGCCACGTCCGGCAACCTCCTGTGGCTCGCCGACGCACCGGACGAACGCGCGCGGGAGCTGCGTCCGGTGCTCGTCCACGACGGCACCGCCGACGGCACGCGGGCGGTGCTGAAGTTCGCGCCGGACGGCCGGATCTTCGCCGTCACCGACCGAAGCGCGCCCTTCGGGCGGCTCTGCGCCGTCGATCCCGCGGACCCGCGCCCCGAGCACTGGCGCACGGTGATCGCGGAGGAGCCCGGCGCCGTCCTCGCCGACTGCGCGACGCTCACCGATCCGGCGACGGGAGAGCCGCGCCTGGTGACCGTCCACGCCCGGCACGGGACGAGCGAGCTGCGCGTGCACGCGTCGGACGGGACGAGCCTGCTGGACGTTCCCGTTCCGGGCCACGGCAGCGTCACGCGGCTCACCGCGCCGCCCGACGGCGGGCCTCGCGCCTGGTTCGCCTACACCGACTACACGAACCCGCCCGCGGTCCACCGCCTCGACGTACGCGACGGGTCGTGCGTCCCCGAGGCGCCTCCGGTCCCGGAGCCGCGCCTTCCGACGCCGCGGGACACGGCGCGGGGGGAGACGACGCGGGAGGCTCCGGCCGCGCGGGTGCCCGCCGCGCGGGCGAAAGTCCGCGCACGTCCGGACGTGCGGCGGCTGACCTTCGCCTCCGCCGACGGCACCCCGGTGGCGATGCACCTGATCGCGCCGCCGGACGGGCACGGTCCGCGCCCGACCCTGCTGACCGCCTACGGCGGGTTCGGCGCGTCCGCCCGGCCCGCCTATTCGCCCGCGATCGCCGCGTGGGTCGAGGCGGGGGGCAACTACGCGGTCGCGAGCGTGCGCGGCGGCGGGGAGGGTGGTACGGCCTGGCACGCGGCGGGCAGCGGCCGGAACAAGCCCAACGCCGTCGACGACTTCACCGCCGCCGCACGCGCGCTGATCGACGGCGGGCACACCGCGCGGGACCGGCTGGCGATCCGCGGATCGTCGCACAGCGGGTTCCTGGTCGCCGCGGCCGTCACCCGCGAACCGGACCTGTACGCGGCGGCGGTGGTCTCCAGCGCCGTGACCGACATGGTCCGGTATCACCGGTTCGGCATCGGGCGCCTGTGGACCGAGGAGTTCGGCACGGCCGACGATCCCGAGGAGCTCGCCGTGCTGCTCGGCTACTCCCCCTATCACCGCGTGCGGCCGGGGACCGCCTACCCCTCGGTGCTGCTGACCTGCCCGCAGATCGACCCGCGGGTCGATTCGATGCACACCCGGAAGATGGCCGCGGCGCTGCAGCACGCGACGGCGTCGTCGCGTCCGGTTCTGCTGAGGTGCGAGTCCGGCGTCGGGCACGGCGAGCGGTCCCTGTCGCGGTGGCTCGGCCTGCAGACCGACGTGCTCGCCTTCTGCGCCGCCCATACCGGCCTGCGCCTCCGCTAGAACGCGGAGACGCGGGCCGGGCGCGGGACGGGCGCGGGGCCGGGCGCGGGGCCGGGGTCAGGCCCCGGCGGCGAGCTTGGCGCGCGCGGCGGCGATACGGGCGAGCGTCCGGTCGCGGCCGAGGATCTCCAGCGACTCGAACAGCGGCAGCCCGACGGTGCGTCCGGTAACGGCGACGCGGACGGGCGCCTGGGTCTTGCCTAGCTTGAGCCCGTGTTCGGCGCCGATCCGTTCGAGCCGGTCCTTGAGCTCGTCGGCGTGCCACGGGGCGTCCAGGTACGCCTGCTCCGCGGCGGCGAGAATGTCGGCGGCGGGCTCCTTCATCGCCTTGGTCCAGGACTTCTCGTCCGCCGGCGGCTCGTCCAGGAACGCGAAGTCGATCATCTCGACGATCTCCGACAGCAGCGCCACGCGGGTCTGCGCGAGCGGTGCGAGCTCGGCGAAGACCGAGACGTCCACGTCGAACGGGGCCTCCTGGAGGAACGGGAGGCATTCGGCGATGAACTTCTCGACCGGCAGCGCGCGGATGTACTCGCCGTTGAACGAGCGGAGCTTCTTCTCGTCGAAGACGCCGGGGAGGTGTTGACGTCGTCGATGCGGAACTCGTCGACGATCACGTCCCACGGGACGATCTCGCGGTCGCCGGACGGGGCCCAGCCGAGCAGCATCAGGTAGTTGCGCATCGCCTCGGCGAGGTAGCCCTCGGCGCGGTAGTCCTCCAGGGCGACCTTGTCGCGCCGCTTGGACAGCTTCTGCCGCTTCTCGTTGACGATGACGGGGACGTGCGCCCACACGGGCGGCTCGCCGCCGAGCGCCTCCCAGAGCAGCTGCTGCTTGGGCGCGTTGGACAGGTGCTCCTCGCCGCGCACGACGTGGGTGATGCCCTGGCTCATGTCGTCGACGGCGTTGGCCAGCAGGAACGTGACCGAGCCGTCGGCGCGGGCGATGACGAAGTCCTCGATGACGGCGTTCTCGAAGACGGGCTTGCCGCGCAGCAGGTCCACGACGGTGGTCTGGCCCTCGTCGGGGGCGCGGAAGCGCAGGGCGCGGCCGGGGCCCGGCTCCAGGCCCCGGTCGCGGCAGAACCCGTCGTAGCCCTTGTGCTGGTCGCCGGTGCGGGCGATCACGGCCTCGCGGGTGCAGTCGCAGTAGTAGGCGCGGCCGGCGTCGCGCAGCGTGTGAGCGGCCTCGGCGTGCTTGTCGGCGTTCGCCGACTGGAAGTACGGGCCCTCGTACTGCTCGCCGTCCATGCCGAGCCAGGCGAGGGCGCGGATGATGCCCTCGGTCCACTCCGGGCTGTTGCGGGAGGCGTCGGTGTCCTCGATCCGCAGCACCAGCGTCCCGCCGGACTGCGCGGCCATCACCCAGTTGAACAGCGCCGAGCGCGCGCCGCCCACGTGGAACATGCCCGTCGGCGACGGCGCGAATCGAACCCGGATCGAAGACGTTGAAGACATGTCACCAGCGTAGAGCGCGCGGGCACCGGATCGTGCCCGGACCCGCGCGTCCTGCGGCGAAATCGGGTCCCCGCGGGGTCAGGGTCTCCAGTTCGGGTCGCGCCCGGCGAGCCCGACGAGACGGTCCAGCAGCGGGGCCGACTCGGGGACGACCACCTCCGGCCCGAACGCCCCGTACTCGCGGCTGGTCTCGGCGGTCGGGACGAGCTGCTCCCAGGCGTCCTGGACGACCTCGGCCGGGAACCCGGGCTCGCGTCCGGTGGCGACGCGAGATCCCAGCCGTGCACGACGAACTCGCCGTACAGGATCCCGCCGATGAACGGGGCGGGCATTCCCTCCTTGTTGCCGACCAGGCTGGTGGCGCCCTCCCACGCCGCGGGTTCGCGCCACGCCTCGCCGGTCCGCAGCGCCTGCTCCTCGAAGCGTTCGGCCCAGCGCGGTTCGGCCGTGAAGTCGTGGTCCTCCCCCGGTCCGGTCGTCGGCTCCTTGCGGGCGGCGGTCTCGCCCCGCGACGTCCAGAGGATCAGGTGGTTGACCAGGTCGCGCACCGTCCAGTCCGGGTCGGGGGTGCGGTCGTCCAGCCGGGCCTCCGGTATTTCCAGGACGATCCGCGCCGCGGCCTCGGCGGCGGGGAGCATCCGGTTGCGAAGGTCCATGACCCCCTCCTTCGTTCATGTGTTCGAGTCGGCGCGGCCACCTTACGCGTGCGCCGCCGCGCCGTCTTGGAAAAACACGTCACGGCCGCCCGCTTCCCTGTGACCACCCCTACCCGGCGGCGCGCCGGGCATCCTGGCAGGATCGGCCCATGGCCCCTCAGGCGTCCCCCCTCGACGACCTCGCGGCGTTCCGTGACGTGGCGGCCGAACGGCTGGCCGCGTTCGCGCACACGACCGTCCCCGACTCCCCCGGCATGCGCCGCGCGGGGGTGGTGCTGTGCGCGCTGGAGCACGGCGGCGTCCCCTCGGTGATCCTGATCAAGCGGGGCGACGGCGGCCGCAACGCGGGCCAGTGGGGGCTGCCGGGAGGGCGGATGGAGGACGGCGAGACGCCCGAGCGCGCGGCGCTGCGCGAGTTGCACGAGGAGGTCGGGCTGACGGCGGGCGCCGCCGACGTCCTGGGGCGGCTCGACGACTTCCCGGCCGCGTCGGGCTTCGCGATCTGCCCGATCGTGGTGGCGCTGGACGATCCCGGGCCGCTCGTCCCCGACCCGCGCGAGGTCCGGTCGGTGCACCACGCGAGCCTGCGGCGGCTGGCGGACGACGAGACGCCGCGGTGGGTGCCGCAGCCTGGTGGCGGGAACCTGCTGCAGATGTGGTTGGGTCCCGACTGGCGGGTCCACGCGCCGACGGGCGCGATGCTGTGGCAGTTCCGCGAGGTGGTGCTGCTGGGGCGGCAGGTCAGGGTCGCCGACTTCGCGCAGCCCGACTGGACGCGCCACTGACCGGCGTCCGGGACCGCCGCCGGGCCGGGGGCCGGGGTCGGAGGCCGGGGGTCGGTTCGTCAGTTCGTCCGGGAGCGGAGCCAGTTTCCGGCGGCCCGCAGGTGCGCGTCGGTGAGCCCGGTCATGGGGTCGATCTCCACGAGCAGGTGCTCGGCGACGTCGGGGACGGCGGCGATGCGTTCGGTGGCGTCCGGTTCGTCCTCGAACCAGACGAACGGGCGGGCCTCCGCCCAGGCCGCCACGTGCCGCGCCTTCCACGCCCCGAGGGTGCCGCCCTCGTCCGGTCCGGGGAACTGGGGGATCGGGACGAACGGCAGCGCGGGCAGCCCGATCCGCGGGGCGATCCACTCGTTGGCGTTGTCGCACCAGTAGCTCGCCCAGGCCAGTTCGGCGCCCGTCGCCTCGGCGAGTTCGAGGAGCGCGGGCCCGTGCCGCGCGTTGAGCCACAGTTTGAAAGTGATGCCGTTCGGCGAGCAGCGGTGCCGCCGGTACCGGCGGCTCGGCCTCTCGAACGGATTCAGCACCCCGTCGACGTCCAGGAGTATCACCGGCGAGCCCATATCTGGAAGGTAAGCGATCAGAGCGCGGTTGGGGAGGGAATTTTCCGGGTCCGGCCGCCGTAGAGTTGATCGGGACGGACGAAAGCGCCGGACGCCACCTTGACGACGAATCCCCCCGGAAAGCCGAGGAGCCGCACGCGATGCCCGAGAACTCACGCTGATGGCGGTCCACGCCCACCCCGACGACGAGGTGCTGGGCACCGGCGGGGTGCTGGCCCGCGCCGCCGCCGAGGGGATCCGGACGGTACTGGTGACCTGCACGAACGGCGAGCAGGGCGACGATTCGGGCGGGCTGAAGCCCGACGATCCGGGGCACGACGCGGAGGGGGTCGCGGGGCGGCCTCGCCGAGCTGGCCGAGTCGGCCGCGCATCTGGGCATCGCGCACGTGGAGCTGCTCGGCCACCGCGACTCCGGCATGGTCGGGTGGGCGGGGAACGACGATCCGGCGGCGTTCGCGAACGTGCCGCTCGACGACGCCGTCGCACCGCTCGTCGCGCTGATGGAGAAGTATCGGCCGCAGGTGGTCGTCACCTACGACGAGAACGGCGGCTACGGGCACCCCGACCACATCCAGGCGCACCGGATCGCGATGGCGGCCGCCGAGCGCGGCGGCGTGCCCGACAAGCTGTACTACACGGCGATGCCCCGGTCGGGCATCCGGCAGATGCTGGAGGGCGCCCGGGAGCTGGGCATCGACCTCGGGTTCGAGCCGCCGGACGACTTCGGCACCCCGGACGAGCTCGTCACCACCACCGTCGACGTGTCGGCGTACGCCGAGCAGAAGTTCAAGGCGCTGGAGGCGCACGCGAGCCAGGGCGAGAACATCTTCATCCTGAAGATGCCGGAGGACGTCCGGCCGCTCGTGCTGGGGAGCGAGTCGTTCGTCCGCCGGTTCAGCCGCGTCGCCGTCCCGGAGCGGGAGGACGACCTGTTCGCCGGGCTCAGGTGACCGCGGACGCGTCCCCCGGGTAGGTCTCGCCGCGCGCGGCCTGCGCGCGGTAGTGGTCGAGGACGTCCTGGCGCAGCAGGTACCCGAATCCCGAGCGTTCGAGCCGCAGCGCCAGGTTCGCCTCGGTGACGCGCATCGCGGCGGCCGCGTCGCGCAGCCGCCAGTCGTGCTTCGCGAGCCGGGTGAGCAGGTGGCCGCGGCGGATCTGCCCGTCCGACAGCCGGAACGTCTTGAGGTAGGCGACGCGGTGGTCCTCGTCGACGATCGCCTCGCCGATGTGGTTCTCCCGCTTGAGCTCGAACGACGGCAGGAACCGGGTCAGGCGGAAGCCCTTGAGCCGCTGGACGTGCCGATGGGTCCCCTTCTCGTCGAAGATCCAGCGGGCCATGACCGCGTCGTGGAAGTCGGCCCACTCGTCGCGGCCGCGTGCGGCGGCGGCCCGCAGGTCCGCCAGGGAGCCGATCCGGGCGTCGTCGATCCCGGCGGACACGTCGCCGGGCCGCGCGCCGAGCAGCCCGTAGATGTAGATCTGTTCGCCGAACATGTCCTCGACGAGGGTCGCGTGCAGCGCCCGGTAGTCGTCCGGGTGCGGGACGACGAACGCGGCGGCCAGGGCGTCGGCGACGTAGATCAGCACCCCGCACTGGCCGGGGTGGATCTCGAAGATCCGCAGCGCGTCCTCCAGCCCGCGCACCCGCCGGCCGAGGTAGGCGGCCTCCGCGCGCGGCGACAGGCCCTTGTCGATCGCCCGCCGCGACCACTCCTCCCAGGCGATCTCGGGGCCGCCGAAGTGCAGCGCGAGGTAGCCCTCGACGGCGAGGTGCAGCGGCAGGAACCGGAGCCGGGACTTGCCCGCCTTGCGCGCCATGTGCCGGGTGGTGCGGATCGGCATCCGGTCGGGCGCGGGCGCGGTGTCGCGCTCCAGCAGGCGGGCGCCGTAGGACGCGGAGGGGAGTTCGTCGCCGTCCCGCCACGTCGCCACGAACGCGTGCGGGATATAGGACGTGTAGGACGAGCCGTCGCCGACGTCCACGACGGACATCGGCTCGTCGTAGGCGACGCGGTGGAGCCGCAGGCCGGGGACGGGTTCGTCGCGGACGAGCGGCACGAGCCGGATCGAGCCCCACGTCTGCGCGGGGCGGGTGTGCAGGCCGTCGAGGCCGAACGTCGTCATGACCGCTCCAGGAAGCGCGCGGTCCGCTCGTCGAGGTGGGCCTGCAGTTTGGGCAGGCCGACGCGTCCCTCGGCGAAGCGGGCCAGCTCGACGAGCGTCGGCAGGTCCTCGGCGTCGCGGATCCCGGCGGTCGGGACGGTCGGCGCCAGCCGGCGGACGTCGAAGTCGTCGGCGTCGTACACCGGGTTGAGGTGGGTGATCTGGACGCGCTGCGCGCCGCCGTGCCGGTACCCGGGGTCGAGGCGGGTCCGCCAGATCCGCAGCACGTCGGCGGCGAGGCCGGGCGGCGCGTTGTCCCAGCCGTCCGACACGATGATCAGCCGCTCGGGGCCGGTCTCCAGCGCGTCGATGATCCGCTCGCCGAGCGGGGTGGGGCCCAAGGGGTACAGCAGCAGCTCGTCGGTGCGGCCGGACGTCCACAGCGGCGTGTACTCCTTCGCGAGCGCCTCCAGCAGGTAGGAGGCGGCGAGCGCCACGGCCAGCGGGCGGCGCCGCTTCTGCCCGGACCCGGACGTCGAGTGGCTGTCGTCCAGGACGGCGGCCACCCGTCCCCACGAACCGCGTGCGGCGCCCGCGACCCGGCGGGCGGACGTGCGCAGCGCCTCGGTGAGCTCCGCGCGGCGCCGCGCCCGGTCGTCCAGGGACAGCGACAGCGCGTACGTCGCGAGGCGCGTGAGGGACATCGCGCCGAGATCGGCCGCGACGCCCGTGCTCTCCTGGAGGCGGAGCCGTTCGAGCCGCGTCATCTTCGACTCGATGCGCTCCAGGAAGACCTCGCGGGGCACCTTGTGCTTCGCGGCGAATCCCTCCGCGACCGTGTAGGGCAGGTCGTAGAGCGCGGCCCGTTCGAAGTGCGCCCGGCGCCACGACTCGAAGATCGGGGTGTCGAACCGCTTGACGCCGCGCGGCGCGAACAGGAACGGGCCGAGCTCCCCGCCGGACGCGCCGTCCGGGCGCACGTGCGCGTGCCGCATCGCGCCCTTGACGGCGTTGCGGTACTTGACCGCGTCGAACGCCGGGTCGGGGCGGCCCGCCATCCACTCCCGCATGATCGCGCGGGTGCGCCGGTTGTTGACGCCGCGGCGGCGCAGGTCGCCGAACAGCCGGTAGACGCGCTGCGGCGGCAGCAGGTCGAGCCGCCGCGCGATCAGCCGTCCCTCGCGGCGGCGGCGCGGCACGTCCACCTCGCCCGCCCGCAGCAGCAGGTTCCGGACGATCAGCAGCGCGTTGTGGTCGTTGACGTTCAGCGCGAGCGACGCCGCGTAGAGGTCCCGGTAGTTCTCCAGGATGTACTCGTGCAGGAAGCCGAGGCTGAGCCGCTGCTCGCCGTCCTCGTGGTGGAACTCGCGCTGCCCGGTGGAGGTGATCGCCGCGTTGACGAACATCAGCGCGTCCTCGCACGCGATCAGATCCGCGAACGTCTCGGTCATGGCGTCCCGCTCTGGCCGGGGGTCGGGGGGTGCCGGCCGGGGAGTGGAAAGCGCGAGCGGCGAATCATCGCTGTAAAGGCGGGTTCCGGAAGTCGCACCTGGAGTCCCGCGGGCGGCCCCCGAACCGTAGCACCGGACGATCAGAGCGTTCTTCTCATTTTCCCCCGGCGTCGGCGTCGCTTCCGGACGCGGCCCGCAGCATGCGGAGCTGCCCGATCTCGGCGGCGTTCTTCATCAGCTCGGCGTTCACCCAGCCCGCCATGTGCGCGACGGTGTATCCGGCGTCCTCCGGCCAGGGGTAGGCGACGCGGGCGTCCAGGTCCGCGTCGGTGAGGCCGTCGAGAGCCCCGGCCCACTCGACGCGCAGGCCGCGCAGCCATCCGACGGCCGCGTCCTCCCCCGGCCAGACGATCTCCGCGCGGTCGCGCGGCGGCCGTCCGTGCACATGGTCGAGGGCGACGCTCCACCACCAGCCGATGTGCCAGGTGACCCAGGCGATGGTGGGCACCGGCACGGGGTCGGGCTCGGTCTCGGCGAAGTCCGGTTCCCAGCCGCCGCCGGGGGCGGGGCGGACGGTCCAGCACAGCGGCCCCGGTTCCCACCGGTGGTCGCCGGGTCCGAGCCGGTCGAGGTGGTACTCGAACAGGGCCCAGGTGAAGTCGAACTGCCAGCGCAGCAGCTCGGTTCGGGACTTGGTCATCGGGTCACTCTCGCAGAGCGGCCCTCGTCCGGTCGTCCCGTTTTTCCACCCGTCCCGGCCCGGACCGGGGCCGGGACCAAGGGTGGATCAGGGCGCGGGCCAGGGCCGGGTCAGGGCCGGTAGGTGCCGAAGTACCACTCGTTGCCGTCCAGGTCGCGGGCCGCGTAGTCGCGGGAGCCGTAGTCCTGGTCGGCGAGGCCGCGGAAGATCTCAGCCCCGGCGGCCTTGGCGCGGTCGTGGTGGGCGTCGGGGTCGTCCAGGACGACGTAGTTGGCCGCCTTCCCGGGGTTGCCGTCGCCGAGCATGAACACGCCGTTGCCGTGCCGCATCTCGGTGTGGACGATGTTGCCATCGTCGTCCCGGTGCACTGCCTTGACCTCGAACCCGAACGCCTTCTCCAGCCACTCCAGGGCCTTCTCGACGTCGGTGTAGCCGACGATCGGGCTGATCGCGCCCGTCTTCTCGTTCCCCATGTCGTCCTCCCTGGTCATCGTGGGGTCATATGCCCACTCTGCGCCCTCGGGAGCACCGCGTATTGGACGAATGTCACCTGCGGGCGGCCGTCATCCGCGCGCGGCGTCGCGTTCGGCCGCGAGGCGGCGGGTCTCGGGCGAGACGGGGGCGCCGAGGATCGCCGCGACGACGCCGAGGTAGCTGGTGAACAGCCGGTCGTCGGTGCGGGGGCCCGAGCGGGCGCGGCGCGCCACCTCGATGGCCGCGTACCGGACGGCGGTGAAGCGCCGGTGCAGGCGCGCCGCGTCCTCCTCCAGCAGCGGTTCGACGAGGGCGCGCCAGCGGCACAGGCTGTCGGCCGGGTCGTCGAGGACGGCGACCGGGACGATCGGGTCCGGCCGGTTGATCACGTCCGCCCAGATCTGCAGGTACGCGCGTCCGGACGGGTCGGCCAGGCGCGCCGTCAGCGGGCGGACGAGCGAGGCGGCGAGGGCCCGCACGTCCCCGCCGGCCGCGCCGCCCGTACCGTCCCGGGCCCCGGCGCCGCCCGCGCCGTCGGCCTCGCAGGCGTCCAGCAGCGCGTGCCGGCGCGCCTCGACCTCCGGCGCGTGCCGCGCGAACAGGGCGCGGACCATGCCCGCGCGGTCGCCGAAGTGGTACTGGACGGCCGTCGCGTTGCGGACGCCCGCCTCCTGCACGATCTCGCGCAGGCTGACGGCGTCCACGCCGCGTTCGGCGTAGAGCCGCTCGGCCGCGTCCAGCAGCCGCTCCCGGGTGCCGTTCATCCAGGGCCGTTCCTCACTCGTTCGTCATTCCTCGCCGATCGCCAGCTCCAGCGCCTCGGCGAACCGCTCGCGGGCCGCCTCCCGCCGGGTGGGCAGATGCTCCGACGGCCAGAGGCCCTCGACGGGCTCGACGTCGCGGAGCAGCTGCCGGGCGAGGGTGATCTTGTGGACCTCGGTGGGCCCGTCCGCGATCGCCATCGCCTGCGCACCCATCATCATGGTCGTGAACGGCATCTCGTTCGACACGCCGAGGGCGCCGTGCAGGTGCATCGCCCGCTGCACCACGTCGTGGTACACCTTCGGCATCGCGGCCTTGACGGCGGCGATGTCCTTGCGGACCTTCCGGTAGTCGCGGTGCTTGTCGATCAGCCACGCGGTGCGCAGCACGAGCAGCCGGAACTGCTCGATCTCGATCCAGCTGTCGGCGATCTTCTCCCGCGTCATCTGCATCTTGGCGAGCGGCCCGAAGCGGGTCTGCCGGGACACCGACCGTTCGAGCATCATGTCGAACGCCTTGCGGACCTGCGCGATCGTCCGCATGGCGTGGTGGATGCGGCCGCCGCCGAGCCGGGTCTGGGCGATGGCGAACGCGCCGCCCTCGTCCCCGAGGAGGTTGTCGGCGGGGACGCGGACGTCCTCGTAGCGCAGGTAGCCGTGCGAGCCCTCGCGCTCGCCGCCGACGCCGACGTTGCGGACGGTGACCAGGCCGGGCGCGTCGCCGGGGACGATGAACATCGACATGCCCTCGTAGGCGCTGACGTCGGGGTTCGTGACCGCCATGACGATGAGGAACTCGGCGTGGCGGGCGTTGGAGCTGAACCACTTCTCGCCGTTGATGACCCAGCCGTCCCCGTCGCGGACGGCGCGCGTGGTGAACAGGGTCGGGTCGGCGCCGCCGTGCGGCTCGGTCATCGAGTACGACGAGGAGATCTCGCCGTCCAGCAGCGGCCGCAGGTAGCGCTCTTTCTGCACGGGCGTGCCGAAGTGGGCGATGATCTCGGCGTTGCCGGAGTCGGGGGCCTGGCAGCCGAACACCGACGGCGCCCAGCGCGAGCGGCCGAGGATCTCGTTGAGCAGCGCCAGCTTCACCTGGCCGTAGCCCTGGCCGCCCAGTTCGGGGCCGAGGTGGCACGCCCACAGCCCCTTCTCGCGGACCCGGTCCTGGAGGGGCCGCACGAGCTTGGCGTAGCGGGGGTCCGCCTTGTCGTACGGGCTGCCGAGGACGAGGTCGAGCGGCTCGACCTCGTCCCGCACGAAGGCGTCCGCCCAGTCGAGAAGTTCCTGGTAGGCGGGGTCGGTCTCGAAGTCCCATGCCATGGCGCGTCTCCTGCCGTCGGTGGCTGGCGTCCCGGCCGATAATGCATCCAAGTGAATGAGTAATGCAAGTGCATGACTGTTACTCTCCGGTGCTACGCCGTGTCGAAGGGACCCCGCCGTGCAGCAGCCTGAGCAGATCGATCGCACGCTCGTGGACTTCCGGGTCCTCGCCGGGTGGATGGACGCCCAGGGCCTGCCCGAAGGGACGTTCGAGCAGGTCGCGCCGCTGACCGGCGGGACGCAGAACATGCTGATCCGGTTCCGCCGGGGCGGGCGGGAGTACGTGCTGCGGCGCGGCCCCGCGCATCTGCGGGCCCGCACCAACGACGTCCTGCGGCGGGAGGCCCGCGTGCTGGGGGCGCTGGACGGCACGGACGTGCCCGCGCCGCGCCTCGTCGCCGCCTGCCCCGACGAGTCGGTGATGAACGGCGCCGTCTTCTACCTGATGACCCCGATCGACGGGTTCAACGCCTCGGTGACGCTCCCGGAGCCGCACGCGAGCGACGCGTCCGTCCGGCACGAGATGGGGCTGAACGCGGCGCGCGCCCTGTCGGCGCTGGGCGCGGTCGACCACGAGGCCGTCGGGCTCGGCGACTTCGGCAAGCCGGCCGGGTTCCTGGAGCGGCAGGTCGGCCGGTGGACGTCGGAACTCGACTCCTACGGTGCCCTGGACGGCTATCCGGGGCCCGACATCCCCGGCCTGGACGACGTCGCGCGCTGGCTCGAAGAACGCCGCCCGAAGGCGTGGCGGCCGGGGATCATGCACGGCGACTACCACCTGGCCAACCTGATGTACTCCCCCGCCGGCCCGGAGATCGCCGCGATCGTCGACTGGGAGATGTGCACGATCGGCGATCCACTGCTGGACCTCGGCTGGCTGCTGGCCACCTGGCCGGACCGCGGCGACGAGAGCGCCGTCCTCGCCGGGCCGCTGGGCGCCGCGGGCGGCCTGCCCGCCGCGGACGAGCTCGTCGACGCCTACGCGGCGCCGCGCGGACGCCGTCGCCGGGCGCGACCTGTCGTCCATCACCTGGTACGCGGTGCTGGCGTGCTTCAAGCTCGGCATCGTCCTGGAGGGGACGCACGCCCGCGCCTGCGCGGGCAAGGCGCCCCGCGAGACGGGCGACCTGCTGCACTCGATCACCCTCGGGCTCTTCCGCCGCGCCCACGCCTTCATCGCGTCCTGACCGGGCACTTGCGGACGGGGCCGCGCCCGGCGCACGCTGGAAGGGACCGGCGGGGCCCGGGCAGTCGGTGACACCCTTACGCCGCACGGACGGCGATCGAGCCGCTCGCCCGCCCCCTCCGGCTCCGGTCTGCACGTCGGATTCCCGCCAGCGTCCGGCGGGGAGCGCACGGCAGGCTCGACGGCATGAACGAACACGCACGCCCGTTCCGGTTCGGGATCGTCGGCGAGTCGATCCGCTCGGGCGCCGACCTGGCCGCCACCGCACGACGCGCGGAGGAACTGGGCTACGCGACGCTGACGCTGCGCGACCACTTCGTGCCCGAGCCGTTCGGCGACCAGCTCGCGCCGATGGTCGCGCTCGCGTCGGCGGCGGCCGTCACGAGCACGCTGCGGCTCGGCACGATGGTCCTCGCCAACGACTACCGGCATCCGGTGCCGCTGGCCAAGGAGGCCGCGACGCTCGACCATCTGTCCGGCGGACGATTCGAACTGGGAATCGGCGCGGGATGGCTGCGGGCCGAGTACGAGGCCGCCGGAATCCCGTTCGACGCCGCCGGGGCCCGGGTCGGACGGCTGGAGGAGGCGCTGCGGATCCTGCGGAGCCTCCTCGCCGGGGAGAAGACCACGTTCGAGGGCGAGCACTACCGGGTCGACGGGCTGACGGTGTTCCCGCGTCCCGAGCGGCGGCCGCCGCTGGTCGTCGGCGCCGGAAGCGCCCGGATGCTCGGCATCGCCGGACGGTACGCCGACACGGTCGGGATCCTGCCGCGCGCGCTCCCCGAAGGCGCCGTCTCCGACGAGATCACCGAGCGGCTCCCGGACACGATCGCCCGCAAGGCCGACCGCGTCCGGGAGGCCGCGGCCGGCCGTGACGTCGAGCTGAGCATGATGGTCACGCCCGCGTTCGGCGCCGATCCGCGCGCCACCGCGGCCCGGGTGGCCGTGCTGCGCGGATGGGGCACCGCCGCCGCGGACCTCGTCCTGGACATGCCGTCCCGGTTCGTCGGGCCGCCGGAGCACATCGCCGCGCAGATGGCCGAACGCAGGGAACGGTACGGCTTCACCTACTACCAGGTGCCCGACACGGTGATGGAGGAGTTCGCGCCGGTCGTCGCGCTGCTCGCGGGCTGAGCGCGGTTCAGGCGTAGACGGCGTCGTGGAAGGCGATCTCCGCCTCCAGCATCCCGGCGAACCAGCGGACGAGCCGGTCGTCCGGGACGTCGGCGGGGATCGCGTCGACCTCCCGGGCGAGCGCCGCGACGCCCCGCCGGAACGCGTCGCCCGCGAGCAGCGCGACCCAGTCGCCGATCGGCCCGGACGGGACGCGGCCCTCCCGGTGCGCCCGCCCGCACCACGCGAGGTACAGGCTCTCGGCGGCGAACATCACCGTCACCACGGCCGCGTGCCCGCCCTCCCGGGCCGCCGCCAGCGCGAACTCCGACAGCACCGCCCCGCGCGCCGCCGCGCCCGGACGCGCCGGGACGGGCCACGCCGCGCGGGCGGCGCGGAAGTAGTCGGCCTGCTCGGTGGTCAGCGCGTGGACGGCCGACGCGTTCCGCTCGATGGCCGCCGCGTCCGGCGCGTCCCAGATCGCCAGCCGTGCAGCCGCGCGGCGGTCGCGACGAACGACGCCTCGATCTCCAGGTAGTCGGCGAACTCGGGGGCGCCGATCGCGCCGGTGCGGACGTCCTCGGCGAACCGCATGGCCGCGGCGCGTTCCAGCGGCTCGGCGCACGCCTCCAGGAGCGCCTCCGAGCGGCTCATCCGGCGAGCCACTCGACGAGGCCGCCGAACACCTTCGCGTAGCCGTCCCACTCCTCGCAGAACGGCCGCGGCGCCCAGTGCGGCGAGCAGTCGGAGGTGAACACCGCCGACCGTCCGGCGCCGAAGGGGGCGACGGCGACGAGCGGGTCGCCGTTCAGCGTGGCCAGGACCTCGGTGTTCTCCCGGGGCTCGACCCGGTTGTAGCCGAGCAGCACCGGCCAGTCGCCCGCGACGCCGCCGAGCGCCGGATGGTCGGCGGCCGTCACGGCGGCGCGGGCCCCGGCGGGCAGCTCCACCCGGTCGTCCTCGGGCAGCAGCCCGACCGGCAGCGCCTCGTGCAGGGCCGTGTTGCGGAACGCGGCCTTGGCCTCGAAGCCGGTGAACGACAGGTAGCCGCCGACCATCAGCAGCCCACCGCCGCCGCGGGTCCAGTCGCGCAGCGCGCCGAGGCAGCGGTCCCGCCCCGGGACGGCCTGCTCGAAGACCTCGGGGGCGAGCTGCAGGGAGTTCGCGCCGATGTCGGACAGGACCACGACGTCGTAGGCGGCGAGGGCGTCCGCGTCCCCGGGGAAATCGGCCGGGACCAGGTGGGCGGGCATGTGCTCCACGTCGTGGCCCCGGCCTTCCAGCGCGCGGCGCAGCGGCTCGACGCCGGTGACGTAGGAGGTGGTGGTGAACGAGTCCACCCCCTTGATGTGGGTGGACTGGGTGACCCAGCTCTCTCCTGCGATCAGGACGCGGCTCACTGTTGATCCTCTCTTTCGGGTCGGATGTCTGTTCCGCGGCCGGTCAGGCCGCGGCGGCCTCGAACAGCCGGGCCGGGTTGCCGCGCAGCAGGCCGTCGGCCGTCTCGCGGGGCACGCCGAGCTCGGCCAGCCGCCGGACGAACAGGGTCGGCACGTACCGGAAGCCGTTGCCTCCGTAGGCGGTCAGCATGCTCTTGAGGAACACGTCGTGGCTGAGCAGCAGCCGCTCCCCGTACCCGTGCACGATCAGCCAGGTGATCGCGTGGGCCGTCTCGTGCGGGGCGGGCGACTGGCCCTCGCCCGGGTAGCGGAACGGCATCCCGATCATGTCGAACTCCAGCCAGACGCCCCGGTCCGCGACCGCGCGCTGGTAGGCGGGGTCGTCGTGGGACGGGTCCATGTGGCACAGCACGACCGCGCCGGGCGGCACCCCGTACCCGTCGACGACGATGTCGAGGACCTCGTGCGCGCGCCGCTGCCAGCCGGGCAGGTGCACGTACAGCGGGACGCCGGTCTCGCGCTGGGCGCGGGCCGCCGCGCGCAGCGCGGTCTCCTCGGCGGGCGTGAAGTCCGGCGACACGCCGATCTCCCCGATCACGCCCGGACGCACGCCCGTGCCGTCCGCGCCGCCGGTGAATTCCGCGACCAGCTCGGCCGCGAGGGCGCGCTCGTCCGTCCCGGCCAGGTGCGGCGGGTGGTAGGGCTCCAGGTACCAGCCGGAGCCCATGACGATCCGCAGGCCGCTGCGCTCGGCGAACGACCGCAGGACGAGCGGGTCGCGGCCGAGGCCGCCGGGGGTGACGTCCACGACCGTCCCGCCGCCGGCGCCCGCGAACGCGCGCAGGTCGGCGAGCATCGCGGCGTCGTCGTCCAGCGTGCAGTGGTCCAGGCAGGCGTAGGGCTGCTCGCGCAGCAGCCAGGCCAGCTCGGGGGCGGCGCGGGCGTCGCGCAGCCACGCGAGGTCCGGGTCGTCCGGGTCGCCGACCGCCTTGCGGACGTCGTTGCGCAGGTGCTCGTGGGTGAGGGTGAGGCCCAGGTTCGCGCTGGACACCGGGCCGGTCACCGTCGTCACCTCGACGGCCGCGCGGCGGCCCGCGCGGGAGGCGGTCACGCGGGCTCCTTGGTCCGGTCCCGTCCCCGCCCCATGAGGTGGGCGCCCAGTTCGGCGATGCCGTGGCCGCGCAGGTTGAGCCAGATCGCGGCGAGCAGCACCATGCCGGTGACGATCGGCGTCAGGAAGGGGCTCACGCCTAGCAGCGTCAGCCCGTTGGCGATCACCCCGGTGATCACCGCGCCGATGACGGTGCCGGTCATCGTGCCGCGGCCGCCGAACAGGTCGGTGCCGCCGAGCACGACCGCCGCGATCACGGTCAGCTCGAACGCCTGCGCGGAGTTCGCCGAGCCGGAGCCCAGCCGGGCCGCGGTGAGCAGCCCGGCGATGCCCGCGGCGAGCCCGGTCAGCATGAGCGCGACCATCTTGATGCGGTCGGTGTTCACCCCGGCGCGGCGGACCGACTCCTCCTGCGAGCCGATCCCGTTGACGTAGTTGCCGAAGCGGGTCTTGGCCAGCAGCACCCCGCCGATCACGACGGTGCCGAGCGCGATCCACGCCAGCGCGGAGAAGCCGAGGAACTCCGCGCGGCCGATCTTGGCGACGTACAGCCGGGCGTCGATCGGGACGGAGAAGCCCTCGGTCCACAGCTGCGCCAGCCCGCGGATCACCGACATCGTGGCGAGCGTGACGATGAACGGCGGGATCCGGTGGTAGGCCGACAGGTAGCCGTTCACCGCGCCCCAGAACAGCCCGGCGCCCAGCGCGGCGACGATCACGATCGAGGAGTCCCACCCGGCCTGGAGCATCTCGGCGGTGAGGACCGCGACGAACGCGACGGTCGAGCCGACCGACAGGTCGATCTGCCCGGTGGTGATCACGAACGTCATCGCCACCGCGACGATCAGCGTGATCGCGACCTGGGTGGCCAGGTTCGACAGGTTGTCGAAGGTGAGGAAGTTTCCGGAGGCGATGCCGAAGACCGCGAACAGCGCGACGGTCACGCCCAGCATCGCCAGGGTCGCCTTGTTGGCGCGTTCCCACAGGCCCGGCGTCTCGGCGCGGACGGTGGGCGCGGGCGGGGCCTGCACGCTCATGTCAGGCCACCTCCTCGGTGGACTCGGACCCGGCCGCGGCCGCGCCGGAACGGGTGATCAGGGCGACGAGCCGCTCGATGTCGAGCGCGGACACCGGCTCGTCGTCCACGCTGCGGCCCTCGTACATGACGGTGATGCGGTCGCAGACCTCGAACAGGTCCTGCAGCCGGTGGGTGATCAGGATGACCCCGACGCCCTGCGCCGCGACCTCCTTGATCATCGAGAGGACCTGGCGGACCTCGGCGACCGCGAGCGCCGCGGTCGGCTCGTCCAGGATCAGCACGCGCGGCTTGAACGACACCGCGCGGGCGATCGCCACCGCCTGCCGCTGCCCGCCGGACAGGTGCCCGATCTCCTGGTACGTCGACTTGACGCGGACGTGCAGGTCCGACAGCGTCTCGGCGGCCCGGGCGTGCATGGCGCGGCGGTCGATGAACGGCCCCTTGCGCGGTTCGCGCCCGAGGAACAGGTTGCTCGCGACGTCGAGCGTGTCGCACAGCGCGAGGTCCTGGTAGACGATCCCGATCCGCTCGCGGCGCGCGTCCGCGGGGCTGCCGAACCGCACCTCGCGGCCGTCGATCGCGATCGTCCCGGTGTCGTGCCGCAGGGCGCCGGCCAGGACCTTCATCAGCGTGGACTTCCCGGCGCCGTTGTCGCCGACGAGGCCGAGCACCTCGCCCGGCGCCAGCGTGAGGTCGACGCCGCGCAGCGACTTGACCGCGCCGAACGACTTGGTGATGCCGCGCAGTGAGACCAGGGGTGCTTCGGCCATCACTTCTCCAGGTAGTACAGGTAGTCCGCGACGTTGGCGGGCGTGACGATCTGGGTCGGGACGGGCACGTCCGCCGGGGCGGAGCGGCCGCAGGCGAGGTCGATCGCGGCGTTCATCGCCGCGTGCCCGAACTTGAAGGTGTTCTGCTGGACGACGCCGACGATCCACCCGGCCCGCAGGCCGTCCACGGCCTGCTGCGACAGGTCCCATCCGACGACCTCGATGTCCTCGGTGCGCTCCTGGCTGCGGACGGCCGCCGCGAGCCCGATCAGCGCGGGCTCGCCCGTCGCGTACGCGTACGGCAGGTCCGGGTTTCCGGTCAGCAGGTTCTCGGCGGCGGTCTGGGCCTGCTCCTGGATGTTGCGGCCGTCGACCACGTTCCCGATCTTCATGCCGCCCGCGGCGGCCGCGTCGGTGAAGCCCTTCTGCCGCTCGTTCTGGACGGTGCTGTTGAGGGCTCCGACGACGCCGATCTCGCCCTTGCCGCCGGAGAGCTTCAGCAGCGCCTCCGCGATCTGCTTGCCGCCCTCGGCGTTGGCCGTGCCGACCTGGGTGGCGACGGCGGGGGCGTCGACGGTGGCGTCCACCGCGACGACCGGGACGCCGGCGGCCTTCGCGCGGCGGATCGCCGGCTTGATGCCCTCGGTGTCGACCGCGTCCACGATGATCGCGTCGTAGTCGTCGGCGACCATGTTGTCGATCGCGTTCGCCTGCTTCGCGGAGTCGTCGTCGCCGTTGACGACCTGCATGGTCGCCCCGGCCTTGTCGGCGACCGTCTTCGCGCCGGTGTTGATCTGGTTGAAGAAGAGCGCCTGCAGGTTGATCGGGACGACGCCGATCTTCGGCCGCCGGCCGTCCACCTCGCACGACTCCGCGATCCGCTCGGGCGGCGGCGGGCCCTGTTCGGTGGCCTTCTTCTCGGCCGCGATCTCGCGCCTGGCCTCGACGTCGCAACCGACCGTCGCCGTCAGCACCAGGCAGAGCGCGACCACGGCCCGCACCGTGTGTCGCATCATGTCTCCTCTCGATGAGGCCGGACGGGCGCGGCGGGCGCGACCGGGGCCGATGTGCGGGAGCTTTTCGTGCCGGAGTCGTCGATGGCGGAGTCGTGCTCGGCGCGGAGCCGGGCCAGGACGGACGCGCGGTCCGGCAGGCCGTCGCGCGCGCCCGGCCGGGTGCACGACAGGCCCGCCGCCACGGCCGCGACGCGGGCACCGCGTCCGGCGGCGCGGAGCCCCGGTCGAGTTCCGCGCAGTAGACGCCGGCGAAGCAGTCCCCCGCGCCGGTGGCGTCCACGGCCGTCACCTCGATGGCGGCCCCGGCGTGCCGGCGCGTCCGGGGCGAACAGCGTCCAGCCGCGCGCACCGTCGGTGACCACCAGGTTTACCCGATGCCGCGCCGCCTCTCGGCGGCGAGCGCGGCGTCGGCGGCTCCGGCGGCTCCGGCGGCGAGGAACGCGGTCGCCTGGGCGCGGGCGACGAGCGCGTGGTCGGGCGGCGGCGAGCGCGGCGCGCATGGCGGCGGGCCCGTCGCAGCGTCGAGGTCGACGACGCCGCCCCGCTCGGGTCCGGCGAGGACGTCCGCCGCCGCGGGGAACCGGTAGCCGTCCAGGTAGAGCCAGGCCCCGGCGTCCCGCGCGGCCGCCGCCGCGGCCGCCACGTGCTCGGCGGTCACCCGGTCGTCCTGGCTGATGATGGACCGTTCCCCGTCCGGCGTGAGCAGCACCACGGCCGTGGTGAGGACGCCGGAGCGGGACGTCCAGCGCGTGCCGACGCCGTCGGCGGCGAGCGCGTCGAGGAACGCGGCGCGCTGCGGGTCCGGGCCGACGGCCCCGGCGAACCGGGCGTCGGCCCCCATCCGGGCGGCCGCCACCGCCGCGTTCGCCGCCATCCCGCCCTCGCCGCGCCGGACGCGGGTGGCCTGCACGCGCGCCGCCGGACCGGGCAGCACGGGGACCTCGACCGTCAGGTCGACGTTGGCGTACCCGCAGAAGACGATCACGGCAGTTCCGCTCCGGCCTTCGCCGCGGCGGCGGTCAGCTCGCGGACCTTCGCCCCGTCGACCCGGCCCCACCAGCGGCCGTTGTCCTTGACCGAGGACGCGACGATGACGCCGTCGCAGGCGGGCAGCAGTTCCCCGATGTTCCCGGCGGTGATGCCCGACCCGATCACGACGGGCAGGCTGGTGTGCGCCGCGATGCCCCGCACCTCGTCGAGGGCGGCGGCGTCGCCCGTCCGGGAGCCGGTGGCGATCAGCACGTCGGCGCCGAAGAACTCGGCGTCCTCGGTCTGCTCGGCGAGGGTGCGGTCGGCGACGATCGCGTGCGCGCCGTGCTTGACGTGCACGTCGGCGAAGACCTTCACCGGCTTCGCGCCGATCCGGCTGCGGTAGCGGGCGGCGTGCGCGGCCTGCCCCTCGATGATCCCCTCGTTGGCGACGTAGGCGTTGGCCCACTGGTTGACGCGGACGAACCCGGCGCCGCCCGACCACGCGGAGGCGATCGAGCACTCGGCCGCGTTGGACAGCACGCTGACGCCCGTCCGGCCGCCGGTCGCGTGCCGGACCCGGTCGGTCACGACGGCCATCGCGGCGGCCGTCTCGTAACCGTGCTCGCCGGGCTTGAGGAACGGGATGTCCCAGTGGTTCTCGACGATGAGGCCGTGGCAGCCGCCGTCGAGGTAGGCCCGGGCCTCCTCGATGGCGAACGCGCAGATCTCGTCCAGCGGGACGCCCTCGTAGTGCGGGCTGCCCGGCAGCGGCGGCAGGTGCACGACGCCGATGACGACCTTGGGGGTTGCGAACAGCTCCTCGATCGCGTTCGGCCCGGGCGGGAAGACGCCCAGCGCCCGCTCGCTCCCCGTCTCCGCCGTCATGACGCCTCCTATGTAATCGATTGCAGTGAAGTTTTGGAGAACCGTAGATAGCAGACCCCCAGGCCGTCAAGGGGGTATAGTCGCCGCATCTCGACGTGATCCGGGCCGGTTCGAGGCCGTCGGCGGCTTGAGGAGTAATCGATTGCAGCGGGTGACGATCGCGCAGGTCGCCGAGCGGGCGGGGGTGTCGACCGCGACGGTGTCGCGCGTCCTGTCGGGCCGCGGGCCGGTCTCGGCGGCGGTGCAGCGCAAGGTCAGGGCGGCCGCCGACGAACTCGGCTACCAGGTCAACTCGATCGCGCGCGCCCTGCGCAACAGCCGGACCGACACCGTCGGCATGGTCGCCGAGCATCTCCAACCCGTTCTTCACCTCGCTGGTGGAGAGCGTCGAGCACGCCCTCGGCCGGGAGGGCAAGGAGCTGCTGCTGTGCGACGCCCGCTCCGACCCCGCGGTCGAGGCGCGGCGGCTCGCGACGCTCGTCGCCCGCAACGTCGACGGGATCATCGTGAGCCCGAGCCACGGCACGCTGAGCGGCGCCGCCGTCCAGGAGACCGCCGACCGGCTGCCGCTGGTGCAGCTCGACCGGTTCGTCGGCGGCACCAGCACCGACTGGGTCGGCGTGGACGACGTCGCCGCGATGCGCCAGGTCATGGACCACCTGCACGCGGGCGGGGCGCGCTCGGCGGCGTTCGTCGGCTCGCTGCTGACCAACTCCTCGACCGAGCAGCGCTTCGCCGGGTTCCGCCGCCGCGCCGACGATCTCGGCATCGCCGTCGACCCCGGGCAGGTCCTCCTCGGCGACTACAGCGTGGAGTGGGGCGAGACGGCCACCGCGCGGCTGATCGCCGAAGGCGGCCCGCCCGACGCGATCGTGTGCGCCGACGACCTGATCGCCCTCGGCGTCACCCGCGCCTGCCGCGCGCACGGCGTGGACGTCCCGGGCCGCGTCCAGGTGACCGGCTACGACAACATCGAGTTCGCGCGGCTGGGCGAGCCCGCGCTGACGACCGTGGACCAGCCCCGCGAGCGGATCGCGGCCGAGGCCGTCCGGCTGCTGGCCGCGGCGGCCGCGGACGGGGCCGACCGGGAGGCGCGCGGGCCGTCCGCGCACATCTCGCTCGTGCCGAGCCTGGTCGTCCGCGACAGCACCCGCGCGGACGCCTGAACGGGGAGGAACCGGAATGGACGCGACGGACCGGACGATCGACGCGCTGGAGCTCGCGCGGCGGCTGGTGCGGATCGACACCCGCGGCGGCGACGAGCGCGCCGCCGCCGACCTGGTGGCGGGGGTGCTGGACAGCGCGGGCTTCGAGGTCCGCGTGGACGAACCGGAGGCGGGGCGCGCGAACGTCGTCGCCCGCCGCGGCCCGGCCGTCCCGCGCGTGCCGGTCACCCTCACCGGCCACCTGGACACCGTGCCCGCCGACCCGTCCGGCTGGTCGTTCGACCCGCTGGGCGGCGAGGTGCGCGACGGGCGGCTGCTCGGGCGCGGCAGCAGCGACATGAAGGCGGGGGTGGCGTGCCAGCTCGCCGCCGCCGTGGACGCGGCGGCCGCGGCGCCGGACCGTCCGCTGCAGCTGGTGTTCACGTTCGGTGAGGAGACCGGCTGCGACGGCGCCGCGCGTCTGGACCCGGCGTCGCTCGTCCCGGCGGACCTGCTGGTCGTGGCGGAGCCGACCGCGAACCGGACGGTCCTCGGGCACAAGGGCACGCTGTGGCTGCGGGCGACCGCGCGCGGGGTGTCGGCGCACGGCTCGCGGCCCGAGCTGGGCCGCAACGCGCTCGCCGCGCTCGCCGCCGCCGCGACGCGGGTGCACGGGCACCGCGGCTGGCCGGTGAGCCCCACGCACGGGCCGGTGACGGTGAACGTCGGCACCTTCCGCGCGGGCGTGCAGCCGAACCTGGTGCCCGACCACGCCGAGATGGGACTGGACGTCCGGACGATCCCGGGATTCGGGTCGGACGAGGCCGTCGCGGAGATCGCGGAGCTGTGCGGGCCGGAGGTGGAGATCGAGCGGCTCGTCGACCTGCCCGGCGTCGCGACCGACCCCGCGTCCCCGGGCGTCGCGCGGGTGCTGGAGCTGCTCGCGCCCGGCGCGTCCGCGCGCGAGCCCGAGTACGCGACGTATTTCACGGACGCGTCCGTGCTGACGGCGATGCTCGGCGACCCGGCCGTGGTGATCTACGGTCCGGGCGATCCCGAACAGGCCCACGTGACGGACGAATCGTGTTCCGTGCGCCGGATCGACGAGGCCGCCGCGGCTTTCCGCCGGCTGCTCGGCGCGCATTGATCGACAATTCATGATCCGCGATTTCATGATCCGCGATCGGGCGGATCATGAAATGCGGAAACGCCCCGGCGATCCGGAGATCGCCGGGGCGTTTCCCGTCCGCGCGCCGGGTCGCGGGCGCGAGCTCTGTCAGGAGCCGAAGGGCTGCGGCTCGCCGCGGTCGCCCGCGCCGTCGCCCCACTCCAGGACCTCCCACTTGAGGCCCTCGATGTGGCCCTGCCCGGTGCCCGTGTCGTAGTCGCTCTCGGGCTTCCCGCCGTCCACCAGGTAGCGGAAGGTGTAGGTGTCGAGGTCCAGCATGATGCCGCGGTGCGAGGGCTCGCCCGGGCCGCGGTCGCCGACGAAGCCGGTGACGCTGCGGCCGTTGTAGCTGACCTTGACCTTGGTCATCATCGGCCAGCTCGGGCTGGCGAACATGCCCTTCTGCATGGGCTCGCCGCTCGCGGGGGCACCGGTGTCGCCGCGGATGCCGGAACCGTCGTCCCAGAAGTAGGACGCGGTCGTCTCGCCGCTGAGCAGGACGTCGTCCTCCTTCTCGTCCTTGGCGGCGTCGGACTTCTTCTCCGCCTCGCCGCCGGGGGCCGCGGGCTTCTCGGCCTCGGGCTTCGCCGAGCCCTCGCCCGCGGCGGGGGTCTTGTGCTCCTGCGCGGAAGTGACCTGCTTGGACAGGAGCATCTGCTCTTCGGGAGCGCCGTCGTCGCTGGCGGCCGCCACACCGGCCACGAGCATCCCGGCCAGTGCGGTTCCGGTGATGCCGGTCAGGACGCCGTTGATCGCTCGCTTCTGCATGTGATTCCTTCGTTCGGCCGACAGGACCGCCGTTCCGCGCCGGAGCACAGGGATCGTCCGGGCAGGAGGGAACGGCTTTCGAGACTCGGGACTCGAGATGCACCGCCGCGTTCGCGGACCCGCATGCCGGGACCCGCGGGCATGGCGGATCCGCGCCCGCGCCGTACGCCGGACGCCCGTTCGCGGGCGTGCGTCTACGCGGGTTGAATGAAGCGGGAGAATTGCCGACCGGGGGCACTGCGGCCCGCCCGGACGCGACCGGCTGCATGGATGCGGCCGCGATTCGGCAGAGTGGTCCCCGCCTGGCGGGCGGGAGCGACGGCTCTGTGACAGCCCAGGTCAAGGGTTCTTTGACCGGGACCTGACGACGAGCATATACGCCATTACCAGGTTTTCGCCAAATCCAGGGATATTTTACCTTTTAGAAGGTAGATCGTTTTATCGAGAACTGCATCGGAACGCCTTTCCCGTGGGCGGTTCCGGGCACTCCGCCGGACATGGCACGATCTTCTCCATGACCGACCACGCCGACCTCCGGACGGTCGACGACGAGCTGCTTCCCCCCGCCGACTGGGCTCCGCGCCGCCGGCTCGACCCCGGCGCCCGCGCCGCCGCGGGCTTCGCCGCGCTGGCCGTGGCGCTGCTCCTCGCCCGCGCCTGGGCCGCCCCGCACATCGACGCCCGCGCACTGGACGCCTGGGCGACGATCTTCGTGGCGATCTGCGTGCAGGCCCTGCCGTTCCTGGTCTTCGGGGTGATCCTCTCGGCCGCGATCACCGCGTTCGTCCCGTCCGCTTTCTGGCGCCGGGCGCTGCCCCGCCGCCCGGGCGCCGCCGTCCCCGTCGCGGGCGCGCTCGGCGCGGTCCTGCCCGGCTGCGAGTGCGCCTCCGTGCCGGTCGCGAGCGGCCTGATGGCCCGCGGCGTCGCGCCCGCGGCCGCGCTGACCTTCCTGCTCGCCGCGCCCGCGGTGAACCCGGTCGTGCTCGTCGCCACCGCCGTCGCGTTCCCCGGTTCGCCGGAGATGGTGGCCGCACGCTTCGTCGCGTCCCTGCTCGTCGCCGTACTGGCCGGGTGGACGTGGACGCTGCTCGGCAAGGACGGGTGGATCCGCGTCCCGTCCCGTCCGGACGCGGCCTCCGGAACCCGCCTGGACGCCTTCCGGCAGGCGATGCGGCACGACATCATGCACGCGGGCGGCTTCCTCGTCGTCGGCGGGCTCGCCGCCGCCACGATCAACGTGCTGGTGCCGCCGTCGTGGGTGGACCGCGTGGCCGACGTGCCGTGGCTCGCGATCCTCGTGCTGGCGCTGCTGGCCGTGCTGATGTCGATCTGCTCGGAGGCGGACGCGTTCGTCGCCGCGAGCCTCGGCCAGTTCTCCCCCACCGCGAAGCTGGTGTTCCTCGTCGTCGGCCCGATGGTCGACCTCAAGCTGATCGCCCTGCAGACCGGCTTCTTCGGGCGGCGCTTCGCCGTCCGGTTCGTCCCGCTGACCCTCGCCCTGGCCATCGGGGTCGGCACGCTCGTCGGAGGTGTTCTGCTGTGACGCGTTCCACCCAGAATTTCCTGCTGATGCTGGTCGGCGCGGCCGTGCTCTGGATCACGTTCGGCAGCGGCGAGTACGTGAACTACGTCAAGCCGGGGTTCCGCTACCTGCTGGCGCCCGCCGGGGCCGCGCTGATCCTGCTGGGCGCCGCCGGGCTGCGCCGGGAATGGCGGGACGGCGCCGCGCCCGACGAGGAACACGACGACGGGCACGGGCACGACCACTCCCGGGGCCCCCGGGTGGCGTGGCTGCTCTGCCTGCCCGTCCTGATCATCTTCGCGGTCGCGCCGCCCGCGCTGGGCTCCTTCACCGCCGCCCGGGACACCGAGCGCGCCGCGCCCCCCGCCCGCGCCCCCGGACGAGGGGTACGGCCCGCTGCCCCGCACGGGCGGGCCGGTCGCCATGACCATGGGCGATTTCATCGGACGCTCGTTCCTCGAGCAGACGGGCCGCGCGACGACGCTGCGCGGCGTCCAGGTGCGCCTCACGGGGTTCGTCACCCCGCGCGAGGGAGCGGGCTGGCAGGTCACCCGGCTGCGGATGGCGTGCTGCGCCGGTGACGCCATGCCGTTCTCGGTCATCGTCCACGACCGGCCCCGGCCGCCCGAGGGCGCGTGGGTCCAGGTCGTCGGGACATGGCGGCCGCCCGAGGGGAAGGCCCGGACGGGCGTCCACGAGCTGAGCGGCGTCTCGGTGAAGCGCGTCCCCCAGCCGGAGAACCCCTACGAGTGAGCAGGTCCGCGGAGCGGACCGGCGCGCCGGGACACGGCGCGCCGGGGGGTCAGTGCGTCGGGTAGACCGACGGCACGAGCGGCGTCGGGCCGGTCCCGCCGACCGTCATGTGCCCGCCCGTGTCCTGCCCCGCGACCGGGGCCTGCCCGTAGGGAGCCTGCGCGTACGGGGCCTCTACATAGGGCGCCTGCGCGTAGGGGACCTCCGCGTACGGCGCCTCCCCGAAGGGGGCCTGCGCGTAGGACGCCTCGGCGAGCGCGGGCTGCCCGTTAGGGGGCGGCGGCGCCGATGCCGAAGGGAGAGTCCCCGAACGGGGCGGCGGCCACCGGTCCGGGCGCCGGCGCCACGGGGGGCGCGCCCTGCGGCGGCACCGGCGGCGGCACGTGGG
>NZ_MKJY01000585.1 GCF_001942465.1 Actinomadura sp. CNU-125
CAGCCTCCTGACGCTTCCCCAAACCCACCAGCACCATCCCCGGCTACAAGGTGTTGCGACGACCAGTTGAATCCGCCTTGAGTCCCGTGATCGGAATGCAGGATTGTGGAACCGGTCGGCGGGTTGCGCCGTGTCACGACCATCGCCAGGGCGCCCGCGACGAGATCGGTGTCCTGGCGGGCGTCGATGGACCAGCCGATGATCCGCCGCGAATAGGCGTCCATGACCGCTGCGCAGTACAGTTTCCCTTCGCCTGTCGGGTGCTCGGTTATATCGGTCAGCCAGAGCCGGGCCGGGCCGCGACGTCGAAGCGGCGCTGCACCAGGTCCTCTTCGGTCGCCTGATGCACCAGGTTGCGGCGGCCCCTGCGCCGGTAGACGCCCTGCAGCCCGGCGTGGCGCATCAGCCGCTCGACTCGTTTGCGGTTGACCCGCTCGCCCAGCCCCAGCGTCAGTTCCGCGTGCACACGAGGCGAGCCGTAACTGCCCCGGGAATCGGCGTGGATTTCGCGGATCATCTTCGTCAGTTCCTTGTTCCGCAGCGCGCGGGGCGGCTCGGGCCGGCCGAGCCAGTCGTAATATCCCGACGTGGAGACGTTCAGTACTCGGCAGGCCACCGCGACCGGGATGGAGTCGGCGGCGAGTTCGCGGACCAGCGAGTAGATTACTTTGGGAGCACGTTTTCCCGGGCGAAGTACGCGGCCGCCCGTTTGAGGATCTCGTTCTCGGTCTCCAGTTGCCGGTTGCGCCGTCGCAGCTCGGCCAGTTCCTTCTTCTCCGCGGTGGTCAGGCGGTCACTGCCGCCCTTCTCTCCTGCGCCTTTGTCGTCGGTATTGGCCTGGTTCACCCAGTTCTGCAAGCAGGACCGGCTGACGCCCAGATCCTTGGCCAGCTGGACCACGGACTTATCGCCCTGGCGGGCCAGCTCGACCGCGCGGCGGCGGAACTCGGGCGGGTGTGGTGAGGGCATGGCGGACATCCTTCCTGATGATCGCCGGTGACCTCAGGTCAGTAGTCCGTGCTCCGGGGGAAGCTCAGCCCGACACCCCCGCGTGACAGCCACCCCAACTTCACCCTTGACTCTTCGTGAGTAAACAGCTGCACTCCGTGCTTGAATGGAATAGCAAACGACCTCAGGGCACGTGATCGCCAGGAGCGCTCGAGCCGTCTCCCCCGCCTTCCCGACGCGAACCCGTTCAAGGCACCGCCAACCGCCCGGGAGCAACAAGGGCACTCGACATGCCCAACGCCCAGAGCGCGCTCCCCGGCACTGAGCGTGATCCGAAGCATAAGAGAGTGCGGCCACGGCCGTCGGCTCGCAGAGTGCTCCGCTGGCGTGGGTGACCTGACAGGTCGGCAAGGTCCACCTCGACCGACACGAGGAGCAACCCATGGCAAAAATCATGATCGGCAAGTACGAGGGTTCGATCTACCCGGAGGGCGCAAACGCCTCAAAAGGAAGGGACGAACGAAGACCGAAGTCCGGGACAAGCTCAAGGAGGCCGCCAAGGATCTGGAGTCCGGCATCAAGAGCTCCGCTACCTACACGGTCGCGGACGCCGTCGAGGACTGGCTCGCCAAAGGACTCAAAGGACGCGACGCCAACACCGTCACGACGAACCGCGGCCTCGCCGACAAGCACGTGATCCCGCTGATCGGCAAGACCAAGATCAAGGACCTGCGCGCGGACGACGTCGACGAATGGCTCGACGGACTCACCGGGAACCTGTCCACCCGGAGCCTGCAGGCGGTGCACTCGATCCTCAAGCGGGCCATCCGGCAGGCGCAGGCACGCGACCGGGTCGTACGGAACGTGGCCGAGCTGGTCACCACTCCCAAGGGCCGGGCCGGACGGCCGAGCAAGGCCCTCACCCTCGACCAGGCCACGGCCGTGCTCAAGGCCGCCAAGTCATCAAGGCTGCACGCCTACGTCGTACTCAGCCTCATGATCGGCATCCGCACCGAAGAAGCGCGTGCTCTGCAGTGGCAGCACGTCGTCGCCTGGGAGAGGGAAGGGGACGCGTGGCGCCCGGTGGGCACGGCCGGGTTCGAGCATGAACGCTTCGCCGTTTACGTGTGGCGTTCGGTGCGGGCGCACGGCGACACCAAGACCAAAACCTCGCGGCGCACGCTGGAGCTCCCCGACGACGCGGTGGACGCGCTGCGCCGGCTGCACGTCCGGCAGGCGTCCGAACGACTCAAAGCCGGTCTCGTGTGGCAGGACGGGGATCTCGTCTTCTGCACCCGGACGGGGAGGGCGCTGAGTCCCGCCAATGTGCGGCGGGAGTTCCGGCGGATCACCGGGGTGGCCGGGATCGGGGAGAACTGGACGCCGCGGGAGCTGCGGCACTCGTTCGTGTCGATCATGAGCGACAGCGGCGTGCGGATCGAGACGATCGCCGACCTTGTCGGGCACGCCGGGACGGCGGTCACCGAGAAGGTGTACCGGCACCAGCTCAGGCCGGTCATCAACGAGGGAGCCGCCACGATGAACACCGTGTTCGGTCGGGGAAGGTCCGCCTAGGCCTGTGGGTGTTGGCTCCCCGTTCGGCTCCCGACGGTCTTCCAAGATCGAAAAAGGTCCCGGAGTGAACTCCGAGCCCCTCTCTGACCTGCTGAAACGCGGTGGGCGATACTGGGTTCGAAAGTGAATCCGGCATTCGTCGCTGATCTGCAAAAAGGCGATGTGGCCTGCAAGAACGCTCGGAAATGAGCGGAAACGCGGTACACTGGGATACATAGGCATTTGGCATGAGTTTGGCACGGGAATGGCTCTCGTGCACATAGCCGAAGGAGTCCCAGAATTGTCACGTCCGAAGCGAGCGAATTGCCCCCATTGCAAGCGCAAGACGCCCCACGCCCACGGCGTGCGGCACCTCCCGCCGACCAAGGCGTGCCCTCGGGGGACGTTCCAGGCGCGGCTGCTCACCCCGGACGGCCGCCAGACCGCCCGGACCTTCCAGACCGAGCGGGACGCGGTCGCATGGCTCGGTGAGCAGCGCTCGATGATCAGCAAGGGCACGTGGACCACGGCCACGGCGCAGGTCACCACCTCGTTCGGCGACTACGCCGAGCGGTGGCTGGCCACGCGCACGGTGCGCGGCCGTCCGCTGGCCGACCGCACCCGCGCCGGGTACCGGGACCTGCTCGACCGGTTCATCCTCCCCGAGTTCGCCGCCACGCCTCTGCACACGATCACTCGCGAGGACGTGACGCGCTGGCACGGCCGCCGCCTGCCGCAGGACAGGCCGACCTACCGCGCGAAGGCGTACGGCCTGCTGCGGACGATCCTCGCGGGGGCAGTGGAGGACGGGCACCTGACGGTGAACCCCGCCCGCATCCGGGGGGCCGGGCAGTCGCGCCGACGCCACGCGATCCGCCCCGCGACCGTCGAGGAGCTGGCGGCTTTGGCCGAGGCGATGCCGCCGCGCTACCGGCTGATGGTCGCCCTTGCGGCCTTCTGCGCGCTGCGCTACGGGGAGCTGACCGAGCTTCGCCGGGGCGACGTGGACGTCAAGGCCGGGGTCCTGCGCATCTCCCGCGCCGTCGTGCTGGCCGAGGGCCGGTTCGTCGTCAAGACGCCCAAGACCGAGGCGGGCGAGCGCGACGTGGCGATCCCGCCGCACCTGATGCCGATGGTGCGCGCCCACCTGCTGGAGCACACCGCGCCGGGCTCCGACGGGCTGCTGTTCCCCGCCCGCAACGACGCGGCGGGGCACCTGCGGCAGTCCAGCTTCGCGAAGGTCTACTACCCGGCTCGGGAGAAGGCCGGACGGCCGGACCTGCGCTTTCACGACCTGCGCCACACCGGGGCGACGCTGGCCGCCCAGTCCGGCGCGACCCTGCGCGAGCTGATGTCGCGCCTGGGCCACTCCTCGTCCCAGGCGGCGCTGAACTACCAGCACGCCGCCGGAGGCCGGGACGCGGCCATCGCCCGCGCCCTGTCCGAGCTGACCGGCTGGAGCGAGGACACAGGCGAGCTGACCGGCGAGGCATAGGCCGGGAGGCGAGCGGAACGCTGGAACCGCCGCACGGGTGCCGCTGCGCCTCACGGCACCGTGGACACCCGGACGCCCCTCACGTCCGGCACAGGCGCACTCAGGGCCGGACAGGCACGTCTGACGTGCGGGTAAGCTGGAACGAGAGACAGACCACCGCCCGAGGGTCGCGCTGCTGATCGCTCGGGATAACGGACACTCGCTGCCACCGATTCACCCGGCATGAGCAGCAGGAGCAGCGCTAGGAGCGGCCTCCCATGAGGCCCGCGAGGTGAGAGTCAGCAGCCAAGGTGTCAGGGCACACTGCCCCTCGGCTGTGCATCCTTCGGGAGCACTCTCAATGTCCAAGCGTGAGCACGCCAAGCGTCACCTCGACATCCAGCAGGGCAAGCGCCAGCTCGTCACGCAGGAGCAGGCCGCCGCCGAACTCGACGTCACCGATCGCACCATCCGGAACTGGATCACCCGAGGGCACATCACCGGGTACCGGCTACCGGGCGGCCGTGCTATCAGGGTTGACCTGAACGAGATCCGCGCCGCCGTCCGCGTGATCCCCGCCGTGCGCCGCGCCGTCCAGCCCTACGGCCCCAAGGCCCGCATCGTCACCGTGGCCGAGGCCGTCACGGACGGCGGTGAGGGCGGTGAGTGAGCCGAGGGTCATCAACCCCGCCGACTCCATCGACGCCCCGTACGCCCTCTACTCGTGCGGCGACCGCACCGTGTCGTACTGGGAGGACGCCGCCGCCGCCATCGAGTGCGCGCACTTCCTGGACAAGACCGGTTGCGGCCCGCACTGCCAGAGGCAGCACCGCGTCAGCGAGCGGGCGTGCAAGGTGTGCATCGTGCCCGGCTGCGGGGGCCGCCGCGCCATCCGCTCGCACGGCTGGTGCTCCATGCACCACGAGCAGTGGCGGCGCGCGGGTGCCGTGCCCGCCCGCCCGGTCTCGCCGAACCCGTGGGCCGTCGTGGAGGAGATGCGGGCCGCGCACGCCGAGGCGGTGGGCGGATGAGCGCCCGCACCGACCCGCCCGGCTGGTTCACCCGTGACCCCTCGTGGCGCTGGCTGGTCGAGGAGGGCCGCGAACTGCCCGAGTTCCGGAGGAAGGACGAGTGCTCGGAGCCCGGTTGCCGCCGCCCGAGGAAGACGCGCGGCATGTGCGCCACGCACTACAACCGCTGGTGGTGGCGACTGCGGCGCTTGGGGCTCCCCCTTCCGCCGCTGCCGCCCCGCCCGGCCCCGCCGCCGCCCGCCGCGATCGTGGCGGAGATGCAGGCCGCCCACGCCGAGCTGGCGAAGGTGGTGGGCGGGTGAGCGACAACGATGAGGTGGAACTCGATCTGACCGCCGTCGTGCCGCTTGACGGCGAGGTGCCCGACTTCGCCGCCATGAACGAGTGGCAGCGCGAGCACTGGGCCGAGGGTGACCGCTGGCGCCTGAGGACGCTTCGGGACTGGGAGGACAGTCAGACCGGCCTGCGCGTGGTGCGCACTGAGCGCTACAGCGTGCAGGCGGACGACGGCGGACCTCCAGTCTGTACCGAGGTGTCCGACCGCTCGCACGACCCCAGGCAATGCCTGGGGTGCTCGCGCCGGACGGCGTGGGTTGCCGATCAAGTGCGGCTGGAGTCGCAGGCCGCCGGGCTGGAGCTGGCGAACGCCGCGTTCAAGTCGGGTCGTGAGGTGTTCGAGACCCCGCCGTTCAACCCGTTGTGGGGCACCGAAGACGAGTTGCTGTCGTCGGTGGGCCAGGGCCTGATGATCGCCGGACGCGACGGCACCGGGAAGACCTCGTTCGGACAGGAGTACGCCAAGCGCCGGGCCGGCCTGTCCGGCTGGGGGCCGGTGATGTGGGACCTGCCCGTGGCCGTGCTGCCGCGCGGTGAGCGGGTGCTCTACTTCGCGATGGACAGGCCCCAGCAGGCCCGCGAGGCGTTCGTGCGCAGCCTGTCACCCGACCAGGGCGACGAGGTGAACGAGCGGTTCGTGTTCCATGAGTCGCCGCCCGTGCTCGACCTGAGCGGCGCGCGGGGGCAGGAGTGGCTGCTTGAGTCCGTGGCCCGGTTCGAGGCGGGGATGGTCGTGTTCGACTCCCGCAAGGACCTGGGCGACACGATGGACACCAAGCGGCTGTCGGGGATCGCGAGGATGACCCAGATGCTCAGCGGGCTGAACGTCGAGGTCGTGTTCCTCCACCACCCCGTCAAGGAGTACCGGCGCGGGACTCCCGCGCTGGAGCAGGTCTACGGGCACCGCGAGGTGTTCAGCGGTCTCGGGTCGGTGCTGTTCATCGAAGGCGATCCCGGCGCACGCGACGTGCGTATTCACCAGGTGAAGCCGCTCCGCAAGCCGGTGACCCCGTTCCAGGTGACGCTGGACCACGCGACCGGCACCAGCACCAGGGCGAGCAGGGTAGCCGAGGCGCAGGCCCGCCAGTTGGCGGAGCAGGCCGCACGGTACGCCGACGCTCAGCGGCTGGACAGGCTGAGGCAGGCGCTAGGGAAGCATGCCGATGCCGAGGGCTGGGCGCCATCCGGCGCCGTGGCCAAGGAGCTGGGCGTGGAGCGAATGTCAGGCAGCGAGTACGAGGACCTGGTGGCCACGTCCGCGCGGGGACGGTACGCGAAGGTCCGGCTGCTGCCCTGACCGGCGGGCACCTCCCGACCGGACGCCGCCCCCTGAAAGGCGGCCGGACGGGTGGGAGGTGCCCCACCGTTCTCCACGCAGCGCTCTCCACGCGGCTCGACGCTCCTCCACGGGCGCGTGGAGAGCCGCGTGGAGAACTCTTGATACATGCTCTGACCTGGGATGTTTCTCCACGCGATTCTCCACGTGTCTGCGTGGAGGTTCCTCCACGCTCCTCCACGCGGAGCGTGGAGGGTTCTATAGGCGTGGAGCGTGGAGCGTGGAGGATTCAGGCCCGGTTCTGGGTGTAGGCGCGCAGCCGGGCGATCTCCAGGCGCACCTTCTCCTGACGGCTGGAGGCCCGAGCCGGGACGCTCGCGGTCAGGGATCGGGGAGCGCGCCGCGTCAGCGAGGGAGCGGCGGGCCGGTAGAGCGTGGTCGTGGTGCGGTGCATGGCGGTCCTTCCTCTCCCCTCGATTGTCTCACGAACGCATGTTCGGTGACCTGCGTCACAGAGTGCAGTTCGAGCCGACCCGGAGAAGCCGACGCCCCGCCCCTTCGAGGGGAGGCGGGGCGAGGGCCGAAGGAGTGCCGCGACGCACGGACGGTGACCATCCTAGGGCCGATACGGTGCGTAGTACGGTGCGCCCAGGGGGTGACGGCCGCCCGGCGACGGCCGGTGACCGAGGGTGACCGCGATCACCCGGTGGTCGGGTGCTCTGGCGGTCGGTCTCCCCCGCCGTCCACCTCGTCCGACTGGGCGACGAAGGTCCCGCGCCCGACCCGCGTGACCACGACGCCGCGCTCCTTCAGGAGCCCGATGGCCTTCTGGATCGTGGGCAACGACAGGTCGAACTCGTCCTTGAGCGCGCGGGCCGGAGGGATGCGCTTGGTGTAGGTGCCGTCCTTGATCCTGGCCTCGATGATCGCGGCCACCTGCTCATACAGAGGGTCCGGCGAGTCCAGGTCAATGCTCATGATCTCACCGTATTGACCTGCGGTTAATGCTTGTTCACCACTAGTCAATGCTTCACACCACTACACACCGTTGGTCAATCCGCGTAGGGTCAGGCCCATGACGTCCCTCCCACGCCGCGCCCGCGAGCCCGAGCGGCAGATACCTGACTTCGACGTGTTCGAGCTGGACGGCGGCCGGTGGCAGGCCGTGCACGTCAGTGACCACGACCTGACCCTGGAGCACTCCGACTGGTGCGAGCTGTTCATGGCGTGCGTCGCCGCGCGGGTCCGCTACGACCTCCAGCGGGCGGCCGAGGAGCTGGCCGAGCGCATGGCCGCGCACCCCTGGCGCAACGCCGATGTCTGACGACCTCGCGAAGCGCCTGGCCGCCTACGAGGCCCTGATGGACGCGATCGTGCCGGAGTCCGCGTACTGGCTGCTGGGCGAGCGCGAGGACGCCGACCGCGTCCAGTTCCTCGCTGAGGCCGTCCGAGACCCGTCCACCGTCCCGGACCGGCCTGAGAACGCGACCGGCAGCAGCCCGGCCCCCTCGGAGAGAATGGCCCCATGACCGCCCCCGCCGACCTGCGCGCCCGGCTGGCCGCCGCGATGGACCGAGCCGACCGGGCGCGTGCCAACCCCTCGGACCCCGAGGACTGGCCGCCCGTGACCCGGCTGGCGGGTGCGCCCGTCCCGCCCGGCTTCACGGCCTGGCGCGTCGGCGGCGAGGACGGGCACGTGACCGCAATGCCCTCCGTGCGCGACTCGGCCCCGCTGGAGTTCCGCCAGCGCTACATGGCCCGCGTGGTCGCCAACGGCACCGGGCTGTGCCCGCTGTGCGGCGAGGCGGCGGGGATCAGCGGCCCCGACCCCGAGCATGGGCACCTGGCCGGGTACCGCGCCGTGCCCGTGACGGTCGGTATCACCCACTCGCCGGACTGCCCGGCCCTGTTCACCGAGGAGGACCGGACATGGTTCGACCCCAGAGCCGTCCAGTGACCCGATCGGACCTGGCGATAGCCCAGGACCGCAGCCACCAGACGCCCGCCAGCCGCAGGGCGGCGATGAGCCGCCTGAAGGAGTACGTGAACCGGGCGGCGCCGAAGCTGCCCGCACCCGCCCTCGTGGCCAGCTCGGGGGGCATGCCCCGGGGCTACTGCTCCGCGTGCCGCGCGATCCACTTCTGAAGGAGCCCGCCATGACCACCACGGCCGAGACCGCCCCGACCGCCCTCGTGAGCCTGCCCGAGGGTCGCCACGCCTGCGCCGACTGCGGGCAGGCGTGCCCCGAGGGGGCGGCGGTCTGCGAGCGGGTGCCGGTCTTCCGGGGACGGCCGAGCCTCGACCCATCGACGCCCCCGCCCGCTCTCGCCGGGTACGTGCTGCTGTCCCGCTGCCCCTCGTGCTCCGAACGTCCCGCCGCCGCTGACCGCCTGGCCAAGGCTCTCGGCTCGTTCCGACGCGACGGGCTGATCCTTCACGGCCCCGCCCTGCGCGATCACCTCGTGGCCGCCCTGTGCGGGCTGGAGGCGGCCGGAGGGACCGCCGCGCCCCCGGACGACCCCAGGGAGCTGCTGAGCGTGTTCGAGGCGGTCTACGAGGGGCTCGCGTCCGCCCGCTCGGCCCGCTGGGCGTCGGTCGCGCGGCCCGGCCGGTGCGCGCCCGAACCCTGGGCGCACGTGGACGAGGAGACGCGCGCCGCGCTGCGGTCCGTCGCCGGGCGGCTGATGGCCGTCCGCGTGGCGGCCGGTGCCCCGCCCGTCGAGCTGGCCCCGCTCGGGGCGGCTGCGCCATGTGCGGCCTGTCCTCGATCAGCATGAGCGCGGCCGAGGTCGCCCGGCTGGGCGGTCGCGAGCAGGCCCGAGCGGAGGTCTGGACCGGCGGCCTGTGCCACCCCTGCGCCGACGCCGTCGAGCGGGCGGGCGCGATGGGGCCGACCGCCGTCGAGCGGGCCTACCTGTCGAGCGGGTACGCACGAGGGTCGGGCGGGGTCGTGGCCCTGCGCCGCCGTATCGAGGACGGTGAGCTGACCGTCCGCCCGTGGAGCGCGAGCGGCGCGTCCTCCTCCGCGACGCCGTGGGCGCACATGGCGGCCGAGGTGGCTCGGCTGGACGAGGCCGAGCGCCAGCGCCTCCGCGACCCGTTCGAGAGTTCGGTTCGGGCCGAGTAGGACTCGATTCGGCAGGGGGCATCTGGCCGTCCCTAACCGGCGTTAGGTGCGGCTACCTATACCCAGGTGCGTCTAGGTGCACTGGGGGCGAGCGCCTGCCCGAGTGTCTCGTTCTCCCAGGTCAGCCCCAGGATGCGGAACGCTGGAACCGCTGCGCCTTTGGCATGGGTTTGGCATGACCACGGGGACCCCTGCGGGAAATGGGGTCTGACCTGCATAAATGCAAGTGGGCGATACTGGGTTCGAACCAGTGACCTCTTCGGTGTGAACACGACCGACCATTCCCGCCACAAGACCAACTCTTAAGTTTGCCCAGCTCAGGACTGCCCCTTCACTCCACCACAGCGCCCTTCGGGGAAGGTCGAGCAGCTTCTGATCTCCCGCAATTGACACCCCCGCCCCTGCCCACTATTCACCCTCAGTAACTAGGATCCACTCCCCCGCTCTCGTGCCGCCCACTGAGCCGAACAACAATGGTCGCACGGGCGCGGCCTGTCAGCAGCTTGACGGTCGACATGCACACCTCCGGACTTTTAATCCGTAGGTTGTGGGTTCGAGTCCCACGCGACCCACCACCCCTGACCAGGGCAAACGCGAGATTGGCCCGGTTTGCCCCCCGCCGGTTCCGTCCCGGTTTGTTCCCGTGTTCGCTCGGTGTTCGCTCGTCGGTCGGGACTCGCCCTCCAGGCATGCTCCGTCTCGCTCTCTTTGGGGCTTGACGATCCCTTTAAGTAACTCGCCGCTGACTTCTAGTCACAGTGGACGACCGGGCCGAGATGGATGGTTCGTCGGCAACCATGTTGATCGAGGTGTCGACCGGGACGGCGCCGTGGCGCTCCCGATCGTGATGTGCGTTCAGCCGCCGATGTGGGGATGCCGAGCGCGGTCGATAGCCCATCGCAGAACTCCGCGGTGGGCGGGCAGTAGCGGATCAGGTCGCGCAGGACGATCGTGGCGCCACGCCCGAGTTCGCGCAGCATCGCGTGGGGGTCGGCGACGCCTCGGCCCTTCTCTCTCCCCGGCCTGCCCGCGGACGGCTTGCGCGAGGGCGGGCAGCGATCTCAGGCTTCGGTGCGGATCAGCGGCCAGGCCTGTTCGGCGAAGGGCGGCCGGCGGGGCGCCGCGAGCAGGCGGCGCACGGACCGGCCGTCGCTGCGCCCCGCGCGTCAGTCTCCCCAGCGCGGTGCGCACCGACACCAGGGCGACGGTCAGGGCGCGCCACCCCTGCTCGGGACCGGCGTGCGCCAGGGCGACCTCGTCGTCGCGTTCCAGCAGGCCGCACCGGAACAAACAGGCGTTGGACACCCCCGGACCCGGCCATGCCGAACGGTTCGAGTTCTGCCGCGCGCGGGCGCCATGCCGGCGGCCCCGTGGACGGCGACACCCTGTTCGATCAGGGCGCAGATCTCCTTGTGCCGGACGGACGCCGACTGGAAGAAGACACCGTCCAGGATCGCCACCCGATCACCCGGCCGGGCACCGCACGCGAGCAGGTCGCCGTGCCCGACGGGCGGCAGGACGACCGCGTCCGGTGCGAGGGCCCGAACCTCCCGTCCGTCCAGCGACGGGCCGGTGAAGACGAACGTGCGGGTCATGACGGAACGCCTCCCGTGCGGGGGCCGGAGTCCCCCAGTTCCCGGCGGTCGTCGAAGCGCAGCCCCGGCGCGATGACCTTGACGACCGGGACGCCGCCGGGGCTCGGCAGCACGACCTCGATCGGGACGCGCCCGGTGCGCTCGGCGATCAGGTCGGTGAGGGCCCGGACGTCCGCGGTGAAGGAGCGGGCGAGCGGCCGTCCCCAGTCCCACCCGACGGTTCGTCCGGTGCGGCCGGACGCGACCGGTGGTGCGGCGGCGCGGTAGAGGACCGGCGGCAGGTCGTCGCGCGCGCCGGTGATGGCGGTGAGCCTGCTCTGCGCCGCCTCGGTCAGCGCCCGGCACAGGGCCACGGCCGGGTCGGGGTGGCAGCCCGTGTCCGCGGCCGCGTGGCCCCTCAGAAGGCGGCGCCTCGCCGAAGACGAACACGACCAGGACCTCCGGTAAAGTTTCGCAGTCGTGGTGGGTGATGTGCATCCGAAGCGGGTGTAGCGGCCGAATGCTCTGTATCCACACAAACGATCGGAGCTACCATGCGAAAGTCATTTTTCGCAGCAGCGGCCGCGCTCCTGCTGGGGGCGGTCACTGCGACCGCGGCGCCGGCGACGGCGGCGACGAGCAGGGAGTCGGCCGCGGCTCGGCAGACCGCGACCGTCAGCATCCTGCACGCCGTACCGGGCCTGACCGTGGACGTGTACGCCGGCGACAAGGAACTGGTGTCGGACTTCGAGCCCGGCACGCTCACCGATCCGCTGAAGCTGCCCGCGGGAACCTACGACCTCAAGGTCTTCAAGGCCGGGCAGGGCCCGGACGGGGAACCCGCGATCAGCAAGGACGGCGTCAAGGTCCCCGGAGGGGCCAACGCCACCGTGGTGGCGCATCTCGGTGAGAACGGCGACCCCATGCTCACCCCCTTCGTCAACGACACCTCCAAAGTCGCGGCAGGCAAGGCGCGGCTCACCGTCCGGCACGTCGCCGCGGCGCCCGCCGTGGACGTGCGCGCCAACGGAAAGCCCGTGGTCGAAGGGCTGACCAACCCTAACGAGGCCAAACTCGAAACGGCGGCCGGCCCGGTCGAGGCCGATGTCGTCCTGGCCGGGACCGACAACGTCGTGATCGGCCCGGCCAACCTGGACCTGGGTGAGGGCACCAACACCATCGTGTACGCGTGGGGCAGCGCCGAGGACGGCAACCTCAAGCTGGCCACGCAGGTCATCGAGGGGCTGCACACGGCCCCCGGTGGCGTTCCCGGCGGGACCGGCGGCCAGGCCGAGCCGTCGTCCGGCCCGTTCGGCGTGTCGTGGTGGCTGCTGGCGCTCATCGGCGCGGGGTTCCTGGCGGCCGCGACCTCGGGCGTCCGGCTGCTCGTGGTGCGAGGCCGGCGCTGAGCGCCCGATCGCCACGGCGGTCGCTTCGGTGGACGGTGGCGGTGCTGGTGGGCGGCTTGGTGATCGCGCTCGGAGCCGCCGCTCTCGCGATCGCCTTCCACCGGCCCGCCGCCACCGACGCGGGACGGCGGCCCGACTTCGCCGCCGTCCCCACCGAGCGCGCCCCGAACGGCACGAACCCCACCGGTCCCGTCGCCGACGCGGGACGCCCCGTCGAGCTGATCGTTCCGCAGCGGGACGTGGCGGCCCCGATCACGCCTGTCGGTGTGGACCGGAAGGGGAGGATGGCCATCCCCGACGATCCCGCAAAAGTAGGGTGGTACCGCTACGGAGCCGCACCCGGGGAAGGGGCCGGATCGGTGGTCATCGCCGGTCATGTCGACAGCGCGACCAGCGGCCTGGGGGCGCTGGCCGCGCTCCGGGGGATCGAGCCGGGCGAGGACGTCCGGGTGCGGATGTCGGACGGCCCGAGCGTGCGTTACCGGGTGGTTTCGCGTGAGTACATCGTCAAGCAGGCCGTCCCGTACCAGACCTTGTTCGCGCGGGACGGTGCCCCCCGCCTGACGCTGATCACCTGCGGCGGCCCCTTCATCGAGCGCCTCGGCAGCTACCGCGACAACCTGATCGTCACTGCGGTCCCGGCCGGATCCGCAGCCACCCCGCGATCACGTGCGTAGTGCGTCGCCGGGGCGCGCGGCTTCGCCGCGGATCCGGGTCGCGAGCCGGTCGCCGAGAAGCTGGACGACGCGGAGGTGGGCGTCCGCCTGCGCGACGGCGACGAGGCGTGCCTGGCCGAGGCGTACCGGCGCTGGTCCCGGCTGGTCTACACGGTGGCGGTGCGTTCGCTCGGCGACCGCAGCGACGCCGAGGACGTTACGCAGCAGGTGTTCGTATCGGCCTGGCGCAGCCGCCGCACCTACAAGCTGGAGATGGGGAGCCCCGCGGCCTGGTTGATGGGCATCACCAGGCGCAGGGTGGCCGACCACTGGGCCGGCCGCCGCCGGGAACGGGATCTGGCGCTGGTCGCCCCCGTCGACGACAATCCGCCGCCGGATCCGCAGGCCGTCACCGACAGCGTGGTGCTCGCCGACGAGATGACCCGGCTCGGAGAACCGCGCCGGACCATCCTGCGCCTCGCCTTCTACGAACAACTGACGCACACCGAGATCGCCGAGCGGCTGGATCTGCCGCTGGGTACCGTGAAAAGCCACATCAGACGGGGTTTGGGGTTGCTGCGCGACAGATTGGGGGTGGACGATGCATCTTGACCACGAGCAGCTCGCACTGCTGGCCCTCGGCGAGGACATCGACCGCTCCGACGCCGACGCGCACCTCGCGCGCTGCACCACCTGCACGCGTGAACTGCACGAACTCCAGGGCGTGGTGGAGACCGCCCGGTACGGGCCGTCCGCGGACCAGCTCTTGGAGCCCCCGCCCCGTGTGTGGGACCGCATCGTCGCGGACCTCGAAGATGAGGCCGCCGCGCCGGCGCGGGCTCGGCCGCACCGCTGGTGGGTCCACCGGAGGAGCATGCTGCTCGCCTCCGTCGCAGCAGGCCTGATCGGTGTCCTGGTCGGCGGACTGGGCGTATCGCTGAACGAGCGTCCCGAGGTGATCGCCCGGACCGCCCTGACCTCCCTGCCGGGCAAGGCCGGGACCGGGTCGGCCACCCTCCAACGCCTCGACGGCGGTCTGGCCGTCCACCTCGATGTCAGCGGCCTGCCGGCCGGAGGCGGGTACTACCAGGTCTGGCTGCTGGACCCCGCCGCACAGAAACTCATCTCGCTGGGCAATCTGACTTCGACCGGGACCGGCACGCTGCCGTTGCCGCCGGGGTTGAACCCGGCGCGGTATCCCGTCGTCGACGTTTCTTTGGAGCCGCGGGACGGGAATCCGGCACATTCTTCCAACAGCTTCCTGCGTGGACGCCTACCGACGTGATGCCGTCCGGGTGAGGTCCGGCGGGTGAGCCTCATGACCGCCCTTCAGGGGTCGCTTCGTGCCCGGGCATCCCCGGCGTGCGACGCTGTTCCTTCATTTCCGCCTCGTGCACATGCCTGCGCCCGGCCATCAAGGTGTCCCGTACGTCCTGCTCCAGGCGCCGCAGCATCTGGTAGTAGCCTTCGTCGTACTCCTCGACCAGTTGGAAGGTCCAGCGGCCCGGTACGACGTTGCGGCCGATGACTTCGGTGGTCATACGGTCGGCCAGCTCGCTGTATCCCGCTGCTCTAAGGAGCGTCACGGCGTCGTCTAGTTGTGCGTCTGCCCGTCCGGTCAGCTGGTGAAAGCTGTACAGGTGCCCCCGGGCGCGTTCGGTGGTCTCCAGCGCTTCGGAGATCCGTCCGGCCGCGGCGACCGCTGCGTCGCTCGCGCCGTGCGGTCTGCAGTGACGAGGTGCCAGCATGTCGCCGGGATCGGCATCTTCCGTCATGCCCGGCTCACTACCCGCCGCACGCCGTCCACTCCGGTGCGCGCCTCGGTGATCACGCCCCGAACCGGCACCGGGGCCTGAGAAGACCCGCCCACGGAGACCGGTATCCACAGGTCGGGGCGACAGCCGCGACTGGAGCGGGACGAGCATGATGTCGGACGCCGTAGCCGCCGAGGGCACGGACGCGTCATCCCGGGTGCGCCTGTGGCCTGTGTGGAGTGGCCCTGCAGGGGTAACACGGCACTTGTCCGCAATCCCGCCGGTCCCGTGGCATGCGAGCCCGCGACGTGTCCCGCGGGCGTATATGTCCTCGACAATGGCGCTGGAGCATGCGGAGAGGTGGGCCGAGGGCGGCGCGGACGGACGTAGCGGTAGAGCGAGTGGAGGCGATCATGGGGAACGGGCGCGACAAGACGCCGCTGAACAAGCTGCCGACTCCCGGAACCGGACTGGTCGACTGGACCCGCGACCGGCTCGCCTCGGAAGGCCGGGACTGATCCTGGATGCCGTCGAGTCGCCGGAACGCAACGAGGCTCAACCGGTTGCTGGGTGCTGCCACGGCCGCCTACAGCATCGCCGTCATTATCAAGCCTGCATGGCTGGCTCGTCCTTACCGTCTGACGACGACCGGGCCCGGCGGTGATATTCCGCCTGAGGTGCGGTTGATGATCGCGGTCATCGGATCACGTGACGCCGCGATCGGGACCGCCATGGTGCTGGCCGGTGACGGCAAGGCGCGGCGGACGGCCACGCTGTGCCGTATCGCTGCCGACACCGCCGACGTGGTCCTGTTCGGCAGGATGCTCCCGGATCGGACGGCTCGCCGAAGGGTGGCCGTCATCGCCGCAGGCTGGGCAGTCCTGTGCGCCGCCACTCTTCGCGATCTCTGATCTCCCCCGCGCACGCCGCTGTGGGTTCGGCGGCCCGGCCGGCCCCCATATCTTCCCCCCGCCTCCGGTGATAAACGAGGGCCGGGAGGGTGGGCAGGCGCGGCGCTGCTCACGCCTGGTGCCGGTGTTCGTCTGTTCGGGATGGAGCGGTTTCGGGAGGGCTGATGCGCAGGAGGCGGGCCAAGGGGCGGGGCAGCCACCAGTTGACGCCGCCGAGTGCGGAGACCAGGGCGGGGGCGAGGACGCCGCGGATGAGGGTGGCGTCGATGATGATGCCCAGCGCGAGGGCGGTGGCGAGGATCTTGACTTCGGTGGCGGGGACGGTGGAGAGGGAGACGAAGGCCAGGAACAGGATGAGTGCGGCGGAGGTGACCAGGCGTCCGGTGCGGGTGAGGCCGGCGATGGTCGCCCGGTCGGTGGACAGTCCGCGGTCGTGTTCTTCGCGGATGCGTGACAGCAGGAACACCTCGTAGTCCATGGACAGGCCGAACAGGAAGGCGAACACGGCGATCGGGGCCCAGATGGTGATCGCTCCCGAGGCGTCTTGCCCGAACAGCACCTGGACGCCGAGGCCGTGCTGCCAGATCAGCACGGTGATGCCGTAGGCGGCGCCGAGCGAGACGACGTTGAGGACCAGGGCCTTGAGCGGCAGGATCAGCGAGCGGAGCGCGCGGGTGAGCAGCAGCAGCGTCACGATAATGATCAGGGCGATGACCCACCAGGCGTTGCCGTAGACGGCGTCGACGAAGTCGTTGTTCTGGGCGGTGATGCCGCCCACGTCGGCTCCGGCGTTCTCGGCGACCCGGCGGATATCGGCAACGGTTTCGGCGCCGGCCGGGGTGGCCGGGTCCTGCCGGGTCCAGATGTCGATCACCTGGCCGCGTCCGGTGGACCAGCCGGCCGGGGCGGCGATGCCCGCGACGCCCGGCATGCCCGAGACGGCCTGGGTGACGCGGTCGGGGTGGTCGGTGAGCACTTCGACGGGCCGGACGATCCCGGCGCCGATGCCCGAGTTCTCGATGCGGTGCAGGGCTTGGGCGGCACTGCCTCCGGTGGAGGCCAGGGAGTCGAGGGTGGGCTGCCCCAGCCGCAGCGTCAGCACGGGCGCCGCCAGGCACAGCAGAACCAGTGTCGCGACGATGATCGAGACCCACCGGTGGTCGACGACGGCGCGGCCGATCCGGTTCCACAGCCGGCTGTCGGGTGTGGACGAGCGGCGGTGCGGCCAGCTCAGCCGCGGCCCGGCCACCAGCAGCAGCGCGGGCAGCAGGGTGAGGGCCGCCGACACGCTGAGCAGGGGGATGAGCAGCCCGGTGAACCCGACGCTGCGCAGGAACGGGACCGGCAGGACGATCAGGGCGGCGAGGCTGACCGCGACGGTGATGCCGGAGAACAAGACCGATCTGCGGCCGTGGCGATCGCGTGCTGGACGGCCCCGGCGTTGTCGCGTCCGTTCCCGCGTTCCTCCCGCCACCGGGTCACGATCAGCAGCGCGTAGTCGATCGCCACGCCCAGGCCGATGAGGGCGATCAGGTACTGCACGATGAAGGAGACCTCGGTGAACCCGGTGAGTCCCCACACGATCAGGAAGGTCGTCAGGATGGAGACCGCGGCGACCAGCAGCGGGGTGAGCGCCAGCAGCGACCCGAACACCAGCACCAGGACGACCAGAGCGCCCAGCCCGCCGGCGAGCGTCTCGGCCAGCACGCTCGGGCCGCCTCCCCCGCCGCCGGAGGCCAGCACGTCCTGCCCGGTGACCGTCACCGGGACCCCGGTCCGGGCCTGGGCGCGTTCGGCGGCCTGCTGCAGGACCGGGAGCGCGGCGGCGTACGGCTCGGCTCCGGGCACGGGAGCGGGGTAGACGGCCACCACCGCCGTGCGTCCGTCCTCGGATCTCAGGGCGGGCGCCTGCACGGGCGAGACGGTCCGGCCCTGCAGCCCGGCGGCCTGCAGCGCGTGCTGGACGGTGCTCTGCACCCGTCCGGCCGCCTGCCGCGGGACCGGCTGCCGCCCGTCCCCGAGGACCAGCAGCACGGGGGCGTTGTCGCCGCCGGAACCGATCGCGGTGAGGATCTCCTGGTTGGCCTGGTAGGCGGGATTGCCCGGCTGGCTGAAGTCGTAGCTGAGCGCGGCGGTGGCGCGCGGTGCCGCGTACCCGCCGGCCACCCCCAGCAGCAGCCAGGCCGCGATCACCCACCATCGATACTTGATCACGCCGCGGGCCAACGCCTGCATGAACTCACTCCCTGGGAGGGTCAGGGCGCATTGCGGCGCCCGGGCTGAAAGATTGCTGCTGTTTCGGGTGGCCGCCGGAGGGACGCAGGGTCACAGGTGGTGGCGCAGGAGGAGGTCTTCGGGGAACGGGTCGAGGTAGGTCTGGTCGGCGACGTAGCCGAAGTGCTCGCCTTCGGCGTGGTGGCGCAGCAGCGCGATCGGGACGCTGAGCGGCGCCCGGCCCTGGCGGTAGGACCCGATCGCGGTGGCGATGTCGCGGCGCCGGGTCGCATCGAGGTCGTCGCCGATGAAGCCGAGGAGGTGCTCGAGTGCGTTGGTGTGGCGGCCGCGGCCGGCGCGGCCGGCGAGGGCGGCGGCGAACGCCCGGCGGTAGCCGTTCTCCAGGTCGGCTCTGGGACGGTCGCCGGCGCGGGCGGCGATGCGTCCGGTCTCGCGGTATCCCTCGGGGGAGTGTGCGAGGAGTTGCATCTTGTGCCGGCTGTGGAAGGCGACCAGGTCGCGGGGCCGCCAGTCGGAGGCGAAGAGTTCGCGGAGGCGGGCGTGGGCGAACACGCGCTCGATGAAGTGCTCGCGCAGCACCGGGTCGTTGAGGCGGCCGTCCTCTTCGGTGGGCAGGTCGGGCAGGGCGGCGCGGATCCGGGCGGCGAACACGCCGCGGCCGGTGCGGTCGACCGGCTGCCCATCGGTGCGTTCGCCCGGCTGTCCGGAGGCGTGGCGCGGCAGCCTGGACAGTCCGCAGCTGGGCGAGCGGGATTTCAGCACGTAGCCGTCGAGGTCGCACAGGTCGCCGATCCGGCGGTCGGCCAGGGCCTGCATGGCGGTCGTGTGGTCGGCGGTGCCGTCCCTGGTGACCAGGTGCCCGTCGGTGCGCAGCCGCATCGCGGGCCGGGGCGCGCCGAGGCCGATCTCCATCTCCGGGCAGACCGGGATCCAGTCGACGTGCCCGAACAGCGATCCGGTCAGGAAGCGGTCCCGGCTGTGGCCGCCGTTGTAGCGGACGGGCGCGCCGAGCAGGCAACTGGACACCGCCAGCCGGGGCCGCGGATGCTCCCGCGCGCCGGGGGCGGATGTGCCCGTGGTCGCTGATGTCGTCCTGGTCATAGCATGTCTCGCATCCTGCGCATCCCGGCGACGGTGCGTGCCTTGACGGTGCCGAGCGGGACGCCCAGCCGGTCGGCTATCTCCCGCTGGGTGAGCTGCCCGTAATGGGCCAGGGCAATCGCTTGGCGCTGTGGCGCGGGCAGGACAGCCAGCGCCGCGCGCACGTCGCAGGCGGTATCGATGGCCGAAGCGGTGTCGCAGGCGCCCGGGTCGTCCACCGCCCGGACGGTACGGCGCCGGTGCGCGGCCTCTGCACGCAGCAGGTCGATGGCCCGGCGGCGGGCGATGGCCAGCAGCCACGGTTCCAGATCGCGGTCCGGATCGAGCCGGTCGCGGGTCCGCCACAGCTCCCAGAAGACGGTCTGGACGATGTCGTCCAGGTCGCGGGCGGGCACCAGGTGGGCGACATGGCGGCGGATGCGGGGGGCCAGGCTGCGGTAGCACTCGGCCAGCGCGGCCTGCTCGCCGCGGGCGATGCGTTCGGTCAGGGTCATGCCGCCCTCCTAAACCGCTTCAAAACTTATTCATAGTCATTGGCGAGGGCGCGTCGCAACCCTGGCGGGCAAAGTCGGCGGAAAGGCTGGGCAGGGACGGGCGCGCCTCAGCGCCGGAACCTGACCGCCTGGAGATCGGCTACCGCGCCGGACAGTGTTGTGACGAGCCGTACGCGCGGCGGGATCTGGGCCCGCGCCCATCCCGGGCCGCCGGTCACCGTTCGCAGCGGGGGCCGGCCGGCGGGCAATCCGGTGAGCCAGGACGGGTCGCCGGTTTCGGGTGTCTGCGACCAGACGAACACCGCGCGGGGTCCGGTGCGGTCGATCGCGGCCATCAGCGCCGGGACCGGCACCCGGGCGCCCAGCACGGTGGCCACGGTGCCGGTCTCGGCCAGCGCGGCGGCCAGCGCGTAGATCGGGAGGCTGTGCTGCTCCTCGGGCGCGCACGCCAGCAGCACCGGCGGGACGGAGCCATTGCGTTCGGCGCCCGTGCCGGCGGTACGTGTCCGATCGGCCAGCGCGCGCAGCAGCACCGCCGACAGCAGGTGCTCGACCTCGACGTAGGCGCCGGACGCCGCGTGCTTGCGGCCGATCCCGACCAGGACGGGCACGAACAACTGCTCCCATGCCGCCACGACCCCCTCGCGGTCCAGCGCGGCGTGCACGGCGGCGGCCATCGCCCGCTCGTCCAGCGCCATCGCCGCCCGGGCCAGCCCCCTGACCTGCGCCGCATGCGGGCCGCTGCGCGCCGCGGGGGTGGCGTCCAGGGGGATGCGGTTGCCGCCCGCGCCGTGGCCCCGGGGCGCCGCGGGCTCGGCGCCGGGCTCGTCCAGCGCGGCACGGGCTGCCTCGGCCGGTGGCGCACCGGACACGATCAGCCGCTGCATCGCCTCCAGCCGGGCGAGGTCGTCGGCGGTGTAGCGGCGGTGGCCGCCGGCGCTGCGGCCGCTCGGCCCGATGCCGTACCGGCGGTCCCAGGTCCGCAGCGTGGAAGCCGCCACGCCGAGCCGGCGCGCGACCGCGCCGACCCCCAGCCCGGCCTCGCCCCGTGACTCGGCCGCCATGCTCGTGGCCTCCGTCCTTGTTCGACTCCAGATCGTGCCACTGCCCCGCGCAGGAACGATCGTCCTACAAAGCTTTCGTCGGCACCGCTCGCCCCGGTTGCCTTGGCGAGCACGAGCTGTATGACACTGGGCCCGGGGTACGGCCACCGAGCACAGTGACGATGTCAACGGCTCCGGCACACGATCCGGCCTCCGCGGCGGCAACCGGTGGCGGGGCCTGCTCCGAAATCCTTGTGATGAGGACTTCGATGATGCTGTTCACCCGCGACCTGCGGATCCGCGACAATCCCGCGCTGGCCGCCGCATGCCGCACCGGGCAGGTCGTGCCGGTGTTCGTCTTCGACGACGCGCTGCTGGACGGCCCGTTCGCCGCACCCAACCGCATCCGGTTCCTGCTCGACAGCCTCGCCGACCTCCGCGAATCACTGCGCGGACTGGGGGCGGACCTGGTGGTGCGGCGCGGCGACCCCGCCACCGAGATCGCCCGCCTGGCCCGGCAGACCGGCGCCGACACCCTGTTCCTGGCCGACGAGCGGTCGAGATACGCGACACGGCGCCTGGCCAAGCTCCGCGAACTCGACCTCAGGGTCACCACGCACCCCGGCATCACGGTGGTCCCGCCGGGAGACCTCACACCCGCCGGCGGCGACCACTACCGCGTCTTCACCCCGTACTGGCGGGCCTGGGACGCCGCCCACCGGCGCCCGATCGCACAGACGCCCCACGCCATCCGGCTGCCCGCAGGAGTGCACCCCGGCCCGCTCCCGAAGTTCACCGACCTGACCACGGGGTCGCCGTCCCGCGACCTGGCCGCCGGCGGCGAGCGCGCCGGATGCCGCCGCATGACCGACTGGCTGCGTGCGGACGCCGCCGACTACGACCACGTCCACGACGACCTCGCCGCCGACCGCACCTCCCGCCTGGGCCCCTACCTAAAGTTCGGCTGCGTCTCGCCCCGCGAACTCCAGGCCGCCGCACCCGGCGGAGCCCGCCGCCAGCTCGCCTGGCGCGACTTCCACCACCAGGTCGCCGCCGCCTTCCCCGCGCTCGCCACCGACGACTACCGCCCCCGCAGGCACCGGTGGAACCTGGACGAGGACGCCCGCACCGCCTGGTGCGTGGGCAGGACCGGCATCCCGATCGTCGACGCCGGGATGCGGCAGCTCCACACCGAGGGCTTCATGCACAACCGCGCCCGCCTCATCACCGCATCGTTCCTCACCCGCGACCTCGGGATCGACTGGCGCCACGGCCTGCGCCACTTCAACGCCTGGCTCGCCGACGGCGACATCGCCGACAACGCCGGGAACTGGCAGTGGGTGGCCGGCACCGGCAACAACACCCGCCCCGGCCAGGTCATGAACCCGCACCGCCAAGCCGCCCGCTTCGACCCCCGCGGCGACTACGTCCGCAGATACCTGCCCGAACTCGCCGACCTCGACGGCAAGCAAGCCCACCGCCCCTGGACACTCCCCGCCGCCCGCAGACGCACCCTCGACTATCCCCCGCCCATCACCGACCCGTGAGCACCCACAACCACCGCATCACGAACCCGAAGGGAGACCGCGATGACCAGCACGACCACCACACTGCACAAGACCCGTACCGCAGCCGACTACGTCCACACCCACAGTCCCAGCGCCGACACCCGCTGCCACGCCGGGCTCGTGCTGCGCACCCACGCCGCCCTCCACGCCATGTCCGGCGGCGCGACGGACCCAGCCGATGCGACGACACTGCGCGAACTCGTGCAGGCCGTGGCCGCCTGCGTCGGCACCGACTGGCTGAGCGCCCGGGCGCACGACCCGGACATCGGCCGCCTGACCATCCTGCTGAACGCACCCCATCTGATCCCCAGCGACCTCGCGGACCTAGACGTACTTCTGTCCACCGCCCTGTGGACGCGGCACGGACCTCAGCCCGCGCCCGACTGAGAGCTTCCTCACGGGGTGGACGGCCGTCTTGCCGCTGTGGAGCCCAGTGCCCATCGTGCTCGACGGATCGTCCCCGACGGGTTCGCGGACGGCACGGTGCTCGCACATCGCCCGTCCGGTGCGGCAAAGGCTTCTTCAGATGGCGCTTGTACCGGTGAGCCTCGGGTACGGGGCGACCAATCCAAAAGGAGGAACAATGATCACAACTCTGCACAAATGGGGTATCACGTCCGGTCTTATGTACACGGCCGGATTCGTCTCGATCGGTGCGTCGTTCGCATCTTGGATGGCCTCCAACCGGCTGGAGGCGTCCGGGATGGATCGTGCGGACCGGTGGGGCATCTTCGTCGGCGAATGGGCGCCGACCTTCTTCGCTATCGGCGTCGCCCTGCGCACGGAGGAGATGCAGGACGGCGGCATGCCGGACACGATGGGCCACCGCCGCACCGCCGACGAGAAGGCGGACGGTCGCGCCGACGCGTCGGCAGTGATGCGGTAGTCGCGGCGGGAACGGGTCATGGACGAACGTGAGAGCAGCCCCGGGCGCCCGTTCCTGGTAACGGGCGCCAGCGGGTACATCGGCGGACGGCTGGTTCATGAACTGCTGCGCGCCGGTCATCGCGTGCGGTGCATGGCGCGTTCGGCGCGGCGGCTGCGCGACCACCCGTGGGCGCCCGAGGTAGAGATCGTCGAGGCCGACGCCACCGATCCGGAGTCGACTCGCCGAGCCTTGGAGGGGGTCGATGTCGCCTACTACCTGATCCATACGATCGGCGGCGAGGGCGGGTTCGCCGAGGCCGACCGCCGCGCTGCACGCACCTTCGCCGCGGCGGCCCGCGATGCGGGTGTGCGGCGGCTGGTCTACCTGGGCGGGATGGATCCGGAAGAGGAGCTGTCACCGCACCTGCGGTCGCGTGCCGAGGTCGGCCGGATCCTGCTGGACGCCGGCGTACCGACGGTCTGGCTGCGCGCCGCGGTGATCATCGGGTCGGGTTCGGCGTCGTTCGAGATGCTGCGGTACCTGACCGAGCGGCTGCCGGTGATGGTCACTCCCCGCTGGGTGCGTTCGCGGATCCAGCCGATCGCGGTCCGGGACGTCCTGCACTACCTGGTCGCGGTCGCGGACCTGCCCACCGGCGTGAACCGAGGCTTCGACGTGGGTGGTCCGGACGTGTTGACCTACGCCGACATGATGTGCCGCTACGCCGCCGTGGCCGGGTTGAGGCGGCGGATCATCGTCCCGGTGCCGGTGCTGAGCACGTGGTTGTCGAGCCTGTGGGTCGGGGGCGTCACGCCGGTGCCGGGCGGCCTGGCGCGTCCGCTGGTGGAGTCGCTGCGCAACGAGGTGATCTGCCGCGAGCACGACATCGACTGGTACGTGCAACCGCCGCCCGGCGGCGCGGCCGGTTTCGAACGCGCGGTGTCGCTGGCGCTGCGACGCGTCCGGGACGCCGACGTGGCCACGCGGTGGTCGTCGGCGAGCGTCCCGGGAGCGCCCAGCGACCCGCTGCCGACCGACCCCGACTGGGCCGGCGGCAGCCTGTACACCGACCGGCGGAGCCGCGAGGTGGACGCCTCCGCCGAGCGCCTGTGGGCGGTCATCGAAGGGATCGGCGGTGAGCGCGGCTGGTACTCCTTCCCCATCGCCTGGCGGGCCCGCGGTGTCGTGGACCGCCTGGTGGGAGGGGTGGGCCCGCGGCGGGGCCGCCGGGACCCGCGCCGGCTGCGGATCGGGGAGACGGTCGACTTCTGGCGCGTCGAAGAGATCGAGCCTAGGCGGCTGCTGCGGCTGCGCGCCGAGATGCGGCTGCCCGGCCTGGCATGGCTGGAACTGCGCGTTGCGGAGCATGAAGGCCGTACCGAGTTCACCCAGCGGGCGCTGTTCCATCCGCGGGGGCTGGCCGGCCAGCCTACTGGTGGGCCTTCAGGCCCTTCCATGACCGCGTCTTCGGGGGGATGTGCCGCGGCATCGCCCAAGCGGCCGAACGCGACCGCAGGTCCGGGACGTCACGGCCCGAGGCGGCGGCTCTCGGCCGGGACGGGGCGAAGTGATCAACGGTCCACCGATCAGGTGCCGGATGCATCCGATCGGCCCTCGCGCGACGAAAACAGGTCGGAGAACGTCGGCGGAGAAGTGGGAGCAGACGATGGCCTTCCGACATCGGTTGGACGCAGATCACGCCTGCGACGGGCGGCGTTGATGGTCTCGCCGGCGCCCGCACCGCCGTCCGGATCGCGGGCCGCGCACGGTCCGGTGGTGGTGGTCGGTGCGGGCCTGGCCGGGTTGTCGGCGGCGGTCCACCTCGCCGCCGGCGGCCGTGAGGTCGTGGTCGTCGAAGCGGAGCCGGAACCGGGCGGGTGCTGCGGGTCGGCACAGGTGGGGCCCTACCGGTTCGACACCGGTCCGTCGGTGCTGACGATGCCGGACGTGCTGGCCCGCACCTTCGGCGCGGCCGGCGAAGACCCCGACAGGTGGCTGCCGCTACGGCGCCTGGACCCCTTCTACCGGCTGGCCTTTCCGGACGGCTCTCGGCTGGACGTCGTGGGGGGCGCCCGCGAGATGGCCGAAAACGTCCGCGCGTTGTGCGGACCGGCCGAGGCCGCGCGTTATCTGCGGTTCCGGCGCCGGCTCGGCGCGATGTTCGAGGCGGAATGGTCGTCGTTCATCGACGCCGACATGACCCGGTTGCGCGACCTGGCGCGTCCCTACGCGCTGCTAAAACTGGCTGCGGCGGGCGGGTTCAGGCGCCTGGACCGGTTCGTCGCCGGGCAGCTCCGCGACGAGCGGCTCATCCAGGCGCACACCTTCCAGTCGCTGTACGTCGGGCTCGCCCCGCACCAGGCTCTGGCGATCTATGCAGTGGTGGCGCACATGGACACCGTCGGCGGCGTCTACTTCCCGCGCGACGGCGGTATGCACGCCATCCCGCGGGCCCTGGCGGGAGTCGCGGAGAAGGCGGGCGCGTCCGTCCGGTACGGGGTGCGCGCCGAACGGGTGGAGAACGGCGCGTCCGGTGTGCGGGCGGTACGGCTGGACACCGGTGAGCGCATCGCCGCGAGCCACGTCGTGGTCGCCTGCGACCTGGTGCGGGCGCACTCGGGGCTGCTTCCCGAGCAGGCGGTGGACTGGCGGCTGCGACGCCCCCGCCACTCGCCGTCCTGCTTGGTCGTGCATTTCGGACTGGACGGGCACCTGCCCGGACAGGCACATCACACCGTGCACTTCGGGCGGGAGCCGAAGGACGCGTTCTCCGCGCTGGCGGCCGGACGCCCGCAGCCCGACCCCAGCCTCCTGGTAACCCACCCCGAAGCCGACTCCACCGCGGCGCCGCCCGGGCACGCGACGCTCAGCGTGCTCGAACCCGCCCCGAACCTGGCCGGCGGAGTCGACTGGGACAGTCTCGCGGCGCAACTGGAGAAGCGGCTGCTGGGACGTCTGGAAGCGCTGGGGTACGGCGACCTGGCGGATCGGCCGCGACTGACGTTCGACCCCCCGGCCTGGGCGCGGCTGGGGCACTCGGCGGGGACGCCGTTCGCGCTGGACCACCGGTTCACGCAGACGGCGTGGCTGCGCCCGTCCGGCCGCAGCCGCCGGGTCCCCGGCCTGCACTTCGCCGGCATGTACACCGCCCCGGGAGTCGGGGTCCCACCCGCGTTGATCTCCGGGCGGCTGGCCGCCGCCCGGATCCTGGAGGGCAGCCGATGACGACGACCACGGGCCCGCTGACGTTGACGGCCGGCTACGAGCACTGCCGTCGCCTCAATGCCCGCCACGGCCGCTCGTTCTATCTGGCCACGCTGCTGCTGCCCGCGTGGAAGCGCCGGCACGTCCACGCGCTGTACGGGTTCGCGCGGCACGTCGACGACATCGTCGACGTCGACGCGGGCCGCGGCTCCAGTTCGGCCGCCGGGCGGGCCGCGGCGCTCGACGGCGTGGCGGCCCGGTTGGAGGCGGGCCTGGCCGGGGATCCGGTCGAGGACCCGGTGCTGCCCGCGTTCGTGCACACGGTGCGGTCCTTCGGCGTCGAGCACGACGACATCCGGGCGTTCCTGGCCTCGATGCGCGCCGATCTGACCGTCACCCGCTACGACACCTACCAGGACCTGCTGACCTACATGGAGGGGTCGGCGGCCGCGATCGGGCTGATGATGCTGCCGGTGCTGGAGACGGTGCCCGGCGCCGGGCAGATCGCGCGGGAACCGGCCCGGGAGCTCGGGCGGGCGTTCCAGCTGACCAACTTCCTGCGGGACGTGGCCGAGGACAAGGCCCGCAGCCGCATCTACCTGCCGCTGGAGGACATGGCCAAGTTCGGGGTGAGGGAGGCCGACCTCGCCCGGGGCGGTTCCACCCGGGGGCTGCGCGACCTGGTGGCCTTCGAAGCCGGACGGGCCCGCCGCCACTACCGCCGCGCCCAGGAGGGCATCGAGATGCTGGTGCCGTCCTCGCGTCCCTGCATCCGCGCCGCCTCGACGCTGTACGGCGGCATCCTGGACCGGATCGCCGCAGCCGACCACGACGTGCTCGCGGGGCGGGCACGGGTCCCCCGGCGGCACCGGGCCGCAATCTTCACGCGGCACCTGGTGGCCGCGTCCGCCGCCGCCCGCGCCGAGCGGCGCCCGCCTGCCACGGAGAGCTGAGATGGCCGCACTCGACGACATCCCGCCGACGGACGAAGCGGCCACGCGGACCCGCCCGTCCAGGCTCGCCCGGCCCACATACCGCGAGAGCGCAGGCGCGGGACCGCCGGTGGTGCTGGACGCGATGGGCGGTGATCACGGTCCGGCGGAGACGGTGCCGGGCGCGCTGGCCGCGCATCGCGAGCAGGGTGTGCGCGTGACCCTGGTCGGCCGCCGGGAGCAGATCCACCGAGAGATGCGCCGACACGGCGGCATCGGAGAACTGGAGGTCGTGCACGCCGACGGCATCGTCCCAATGAGGGACGCGGGGGCGCGGGCGGCCGCCCGGCGCGGCACCAGCCTGAGCGTCGGATGTGAACTCGCGCGAGGTGAACGGGCCGCCTTCGTCTCGGCCGGCTCCACGGGGGCCGTGGTGGCCTGCGCCGTCCGTGCTATCGGACGGGCGCAGGGCGTGCTGCGTCCCGCACTGGCCGTCGCCCTGCCCACCGCGACCGGGTCCACCGTGCTGGTCGACGCGGGCGGGACCGCCGATCCGACCGCGCCGATGCTCGCGCAGTTCGCGGTCCTGGGCAGCCGCTACGCGCGAACGGTGCTGGAGGTGCCCGACCCGCTGGTGGGGTTGCTGTCGATCGGGTCCGAGCCGGGGAAGGGCAACCGGCTCGTCCGCGAGGCCGCCCGGCTGCTGCCGGACCTGCCGGTGCGGTTCCACGGCAACGTCGAAGGCGATGACGTGCTGGCCGGGACCGTCGACGTGGTGGCGACCGACGGGTTCACCGGCAACGTGGTCCTGAAGAACATCGAGGGCTGCGTCCGCACCGTGCTGGGCATGGCCGCCTCCGGCGCGCCCCGGCCGCCGTCCCGGAGCGCTCGAGCGGGTCGGGCGGCTCTACAGTGCCGACACCCACGGCGGCGCGGCGCTGCTCGGGCTGACCGGGTCGGTCCTCGTCGCCCACGGATCGTCCCGATCCGCCGCCGTCGCGCGGGCCTGCGCCGTCGCCTCCGCCCTGGCCACGGCCGACGCCACTACGGGGTCGGTAGCCGGGGGCCGCGCATGAGCCGGTCATTCCCCGAGGTGAGCGCGCAGCGGGTCGCGGCCGTCCCAGCTCCCCCGGCTCCCATAGGGGACGAACCGTGCGAACAACTCTTCCGAATACCAGTCGCGTGCACGCACCTGCCTGATCACGTCACGGTGGGCGTCGCCCCGGTAGGCGAACCGGGCGATCGCCGCCTCGTCGCGCCACAGCGAGAACGTCGCCTGCCGCGCCAGCGGCCACTCGCCCACCCCGATCGACGCCAAGCACCCGTCCTGGTCCCGCAGTGCCCGGTCCACCTTCGGAACCGCGCGGTAGAACGCCACGAGCCGGCTCGGGCGGATCGACGCGCGCGTCAGCACCGCAAGAGGCGTGTCCAAGGCGGCCGGGACGTCCGGCGTGCTCGGCCCGCGGCGGGGACCGGGCACGCCGAACGGGTCCCGGCCGCCCCAGCGTCCATGCGAGGACACCGGCCGCAGCCGCACATGCCAGGCCTCCGCGGCCTCGTCGCGCCACCGTGCCGCCACCGCGGAGCGCTCCAGGAAATCCTCCAGCGCGGCCTCGCCGTCCCAGACCGCGAACAGCGCCCAGCGGCGCAGGTCGGCGCCCAGGCTCATGGAGCGGCCGCGGCCGGTGCCCAGCAAGCGCCAGAACGACAGCCCCGCGGCCGCCCGCAGCATCGGGCGGTCCAGCGCCATGTACCGCATGGCGTCCACGTTCGCGTACCTGAGGAGATGGAACGAAGCGATGACACCCGTTCCCGTCACACCCGTTCCCGTCAGATCCGTGCTCGTCCCGGTCATCGGCGGCTACCTGCTCGGCTCGGTGCCGGTCGCGGTCCTGGTCGGACGCGCCCACGGCTTCGACCCGCGCTCGGTGGGCGACCGCAATCCCGGCTTCTGGAACGTCATGGAACGCTTGGGCGCCCGGTCGGCCGCGCCCGTGTTCGCCGGCGACCTGCTCAAGGGCACCGCGGCGGGCCTGCTCGGCCTGGCGGCCGGCGGCGCGCGGCCCGGCCCGCTCGGGCAGGTCCGCGGGCGCGGCGTCGTCCCGGTGTACGCGGCGGTGGGCGCGGCGATGGCCGGGCACGCCTGGCCGCTGTTCGCCGGACGCCGCGGCGGACGCTGCGTGCTGACCTTCGCCGGCGGCATGGCGGTCATCAGCCCGCCCGCGTTCGGGCTCGGCCTCGGACTGCTGGGCGCCACCGGCCTGAGCACCCGCTCGTTCGCCAAGGGCGCGCGGGTCGCGGTGTTCTCCCTGCCCGCCCTGCAACTGCTGTTCGCCCCCGCCGCGCACGTGGCCGGGACCGGGGCGCTGATGACCTTCATCGGCGCCCGCTTCGGCCAGGCCGCGCTCGCCGAGCGCGCACAGCGGCGCCGTCCGGACGGCCGTAGGCGCGGCCGCGCCAGGTCCGAGTCGGGCGCAGCACCGACAGCGTCAACCGGACGGCGCTGACCGGGTCCAGCAGCGGCGACAGCAGCAGTCCCGCGCCCGGGGTGCGGTAGCTGCCGCGCAGCGCGGCCGTCAGCAGGAACCGCTGCCCGAGCAGCGCCACGTCCAGCGGGGCGGGACGTCCGCCCAGCAGCCGCAGCACCGGCAAAGCCATCGTCAACCACACCGCCGCCAGATCGCCGGCGAGCCCGACCGGTGTCGTCACGTCCCGCAACGCGATCGAGCGTCCCCATTCCCGCCACACGTCGGCGGTGCCGGTGTGCATGTCGACCTCCAGCAGCGCGCCCGCGTCGACGAACGCGACCCGCCACCCGTCGCGCGCCAGCAGCCGTCCCAGCGCGACGTCGTCGGTGAGGTGGCCGCGCACCCGCGCGAACCCGTCGGCCCGCACCATCGCGTCCTTGCGGAAGGCCAGGCACTGGCCGTTGACCAGCAGCCGCCCGGGACCGGACGCGGCCGGGCCGATCGGCCCGAACCGGTACACCAGCGTGGCCAGGAACGACGCGTGCAACGCCTGCTCCACCTCGTTCCCGGTGATGAAACGGGGACCGGCACTGATCAGGTCACCGTCCTTCAGCAGGTCGGCGAGCGCCGCGCACAACCCGGCCTTGGGACGAGTGTCGGCGTCCAGCAGCACCACGACAGAACCAGCTGCGGCTCGCATTCCCTGCTGCAGCGCCCACTGTTTGCCCACCCACCCGGCAGGCGGTTCGGTGCCCGCCACGACGGTCACCCCCAGGTCGGCGGCCAGCCGCGCCGTGCCGTCGCGGGACCGGTCGTCGACGACGATCACTTCGCGCACCGCCGGATCTGCCAGCAGCGGCACCACGCACTCCCGGAGCCGCCGCTCCTCATCGCGGGCGGGGATCACCACCGAGACCGGCTCCGCCGGATCCGGCCGGACGGTCGCGGCCAAGGGCGGCGGACGGTCCCGTCCCCGCGCCAGCCGCGCCGCCACCGTCAGCCCCGCGACCGTCTCGGCGGCGGTCAGCGCCCTCACGACCACTCCCCCGCCCGCCCCGTACGGAGTGCCGGGAAGTCCTCCTCGACCAGGGACGCTACGATGCGTCCGCTCATCGCCACCAGCGGGAGCCCGCCCCCGGGATGCACCGACCCGCCCACCAGGTACAGGCCGCGGCGCGGCCCGCGGTTGCCCGGACGGCGCAGCGGCGCCAGCCGCCCCCGGTACGCCGAGCCATAGATCGCTCCGCCCCAGGCCCCGTACCGGTCCCGCAGGTCCGCGGGCGTGAACAGCTCCACGAACCGCAGCCGTCCCGACAGGTCGTGCCCGCGGCCCGCCAACCGCTCCAGGACCAGATCCCGGTACGCCTCCGGCGCCATCGGCCACCGCTCCGGGTCGCGCGACGGGACGTTGACCAGCATCGTCCAGTTCTCCGCCCCGGGCGCGCCTGCGACGGGTCGTCCACCGCCGAGCACCCGATGTACACCGTCGGGTCCTCCGGAGGGACCCGGCGCTGGAAGATGTCGGCGAACTCCCGCCGATAGTCACCCGAGAAGACCACCGAATGGTGCGGCAACCCGTCGGTCCGGCCGTCCACGCCCGCGAGCATCAGGAACGCCGACGACGACGTGCCGAGCCCGGCGATCCGGCGCAACCGCCGCCGATCGGGCAGCAGCCGACCGTACAGCTCGGCCGCGTCGGCGTTGACCAACACCGCGTCCGCGGCCTCGCGCTCCCCGGACGCCAGCACCACGCCGGTCACCGACTCGCCATCGGAAAGGACCCGCGCGACCGTGCTGCCGGTGCGGACTTCGACGCCCGCATCATCCAGCAGCCCCGCCAGGTCCTCCGCCAACCGGGGCAGACCACCCGGCACGTACCAGCCGCCCGCACCGTGCTCGATCGCCGGGACACACCCCAGCGCCGCGGGCGCCCGGTACGGGCTCGACCCGGCGTACGTGGCGTACCGCCCGACGTACTGCCGCAGCCTTCGATCGTCGAAGAACCGGCGTGCGAGACCGTGCAGCGTCCGTCCGGGCGCGACCGCCAGCAGGTCGGCGGGGTTCCCGTCCGGTGGCCGGCGGCCGACCGGGCCCGCGAAGAACGTCCGCTGCGACGCCTCGAAGCACTTGCGCGCCCAGGCGTAGAAGGCCTCCCACGCCGCGCCCTGCCCCGGCGCGAAGCGCTCCACCTCAGCGGCCATCCGATCAGGGTCGCGGTAGGCCCGCAGGACCGACCCGTCGGCGAACCGGTACCGGCACAACTCGTCCAGGGCGACGGCTTCCCGCGCGACGCCCAGCTCGTGGAACACCTCCGGCAGGGTGAGCAGCGACGGCCCGAGCGAGAAGGCGAACCCGTCCCGTCCGCGCTCGGCGAGCTTGCCGCCCAACCGGTCCAGCTGCTCGTGCAGCCGGACCCGGTGCCCGGCCCGCGACAGCAGCAGCGCGGCCACCATGCCACCGACCCCGCCACCGACCACGATCACCTCGGCCATCGGCCTCCCCTTCCCACCATCCGCCGTCTCGCCGTCAGCACCGCCGCGGGGACCGCGAAGGCGCCCATCGCCGTCCCACCGGCCACCGCCACGAACGGGTCGCGCGGCTCGAACACCGCCGCGAACGCCAACGTCTCCATCGCCGCCATCACCGCGTACGTCGCCACCAGCCCCTCCGACACATCGCCCTCCGCACCGACGAGCGAATCGAACACGCCCATCAGCAGCGCCGACACCCCCAGCCACCCGGCGAAGTTGCCGACCGGTACCCCCCGATACACCCCGCTGCGCGCCCACCTCCAGAGGCCCAGCCGCAGCATCTGCGGATCCAGGAACAGGTCCCAGGCCGTGAGGGCCAAGGCTCCAACCGCCACCCGCGTCCACCGCCGCCCCTCCGGGACGAGCGTCGCCGCGACCGCGTGCGACGCCAAGCCCATCCCCGCCCACGCTGCCGCCACTGCTACCGGGACCCCGCCCACCTGCGGCCGCAGAACCTTCGTGTAGGAGTACCGCCCGAACGGCACGCCCGCCCTTACCCCCACCCACTCCGCCGCGAAGCCCAACGACACCGCCACCCCCACAGCTCTCACCGCCCGCCCGGCACCCTGGCGGGAGGCGGCGAAACACCCCGCACCGGCAGTCAGCAAGCCCACCACCGGACCCGTCCAACGCACCGGATCCGGCCGCACCCCCGACGCGACTTGCGCCGCGACCATCGACGCCAAACAACCGACGCCCATTGCCGCAAAGTCGTCCGATCTCTTCTCGGAACACGCCGAAGCCCGGGCGCGACGCCGCGATATCAATCTCACACCTTCCCTTCGGAGCCGACCGGTGTTCTGGATGCCCGCGTCCATGCCCGTTGGAAGCGTCAGCTGATCACTAAGGGGACAGGAGCAGCGCCGGGACGGCCAGCCACCCGCGACGCGACAGGGGGCCACACGTCCTGGCGCTACCCAAAGCAATGCATCCCACACAGTTGGCGCAGGTCAGACGGCAGTAGATGTGTAGGCCAGTGGACGGCGGGAACGTGGCGACGGTACGGATTTCAGTATGCACTGAACGTGTCGGAGCTTCTTGAAGTGGACCGAGAAGACACGCGAGGGAACCCGCAGACGATCGCCCTTCGGGAGTCGTCCGGACCCCGCCCACGTGACGGCCGAGCCGGTCCATACGTCTTCGACGCGGCGTTGCAAGGGCGTGCCCGATGGCTGGAGTTGACCGACCGGCGCCGAATACCGCTCGCGGTGAAGCGCTGGCGCGGCCTCGCCGACCAGGACGACCGGTGGCTGCTGACCCGGTGCCACGGGGTTGCGTCCACGGAGGTGGTGTACGAGTTTGACCAGGTCAAGTGGCATGTCGTCGTGACGTGAGACGGCCACCGC
>NZ_MKJY01000586.1 GCF_001942465.1 Actinomadura sp. CNU-125
CGCGGCGGCTCAGCCATGCGCGTCCCCGTGCCGGGCCGCGGCGATGTGCCGGGCGAGATCGGCGACGGTCAGGTCCGCGAACTCGTCGACGTCGAGCTCGGCGGCGATCTCGGCGAGGTCGACCCGGTCGCCGTGCCGGGCGCGGAGCCGGCCGGCGAGCGCGGCGAACTCGATGCTCTCCAGGCCGATGTCCTCGAAGAACGTGCTGCCGGGGCCGATGGGCGCGTCCGGCGGCTCGGCGCCGAGCACGAGGACGACGTCCTCGGTCAGCACGCGGACGACCTCGTCGATCTCCGCGGGGTCGGGCGCGGGAACGTTCCCGTTCCCGTTCGCCGTGTCGTCGTTCGTCATCTGGTGCACTCCTCGGTGTCGGGGGCGTCGCCGTCGACCGTCCAGGCGACGACGTGTCCGTCGATCTCGCGGGTCTCGACCGTGGTGAGCGTCCCGTCCCCGGCGATCAGCAGCCGGTGCGGGTCGGAGGCGGCCACGACCAGTTCCGAAAGGTCCGCTTCGGGCAGCGACCGCCGCACCGCCTGCCCGGCCGCGCGGACCCGGCCGTCCCCGTCGTGCCGGGCGAGCCCGATGCCCGCCGGGCCGTCCCCGGGCCGGACGAGCGCCACGCCCAGCTCGTCGTCGGACGCGATGCGGACGGTCAGCGGTTCGTCGAACGGGCCGGTGACGGCGTCGCCGGGGCCGACCGCCAGCTCCGCAGGGAACAGCGGGCCGTGCCCGTCCCGCCAGAGCCGGTCGCGGACGGCGTCCCTGGCTCGGCGATGCGGCCGAGCAGCCACGGTCCCCGCGCGGACGCCGGGAGCCGCTCGTACTCGGCGCGTTCGGCCGCGCCCAGGTAGCGGCGCATCAGCAGGTCGCGGGACCCGGTGCCGCTCCAGCGGCGGCGGGCCAGGCACCAGCCGCCGGGCTGCGGTTCACCGGTGCCCGACACCTCGGGCGTGAACCTCATCCGCCAGAGGGCCTCGTCGGTGTAGAAGCGGCGGGTGGTCCAGCCGTCGATGTGCGCCCACACCGTCCCGTCCGCGCGGACGAGTTCGGCGTCGCAGCACATGGTCGAGTCGGTGAGGGACGTGTTCCATACGGTCGTCTCCAGCTTCTCCCCTGCGGGAGGCAAAGGCCCGTAGAGGGAGACCCTTTCGACGCCGATCGGGAACACGGTCTGGTCTGTGTCGCCGTAAACCTGCATCCAGTGGGCGCAGAGCTGCCCGGCGCTTTCCACGAGCGCGCCCGGTGCGGGCAGGGACGTCAGGACGCCGCGCGCACCGTCCTCGGCCAGCGCGGTGATCTCGGTGATGCCCCGGAACAACGGGCCGTGGAACATCCAGCGCTCCTCGTAGAGCCGCGCGGCGGTCACGATGGGCGGGTTCTCCACGGTCAGCGCGGTGCCGTCGGGCCGCGGCGGTTCGGGGTGGCGGGCGGCGAGCAGGACGGTGCCCTCGGCGTGCCCGCGGATCACGATCTCGACGCGGCGGACGCCGCGCGGCGCGTCCGGCAGCCGGGACGCGCGGACGTCGGCGGACGTCGGCGGCGCGGCCACGAGCGCGCGCGCGACGCGAACGTCCTCGATGCCGGTCACGACGAGGCCGGGGAGCAGTTCGCGGGCGGTGTCCGCCATGACCTCCAGCAGGGTGCCGAGCGGGACGACGGGGAACCGGTCCGACATGTCGGGCCACCCGGGCGCCTGCGGGACGACGCAGTGGTCGTGCAGGAACGGCATCGTTTCGAGGGAGAACACCCGCGAGACGACCAGGTCGGCCGGGCCCTCGCCGTCCCCGCGCGCGAACGGCCCCTCGCCGCAGACGCCGCCGTCGGCGAGCGCGAGCGCGCGGACCCCGCACCGTCCGAGGGGTCGCCGTCCGCGCCTTGCGCAGGTACACGACCCGTGTCGTCCGAGGGATCACCGTCCGCACCACGCGCGGACCCGCGGGCCGCACCGTCCGGCGCGTTGTCGTCCGTGCCTTGCGCGGACGTGCGGGGCCGCACCGTCCGAGGGGTCGGCGTCCGGACCACGCGCGGGCGCACGTTCCGTGTCGTCCGGGGCGTCGCCATCCGTGCCTTGCTCGGGCGGGCGGGGCTTGCCGTCCGGTGGGCCGGTGTCCGGGTCGTGGTGGTCGGGGGTGTGGGACGGGCCGGTGCCGAGGGCGTCGGCGACCGACTGGGCTCCGGCCGCCGCGTCGTTGAGCAGCGCCTCCAGTTCGGCGATGATCGGGTCGTCGTCCGGCAGCGGCGGGATCGACGGGGCGAGGCGGACGGGCGGGACGGCGCCGGCCAGCCGGACCAGCGGCGTGCCCAGGTCGAGCGGCATGCCGGAGCGGGGCGGCGCCGCCGGGGACGCGCCGTACCCCTCGGCCCAGAGGGCGGCGCGACCGCGCCGGAGCTGGGCCGTCGCGTCGCGTTCGGGGACGGTCGCGGCGATCGCGAGGTGCTCGCGGTCGCCGAGCCGGTCGCCGACGAAACCGGTCAGGCCACCGGGCCCGACCTGCACGAACGCCCGCACGTGGGCGGCGCAGTACAGTTCCTCGATCAGTTCGCTGAACCGCACGGGCTCCAGCAGGTGCCGGACGGCCAGGTCGCGGACGTCGCCGGGCGTGCGGGGGTACGGCGCGGCGGTCGTCGCCGACCAGACGGGGACGCGCGGTTCGCGGACGCGAGCGCGTCGAACGCGCGCCGCAGCGCCTTCTCGCGGGACTCGGCGTGCGGGGTGTGCAGGCCGAGGCGCAGCGGCAGCTCGCGGCCGAGGACCCCCTCGGATTCGAGCCGTTCGAGCACGTCCCGCACGTCCTGCGCCGGTCCACAGATCACCGACTGGTGCGGGCAGTTGTCGTGGCTGACGAACACGCCGGGGCGGCTCCCGACGGCCTCGTCGGCGCGGTCGGCGCCGCAGCCGAGCGCGCCGCACGCGAGGTCCGGATCGTCCGGTTCGAGTGCCGCCAGGACGTCCGCCGCTTCCTCCCCGCACATCCCGGCGGCGATCATCGCGGCCCACTCCCCCGGGCCGTGCCCGGCGGTCACGTCCGGCTCCACGCCCAGTTCGGCGAGCGCGGACGCCAGCAGCCGCCCGAGGGCGAGGACGTCCGCCGCCCGTCCGGACGGGTCGCGGCGGCCGGTCAGCACGGGCGCGGCGAGCCCGAACCGTTCGGCGACGTCGGCCACGCGGGGGTCGAAGGCGGGTTCGAAGCCGGGGAACAGGAACGCGAGGAGGCCGCCGTCGGCGAGCAGCGGGCGCGGCGAGAACCACACGTCGCTGCGCCCGCGCCGCGCCGTGCCGCGCTGCACGACGGCGCCTCGAGGTCGAGCCGGCGGGCCGTCGGCGCCACGATCGCCACCCGGCACGGCAGGTCGGGGACGTCGTCGCGGGACGCCCGCGCGAGGAGTTCGTCGTCGGGTTCGGCGAGCGCTTCGGCCAGTTCGCCGGTGGTGCGGGCCGCGATCCGCAGCACGGCCTCCCGCGCGCCCGCCGGTTCGATCCGCGTGCGCCGCGCCCGCCGTACCCGTCCGGACGGCGCCTCCTGCAAGATCACGTGCGCGTTCGCGCAGCCGAACCCGAACGCGTTCACGACGGCGCGCCGCGGCAGGTCGCCCCACTCGGCCGTCTCGCGGACGGGCCGCAGCCTGCCGCCGTCGAGCGCCGGATGCGGATCGTCCACGTGCAGGGTCGGCGGGAGCACGCCGTCGCGCAGCGCGAACGCCGCCTTGATCAGCCCGGCGATCCCCGCGGCGGGCATGGCGTGGCCGATCATCGACTTCACCGTACCCAGGCCGATCGGTGGTCCGGCCGTCCCGAACACCCGCCGCAGGGTCGCCAGTTCCGCCTCGTCCCCGGCCGGGGTCGCGGTGCCGTGCGCCTCGACGAGTCCCACCGCGCCGGGCGCCGCCGGGTCGAGGCCCGCGTCCCGCCAGGCGCGTTCCACCGCGCGGACCTGCCCTTCGACGAGCGGGTTCAGGATCCCCGCCGCGCGCCCGTCGCTCGCCGACCCCACCCCGACGATCACCGCGTGCACCCGGTCGTCCGCCCGTTCGGCGTCCGCCAGCCGCTTGAGCAGCACCACCCCGGCGCCCTCGGCCAGCAGCGTCCCGTCCGCCGCCCGGTCGAACGGGCGGATCGTCTCGCTCGGGCTCAGCGCCCGCAACCGGCTGAACGCGCTCCACACCGTCGGGTGATGCCCCACATGGACGGCCCCGGCCAGCACCGCGTCGGCTTCGCCGCGCCGCAGCGCGCGCACCGCGTGCTCCACCGCCAGCAGCGCCGACGCGCACGCCGCGTCCAGCGTGTACGCGGGGCCGCGCAGGTCGAACCGGTCGGCGATCCGCGCCGCGGCCGAACCCGCGGGCATGTCCGGGCCGTCCGGTCCGAGCCGCGCGCAGAACGCCCGCCGGATCTCCTCCAGCCGCTCCCCGCCCAGCTCCGGCACCAACTCCGACAGCACCCCGGTGAGCTGGTGCGATGTCATGACCCGCTGGTCGGCCCGGGCGCGCCCGGGGTGATGTGGCCGCCGCGGCCGAGGACGACGCCGATGCGTTCGCGGTCCGGGAGCCGGTCGTCGCCGCCCGCGTCCGCGATCGCCTCCGCCGCCGTGCGCAGCGCCAGCAGCCGGTCGGGGTCCATCGCCGCGACCGCCGCGGGCTCGATCCCGAACCGGGCGGGGTCGAACGTGGCGACGTCGTCCACGAACCCGCCGCGGCGGCAGTAGAAGCGGTCGCTCTCCGGGGCCCGCCCGTACGCGCCGGGGTCGTAGTACAGCGCGGGGTCCCAGCGGCCGGGCGGCACGTCGCTGATCGCGTCGAACCCGGCCAGCACGTTGCGCCACAGCTCCGCCGCGGACCCGGCGCCGGGGAACACCGCCCCGGCGCCGACGATCGCGATCGGCTCCTCCGTCACCGGACCGGCCCCGTGAACACGACTCGCGTCTCGTCGCCGTGCGCGATCTCGCGGAACAGCGCCGCGATCCCGGGCTCGCCGTCCAGCGGCGGGGCCAGGTCGGCGACGAGCACCCGCCCGCGCAGCCGCGCGCGCCACACCCGCGCGAGCGCGTCGCAGGCGTCGTCGGCCGCCGGCGCGATCGGCCGGGAGCCGCTCCCCGGCGGCGGCGCCGAGCACGACGAAGAACCCGGTATCGGGACGAACCGCCGCCGCGAGCGCGCTCGCACCGTCCACCTTCGTCCGGTACGCCCGCTCGAACGACTCGGGCGACTTGTCCCGGACGAGCCGCTCCTCGGCGATCCCCGCACCGTGCACGACACCGTCCAGACGGCCGTGGCGCCCGTACACGTCCTCGATGACGTTCCGGACGAACCGCGCGTCCCGGACATCACCCGAGTGGTAGCGGACCGACGCGGCCTGCATGTGCAGGGCGTCCAGATTCTCCTGAACCTCCCGCTCCGCGAGGATCCGGCGGATCGTCTCCTCGATCTCCTCCGGCCCCCGCGTCCCCTCCGCGACCAGCACGCGCCGCAGCGACGCCTCGTCCACGGCCTCCGAGAACACCGTGCGTCCCACCGGTTCCGGCGTGCGCCCCACGATCTCCAGATGGCACCCGGTCGTCGCCGCCAGGCCCCGCGCCACCCGCGCGGGCACGCCGCGCGCACCGCCGGTCAGCAGCACCACGCCGTCCGCCCCGACCGGGACGCGGGCGTCGCCGTCCAGTTCCGTCCGGACGAGCGCCGGCGTCCGCCGCCGCTCCCCCTCGTACCCCACGGTCACCGGCGGCGTCCCCGCCAGCAGCTCCGCCATGATCCGCAGCGCGATCATGCGCGGCGTCTCGCCGGTGTCGACGTCCACCGCCCGCACCATCGTCTCGGGGAACTCCCGCGCGACCGTCCGCGCCAGCCCGCGCAGACCCGCGCCCGGCCCCGGCTCCCCGGCCCCGCCGCCGAACGGCCGCCGGGACGTCCGCGCCCGCGCCGCCGACCGCGACGAACCACCGCAGACCGCCCAGCAGCGCCCGGCGCACGCCCGCGTACGCCTCCGGCAGCACCGCCGTCCCCGCCGGACGCAGCGCCCCAGGTGGACGAGCCCGTCGCACGGACCGTCCACCTCCAGCGGCGTCCGGACCCGCGCCCCGTACCGGCCGAGGACGTCCGCCAGTTCGAGCGCGATGCCGCACCCGTCGTCGACGACGATGAACCGCCGTCCGGCGAACGCCGTCCCCGAATCCGCGGGACGCGGAAGCGGATCGAGCGGCGTGTCCCGGAGGACGTGCCGGACGATCTCCGGCTCGGCCTCCGGCGGCTCCGCGCCCTCCCCGTCCGCCATGCCGGAACGCGGCTGGACCACCCGAACGGACTCGCCGTTCCCGTTACCGGCGACGACCACGTCCGCCTCCGCGCGCCGTTCCCCCGGCGGGATCACCCGCACGCCCGACCGCTCGGCCGGTGAAGCCTCCCGCCCGGCGCCGCCGTCCGCGCGCGGCCGCTCGCCCGGCGGAATCACCCGCACCGACTCCCCGGCTCGCTCCGCCGCTGCGGCAGCGGCTGCGGCCGCGTCACCGCGGCCGACGACCCGGCGTCCGCGCGCGGCCGCTCGCCCGGCGGGATCACCCGCACGTACTCCCCGTCCCCGTACTCCGCGGGGGAACCGTGCGTCCCGCGAGCCTCCCCGGCCGGGACTTCCCGGTCGTCCATCGACGGGTCCGGGGCCGGAAGCACATTCGGCACGGTGTCCGCCACGAACCCGGCGTCTCTTCCCGACGACGTCCACTCCGCCTGCCCGGGGCGGTGTTCCGTCCCGTCCGCATCGCGCCCGACGGCGATTCCTCGCTAGGCGCGACGTCCGGTTCCGGTCCCGCCCCCTCTGCCCCGCCCTCACGCACGTCGGCGACGTCTGTAGGCAACGCGTTTCCTGCACGCGGCCCCTCCGACTCGCGCCCACGCACATCGACGACGTCCACCGAAGGTGCGTCCACGGCAGCCGCGGCATCCGAGCCTGCTCGCGACCCGTCCGTCCCGAGGGCACGCACATCCCCAACGTCCCGCGACAGCGCGGCATCCCAACCTGCCTGCGGCCCGGCCGACTCCGGCTCACGCACGTCGGCAACGTCCACCGTCGGCGCACCTCCGACCACGCCCGCCGCATCCGAGCCTGCTCGCGACCCGTCCGTCCCGAGGGCACGCACATCCCCAACGTCCCGCGACAGCGCGGCATCCCAACCTGCCTGCGGCCCGGCCGACTCCGGCTCACGCGCGTCGGCGACGTCCACCGCCGCGCCTCCGGCCAGGCCCGCCGCGGGCGCGGCATCCCGGCCCGCTCGCGAACTCCGGGGCGGGGCGTGCAGGGCCGCGACGTCCCGGACGGCGCGTCCCCGCCCGGCTCGACGGGTTCGGCCGGGGTGCGGGGGGACGGCGGGGTCGCCGCCGGACAGCGCGGACGTTCCCACGTGCGCGGTCGGGACGGGCGCGGGGTTCAGCAGCTCGTCGAGCCAGGCGACGACCTCGCCGACGTCCGGGCACCGGACGGTTCGTCGGGTTCGGGGACGCCGCGCGGGCGGCGAGATCGTGCAGGAGCGCGGTGCGCTCGCCGGGGTCGATCGCCAGGTCGTCCGCGAGGTCGAGTTCGTCGGCGAGCAGCGCCTCGGGATGCCCGGTGCGGGCGGCCAGGGCGGCGCGCACGGCGGTGCGGGCGTCGGACGGGCCGTCCGGCAGCGTCTCCCCCGGCAGGATCGGGCGCGGTGCCGGGACGGGCGCGGCGGGGGCCTCGGCGAGGTGCCGCAGGAGCACCTCGCGCTGCGCGGCGATCAGTTCGCGGCCCGCCCGCAGGTACTCCAGGACGGCCGCGTCGGAGCCGCGCGGGCGCTCCACGCGGGCGGCGGGCCGCAGGCCGTTCGGCGGGGTGTCGCCGTCGGCGGTCGTGACGAGGTGCCCGTTGACGAACCAGGACGGTGCGGGCGCGGGCGCGTCGACGGGACGGGCGTCGCGGCCGGCGAACAGCGGGAGCGGGTCGACCGGGACGCCCGCGGCGGCGAGGACGAGGGAGTCGAGCAGGCCGTGCAGGCCGTCGCAGCCGACGGTGGTGTGCGGGCGGTCGCCGAGGATGGCGCCGACGAGTCCGGTGAGGGCGCCGCCGGGTCCGGCCTCGACGAACGTGCGGGCGCCCGCGAGTACATCGCCTCGATCTGTTCGGCGAACCGGACGGGCGCGGCGAGCTGGCCCGCGAGGGTCGCGGCGAGGTCCGCGGGGTCGGTGTCGTAGGGTGCGGCGGTCGCGCCGGACCATACGGGGAACGCCGGGGATCGCAGGTCGCGGCCGGTGAGCGCGGTGCGCAGGGCGCCGGACGCGGCGGCGACGGCGGGCGCTGCAGGGCGCAGGCGACGGGCAGCCGCTCGGCGGGCAGGCCGCGGGCGGCGAGGACGCCGAGCGCGCGGTCGACGCCCGCGGACGTTCCGGCGATCACGACCTCGCGAGGGGCGTTCTGCGCGGCGATGGAGATGTCCGAAACTTCGGACAGGGCGTCGCGCACTTCGCGAAGCCCCCCGGTGACGGCGGCCATCGCGCCCGGGTCGTCCCCGGTCGGCGGCGAGGATCGCGGCGGCGCGGGTCGGCGCTGCGCTCGATCAGGTCGGCGTCGTCGAAGACCCCGGCGGCGCACAGCGCGACCACCTCGCCGTGCCCGTGCCCGGCGGCGAGGTCCGGGTGCACGCCCACGGCGGTGAGCAGCCGGTGGACGGCGAGGCCCGCGAGCCCGACGGCGGGCTGGGCGACGCGCGGGTCGGCGAGCGCGGCGTGCCGCCGCCGGACGTCCTCGGGGGCGAACGCGGGGAACATCGCGGGGACGTAGTCGCGGCCCAGCCGCAGGAGCCGCTGCAGGCGGGGGAACGCCACGAAGAGGTCGGCGAGCGCTCCCGGCGGCCCGGCGAGCCCGGGGAACAGGAACGCCACCTGGCCCGGGTCGCGGTCGAGGGGCCCGCCGATCCCGGTGAGGCGTTCGCACAGGTCGTCGGGGCCGGTGGCGGCGAACGCGGCGAGCACCGGTCCGTCGTCGGACGCGACGGTGCGGGCGAGGTCGCGCAGCCGGTGCCCGGACGCCGCGAGCGCGCGCAGCCGTTCGACGTCGGTGCCCGCGCGGATCACGAACAGTTCGGCGGGCCATTCGTCGCGTCCGGACACCGGTTCGGGCGCGCCCCCGTACCCGGACAGGACGGCGTGGTAGTGCGCGCCGCCGGGCCCGGAGCCGCGCCCGCGTGCCGGTCGGCGGGCGGGACGGCCCACGGGCGCGCGGACGCGCCGAAGGCCAGCGGCCCGCCCGCGTCCCACGCCTCGTCCGGACGGGCGAGGCGCGGGGTGCCGGGCAGGACGCCGGTGTGCAGGGCGTGCGCGGTCTTGATCAGCCCGGCGAGCCCGGCGGCGGCGCCGGTGTGCCCGATCTGCGAGGTCACCGAGCCGAGGGCGACGGCGCCGGGCGCGGCGCCCGCGAACGCCGCGGCGAACGCCTCCAGTTCGGCGCGGTCCCCGATGCCGGACGTCTCGACGAGCCCGATCCGCTCGGGTGCGACGCCCGCCCGCTCGTACGCGCGGGTCAGCGCCCGGTCCCGTCCGTCCGCGGCCCCGGCGACGGCCCGGACGATCGCGTAGATCCGGTCGCCGTCGCGTTCGGCGTCCGCGAGCCGCTTGAGCACGACGCAGGCGACGCCCTCGCCGGGCACGGTCCCGTCGGCGGCCGCGACGCGCGGGCGGTCGTGGATTGCGGTGCGCACGTCGGCGCCGCCGCACAGCACCATGTCGCTGCCGCCCGTGGCGAGTTCGCGGCAGGCGGCGTCGAGGGCGGCGAGCGCGGACGCGGCGTCGGCGGCCACGGTGTGCGCGACGCCGCCGAGGCCGAACCGGGCGGCGAGCGCGGCGGCCTGAACGCCGGTGAGCGAGTCGGCGGTCGGCGCGGGGAGCCGTTCGTCCAGTTCGGGCGGGACCTCGCCGAAGTAGGCGGGCAGGGCGGCGCGCAGCGCGTAGGCCGCGGCGAGGTCGCCGCCGCCCTCCGCGCCGAAGATCACCGAGGTGCGGGCGCGGTCGAAGGCGCGGTCGCCGTACCCGGCGTCGTCCAGCGCGCGGGCCGCGACCTCCAGGGCGAGCAGGTGCGCGGGGTCGATGGCGCCGAGCGCGTCGGCGGGGATGCCGTGGGCGTCCGCGTCGAACGGGACGTCCGGCAGCGAACCGCACCGTGTGGACGGCGCCTTCCCCTCGTACGCCTCCGGGTCCCGTTGCGCGGCCGCGGTGACCGCGTCGGCCCCGGCGAGGACGTTCGCCCAGTACTCGCCCGCGTCGCGGCGCGCCGGGGAGCACGCAGTCCATCCCGATGATCGCGATGTCGGCGGGGCGGGCCGTCGACGTCGCGTCCGTCCAGGCCGAAGTTCGGCGGCGCGGGCGGCCAGCAGCCCGGTCGCGCCGGACGTCACCTGCTCGTGCAGGGCGGCGACGCCGGTCCGGGCGGACCGCAGCGTCGCGGCCTGCCCGATCAGGTAGAGGCCCTCGGCGCGCTGCTCGTCGGTGTCGACGGGCGCGCCGCGCCGCACGCCCTTGCTCGCGATGCGCAGCCGTCCGAGGTTGAGCTTCTCCAGCCGCCCGTACGCCTCGTGCTGCGACATCCCGGTGCCCAGCAGCTCCGCGCGGGTCTGCGCGAACGTCCGCACGTAGGGCGTGTCGGCGCAGCGGGTCGCGTGGCCGGGGGCCGTCTCGAGCAGCGCGGTCGCGGCGCAGTCGAGCGCCGTCTGCTGGTAGCCCGGACGGACGGCGCCCGCGGCGACCGCCTCGGAGGTGAACAGGTACGCGGTGCCCATCAGGACGCGGACGTCCGCGCCGCGTTCGGCGAGCGGGCCGGCGAGCGCCGCGACCATCGCGGCGGAGCGTTCGTCGTGGATCCCGCCCGCGAACATGACCGACAGCCGCGCGGCCTGGTCCGGGTGCGCGGCGCGCCACGCGTCGAGCCGGTCGAGCTGCGCCTCCCACAGCGGGAAGCTCGCGCGCGGGCCGATGTGCCCGCCGGACTCCATTCCCTCGAACACGAACCGGCGGGCGCCCTCGGCGAGGAAACGGTCGAGCTGCTCGGGCGCCGGAACGTTCAGGTACGTCCGGGTTCCTGCCTCTTCGAGCTGTTCGGCCTGCACGGGCAGGCCCCCCGCGATGATCGCGTACGGGGGCGCGGCGGCGCGGACGGCGGCGAGCTGCTCGGCCCGCCGCTCCGGCGGGACGAACCCGACCATCCCGACGCCCCAGGGGCGTCCGGCGAGCCGGTCGGCGGTCTCCCGCAGCAGTTCGCGCACCCGGTCGCCGTCCAGCGCGCCGAGCGCGAGGAACGGCACGCCGCCGTCCTGCGCGACGGCCGCGGCGAACACCGGCGAGTCGCTGACCTGCGTCATCGGCCCCTGCACGATCGGGTACTCGCGGCCGTGCGGCCCGCCGCGCGGAGCGAGCGGCGCGGCCCGGACGGCCGCGCGGACATGCTCGGCGATCCCCCGGCGCACGGCCTGCACCACGCCCCCGGCGGTCTTGTACCGCGCCGCGAGCGACACGGCGAGCGGCCCGTCCTGCCCGGCCGGCGCTTCGTCGCTCGCCGCGTCCATCTCGGCGACCAGCGCCAGCTGGACGTCCAGCACCACCCCGGTGGCGCCCCCGGCCACCGCGGCGGCCGCGGTCCGGGTCCCGATGCCGCCCGCGGCGTACACCGGGACGTCCAGCGCCAGCAGGTGCTGCAGCAGGACGAACGTGGTCACATCGCCCGCGCGTCCGCCGCCCTCGCGGCCCCGCGCGATCAGCCCGACGCCGCGCGACCCCGGCGACGCCGCGCGCCGCGTCCAGCGCGCGCCCGCCTCCGCCGGTCGACGACCTCGACCAGCAGCCGCCGCCCGCGCGCGAACCCGGCGACGTCCACCGGACCGTCGGCGTCCCCGAAGGCCGGGGCGTCCACGATGACGGTGCTCACCGCGTCCGGCAGCTCGTCCGGACGGACCCGCACCCGACCGGGACCCGCACCCCGAACGGGCCGGTCCACCAGCGGACCACCTCGTCCAGCGCCGCCAGCCCGGACGCGCGGTCGCGCCGAGGTCCAGGACCCCGAGCCCGCCCGCCCGCGCGACCGCCACCGCCAGCCGCGGCACCGGCGCCCCGAACGGGGCCGCTCCGATGATCTCGGCCTGCGGGGCACCCCCCGGCCCGCGCCCGTACCGGTTCTCGCCCCTGTCCGCCGTCATGCCCTGCCCCCCGACGTCCGCGCGGCCCGCGCCGGGACCGGCGCGGCTCGACAACGATTCGTCACACTACGGTCGGCAACCGAGCGAATACCGGGACGACACACCCGAGGACGCGCCCATGACACCACCGCAAAGGAGTTTGGGACGTCCCTTGACGGATCCGAGACCCGGACCGCTACCGCTCGCCCCGGGAAGGCCCGCCGCCGCGCGGTCGATAACCTGCGGAGGTGACCGCCGAAGAACGCCCCGACGAGGCCGCAGCCGAACGCCGGGACCCGGCGCCGTTCGAGTACGGCGTCGACGGCCCCCGGGTGATCGTGACGGGCGTGGACGGATCGGACACGTCCCTGCGGGCCGCCGCGTACGCGTGGGGGCTCGCCCGGCGCGGCGGCGCACGGCTCGTCCTCGTGCACGTGACGCCGATCGCCTCGCTGTCCACGCTCACGCCGGGCGGCGCCGCGGTCATCCAGGAGGCGGCGGAGGAGATCGTCAAGGACCTGGAGCAGGAAATCCGGCGCGCCTACGAACAGGCCCCCGTCGACTACGAGATCGTCACCGCGCAGGGCGACCCGTACGCCGTCCTCGCGCGGTTCGCGGACGAGTCCCGCGCGGACGCCGTCGTCGTCGGCGCGTCCACGCAGGCGGGGCACCGGCTGATCGGGTCGGTCGCCGTCCGGCTTGTCCGCGCGGGCCGCTGGCCCGTCACCGTCGTCCCGTGACGGTCACCGCGGACCGCCCGGCCAGGACGGGCGCGGCATCGACGCCGACACCACCGCGCACAGCAGCACCACCACCGCCGCCCCGCCTGCCAGGTTGATCCCCGCGGTCACCAGCCGGGCCGCGACCGGACCGTTCAGCAGCAGCGGCAGCACCGCCATGATCGCCACCGCGAGCCCGCCGATGAACGCGAACGCCCGCACCGGACGCGCCGCCCCCGCCAGCAGCAGATGCATCAGCGCGGTGCCCTGGACCGTCCCCGCCAGGACGCACAGCGCGTAACTCGTCGCCGCGCCCTCCACGGCGACGTCCGTCCCGGCGAACACCGGCACGTCGAGACCGAACATCCCGCGCAGGCCGAGCACCGCCGCGAACGTCAGCACCGACCCGCCGACCGCGCACGACAGGCCCGTCCACCACAGCTGCCGCAACGGCAGGTCGGGCTCGGACGAGTACTCGGAGTGCAGCGCGACGAATTCCTCGTACCGCCGGGCCGGGGCCTCCGCCCGCCGGCGCACCGCCGTGGAGGGACACCGGAACGACCGCTCCCACGACCTTGCCGCCGGGCGCCCGGTGCTTCTCCCGGGCCGCCCGAATGACGAATCGGGCATGTCCCCTCCCCCGCTACGAACGACCAGGTACTACCCGAGCGCGTTCGCGGGAACTCCCCGAAGCCCAACCTTTTGCAGACGTTTGGCGGCATAACAGCACGGCGCGCCGCCCCGGAGGACGGCGCGCCCGCTCAGACCTGGCCGGCCTTCTCCAGCGCCTCGCAGCAGGTGCCGGTGATCAGCCGGGCGACGATGTACGGGTCGATGTTGGCGTTCGGGCGGCGGTCCTCGATGTAGCCCCGCTTCTCCACCTCGACCTGCCACGGGATCCGCACGGACGCCCCGCGGTCCGACACGCCGTAGCTGAACTCGCTCCACGGCGCCGTCTCGTGCATGCCGGTCAGCCGCCGCTCGATGTCGGCCCCGTACCCGGCCACGTGCTCCTGCGCCTTCGCCGCCAGCGCCTCGCACGCCGTGACGATCGCGTCGTAGCCCTCGCGCATCGCCTTCGTCGAAAAGTTCGTGTGCGCGCCCGCGCCGTTCCAGTCGCCCTGCACCGGCTTCGGGTCGAGCGTCGCCGACACACCGTAGTTCTCCGCGATGCGGTAGAGCAGCCACCGCGCCACCCACATGTGGTCGCCGACCTCCAGCGGCCCCGCCGGCCCGATCTGGAACTCCCACTGCCCGGGCATGACCTCGGCGTTGATTCCGGAGATCTTCAGCCCCGCCGCGAGGCAGGCGTCCAGGTGGGCCTCCACGATCTCCCGCCCGAACACCTCGTCCGCGCCGACACCGCAGTAGTAGAACCCCTGCGGCGCGGGGAATCCCCGCTCCGGGAACCCGAGCGGACGCCCGTCCTTGAAGAACGTGTACTCCTGCTCGATCCCGTACCAGGAGTCCTGCACCTCGTACTTCTTCGCGACGGGACGAAGTTCGGAGCGCGTGTTCGTCTTGTGCGGCGTCCCGTCCACCAGGTACACCTCGCACAGGACGAGCTTGTGCTCGCCGCCCCGGATGGGGTCGGGGCACGAGAACACGGGCTTGAGCACGCAGTCCGAGTTGTCACCGGGCGCCTGGTTGGTGCTGGACCCGTCGAACCCCCAGTCCGGCAGGTCGGCGCCGTCCGGCAGGATCCTGGTCTTCGACCGCAGCCGCGCGGTCGGCTCGGTGCCGTCGATCCAGATGTACTCGGCCTTGAAGCTCACGTCGGTCCCTTCGCAGGTATCGGGCGTCCACGAACCTGCCAACCAGCCGTTTCGCACCCATTGCCCGTTTGTGAACGACGTGTAAAACACGGAACGTCGGTGACGTTTGCCATACTCCCGCCCCGTGACCCACGATTCAGAAGAATTCTCCCTCCTCGAACACGCCCGGTTCCTGGTCGCCCTGGGGCGGCACGACTTCGGATCCGTCGTCCGGCAGTGCGCCGAGATCCTCGACGACCCCTCCGACGCGGACGTCCGCCGCGTCGTCGCCGACGAGTTCGCCGCGCACCTCGCCGACCAGGAGACCTGGCCCGACGAGCTCGACACCGACCGCCTGCAGCGCGCGTTCCGCGAACTGGACACGTCCGGCATCGTGGCGCGCCTCGACCACACCTGCTGCCAGAACTGCGGCATCACCGAACTCGGCGAGGAGGTCGCGCGGGGCGACGAGCCGCGCGGCTACGCCTTCGCCCACCGCCAGGACATGCGGGCCGCCGTCCCCGGAGGCCCGCTCACGCTCGCCTACGGCCTGTTCTGCGAGGGCGAGCAGCCCCCGGAGGCGCAGGCCGAGATCGGCGCGGAGATCGCCGCCGCGCTCCGCCGCCACGGCCTGGACGTCGACTGGGACGGCAGCCCCCGCCGCCGGATCGACGTCTCGCTCGACTGGAAGCGCCGCCGCTACGGCTACCTCGCCGAGTACCCCGGCTCCGCCGCCCCCGCCGAGCGGCCGCTGGAGATCTCCTACCAGAACGGCCCGAGCGGCGGCGTCCAGACCCGGGACGTGCCGGTGTCCCCCGCGGAGGCTCGCGACGTCCTGCTCTCGGTCACGCCCTACAGCGGCAACTACATCAACTTCATCACCGAGGAAGGGGGCATCATCGCGATGTGGGAGCAGGGCCCCCGCCTCAAGTTCGAGATCCCCGACCCGGAGAAGCGCTGCTACTACAGCCGGCACGTCACCGTCGAGGAGGCCGAGGAGGTCGTGGGCATCCTCGCACGTGAGGGCCGGGTCGCCCTCTCCGGCGACCTCACCACCGAGTACTGGGGCGGCTGACCCCACGACGACTTCACGACGACTTCACGACGACCCGGCTCCGGCCGCGTCCGTCAGGGCGGGCCGGAGGGCGCCTGGTCGCCGAGGATCTGGGCGCGGACGCCGGCGAAGAACTCGACGAGGACGTCGACGCACTCCTCCAGGTCGGGGTAGCGCCCCTCCAGGTGGCCGATCGCCATCGTCTCGGTCAGGGCGGTGACGCCGTCGGCGACCATCTCCACCCGCAGCGCCTGGCGCGGCGTGCCGGCCGGCAGCCCGGCGGCGACCAGGTCCTCGACCAGCTGGGCCCGGGTGACGGCGGCGCGGCGCCGGGCGGCCTCGCCCAGCGGGGTGGCGCGGTCCAGCCGGGCGCGGGCGTTGAGCCGGAAGAACTCCGGGTGCGCGCACATCTTCTCGAGCGGGACGCGGAAGGCGTCCCGAAGCCGGTCGGCGCTCCGCGGGGCGTCGCTGGACCTGCGCCGGGCCTCCCGGATCACCGGGCCGACCTTCCTGGCGGCCTCCTCGCCGAGCGACTCCAGCAGTTCGGTCATGTTGCGGAAGTGCACGTAGAAAGTGGACTGCGCGATGCCCGCGCTGCGGCAGACGTTCGCCGTCGACAGCCCGGCCTCGCCCTCGGTGTCGAGAATGCGCAGCGCGCGCCGAGCAGCCGGCGCCGGGTCAGGTCCTTGGCCTCGCGGCGGCTCAGTGTCACATCGGGCATCGGTCCCCCTGAACGATCGTCCCAACGATAGCCATATCGGCGAATCCCGCAATCACATCCCGTGCATGTTGCACAGACAGCCCCCTCTGTCAATCCATTGCTTTCCCGTTCGCCGATAGTACTATCGGCGAAAATATGTGACCCGGGTCACGGGGAGGGCGTCGTGGGACCGAGGACGACACGGAGACACCGGAGGCAACGCCGACACCGGTTCGCCGCCGCCGCACTGACGCTCGTGACGTGCACCGCCCTGGCGGCGTGCTCGGGCGGCGCGACCGGGGGCACGGGCGCGGGCGCGGACGGGCCGCCCGTGCGGGGCGGCCGGCTGATCTACGGCCTCGGCGCGGACGCCGACGGCTTCAACCCGGTCACGGACTCGTTCGCCACGCAGACCTACGCGATGGCCGGAACCATCATCGAGACCCTGACGACGGTCGACGCCACCGGACGGTGGCGCGGGCTGCTCGCCGAGAGCGTCGAACCGAACGAGGACGCCACCCGGTGGACGATCAAGCTCCGCGAGGGCATCGAGTTCTCCACCGGCGAGCCGCTGACCGCCGAGATCGTCAAGGCCAACCTGGCGGCGCAGAAGGCATCGCCGCTGACGGCGGCGGTGCTCGCGCCCGTCCGCTCCGTCGAGGCCGTCGACGCCGCGACCGTCACGGTCGACCTCGGCAGCCCGTGGGTGAGCTTCCCCAGCACCCTGTCCACCCAGATCGGCATGATCGTCCCGCCCGCGTCGCTCGCCGACCCGGACGGCGCGAGCCGCAGGCCCGTCGGCACCGGGCCGTTCGTCTTCGAGAGCTACACGCCCGACAACCGCTTCACCGTGAAACGGAACCCCGGGTACTGGCGCGAGGGGCTGCCCTACCTCGACGCCGTCGAGTTCCGCATCCTGCCGGACTTCCAGACCCGCGCGCAGACCCTGGAGTCGGGCGGCCTGACCGCCATGGCCACGCAGCGCGACACCGACATCGTCAAGTTCGGGAAACTCGCCGAGCGGGGCGGCTACCGCATGTTCCGCGCCACCGGCATGTCGGTGCCCGAACTGGCCTTCATGCTGAACACCGCCGCCGGCCCCACCGCGGACCCGCGGGTCCGGCGAGCGATGGCCCACGCCACCGACCGGGAGGCGTTCATCGAGACGCTGCGGTCCGGCCTGACCGAGCCCGCCGACGGCCCCTGGTCCCCCGACTCCGAGTGGTACGCCCCCGGCGGCTACCCGGACTTCGATCCGGCCGCCGCCAAGGCGCTGATCGGCGAGTACGAGCGGGAGAAGGGGCCCGTCAGGATCGAACTGCTGAGCGTCCCCGACCAGTCGTCGATGCAGAACGCCGAACTCGTCCAGGACATGTGGGGCAAGGCGGGCATGGAGGTCACCGTGCGGCAGGCCGACCAGGCCACCCTCATCCAGCGCGCCCTCCTCGGCGACTACGGCGCGATCGTCTGGGAGCAGTTCGCCCGCCCCGACCCCGACGGCGAATACTCGTTCCTGCACTCCAAGTTCGTCCGGCCGGTCGGCTCGATCTCCATCAACATGAGCCGGATCGAGGACGAGCGGTTGAGCGCGGCCCTCGACGCGGGCCGCGAGGCGTCCGGCGAGGCGGAACGCAAGAAGGCGTACGCGACCGTGCAGGAGCGCCTGCGGAAGACGCTCCCGTTCATCTGGGTCGACCACCTCAGCACCAGCGCGGTGATCACCAGGTCGAACGTGCACGGCCTCGATCGGTACGAACTGCCGGACGGCTCGGCGGGCAAGGCGCTCGTCGGTTCGTCGACGCACCCGTTCGGCCAGATCTGGACGAGCGGCTGACCGATGGCGACGATGCTGCTGCGGCGCGGGGCGCACCTGCTGGTCGTCCTGCTCGTCGTCACCCTGCTCGCCTTCTGGATGATCACGCTGCTGCCCGGCGACCCCGCCCGGCAGATCCTCGGCTACTCCGGCGACCAGGCCGCGCTCGACGCGGTGCGGCGCGACCTCGGCCTGGACGCCCCGTTCTGGCGGCGGTACCTCGACTGGCTCGGCGGGGTCGTCACCGGCGACCTCGGCACCTCCTACCTCACCAGCACCCCGGTGGCCGAGTCCCTGACCCGGCGGCTGCCCGTCACGCTGGAGCTGCTCCTGTTCTCCCAGGTGATCTCGCTCGGCCTCGCGGTGCCCGCCGGGGTGGCCGCCGCACGCCGCCCCGGCGGCCTCCTGGACCGGACGCTCACCACGGTGGGCTTCGGGCTGCTGTCCACCCCGGTGTTCGTGTCCGGCGTGGTGCTGATCATGATCTTCGCGGTGCGCTGGCCGCTGCTCCCCGCCACCGGGTACACGCCGTTCGGCGCGGACCCCGCCGGGAACCTGCGGTCGCTGCTGCTCCCCTCGGTGACGCTCGCCGCCGGGCAGCTAGCCGTCTACGCCCGGCTCCTGCGCTCCGACCTGATCGCGACCCTGCGGGAGGACTACATCACGCTCGCCCGCGCCCGCGGGCTGTCGCCCCGGCGCGTCGTGTGGCGGCACGCCCTGCGACCGTCCGCCATCTCGCTCGTCACGGTGGTGGGGCTCAACCTCGGAACGCTGATCGGAGGCGCCGTCATCATCGAGACCCTGTTCGGGCTGCCCGGGGTGGGCCGGCTCATCGTCGACTCCATCCTGGCCCGCGACTACCTCGTCGTCCAGGGCGGCGTCCTCGTCGTCGCGGTCGGGTACGTCCTGGTCAACTTCGGCATCGACCTGCTCTACGGGGTCCTCGACCCGAGGATCCGCCATGCGGCCTGACCGTCGCCTCGGCTGGGGCTTCCGGCTCGCCGCCCTGTGGATCGTCCTCGTGGTCGGCGCCGCGCTCACCGCCGACCTGCTGCCGCTGCCCGACCACGACGCCACGCTCAGCGGCGAACCCGCCGCCGGGCCCGGCGCGAGCCACCCGCTCGGCACCGACGGGCTCGGCCGCGACCTGCTCGCCCGGGTCGTCCACGGCGCCCGGGTCTCGCTCGGCGTCGGCCTCGGCGCCGTCCTGCTCGGCCTCCTGATCGGCGGCCCGCTCGGCCTCCTCGCCGGCTACCGCCGCGGCCCGCTCGACCGGATCGTCATGACCGCCAACGACGTCCTGCTCGCCTTCCCCGCGATGGTCTTCGCGCTCGCGGTCGTCGCCTTCGCCGGCCCGAGCGTCCGCAACGTCCTGATCGTCCTCGGCCTGCTCGGCGTGCCCGCCTGGGTCCGGCTGATCCGCGGCGTGACGCTCTCCTACGCGCGGCGCGAGTTCGTCACCGCCGCCCGCGCACTCGCGCCCGCGGCGGCACCGTGATGTGGCGCGAGATCGCACCGAACGTCGTCGCGCCCGCCCTGTCCTACGCGTTCACCCTGATGGCGGTGGTCGTGATCGCCGAGGGCGCCCTCGCGTTCCTCGGCCTGTCGGTGCAGCCGCCCACGCCCACCTGGGGCGGCATGATCAACGAAGGGCGCAGCACGCTCGACACCGCCGCGCACATCGTCGTCGTCCCGTCCGCCGCGATGTTCCTGACCGTCCTCGCCCTCAACCTCGTCGGCGACCGGCTGCAGGAGCTCACCGGCCACCGGCCGGGCGGCCTCGAACCCGCCCGCCCCCGGCGCCGCACCGCCGCGCCGTCCGTACCCGTCCCCCGGCGGGACGGCCCGCTGCTCGAAGTGACCGGCCTGCGCACCGGCTTCCGGACGCCCCGCGGCACCCTCCGGGCCGTCGACGGGGTCTCCTTCACCCTCGAACGCGGCCGCACCCTCGCGATCGTCGGCGAGTCGGGCAGCGGCAAGTCGATCCTGATCCGCTCCGTCCTCGGCCTGCTCCCGGACGACGCCGAACGCACCGGCCGCGCCCGCCTCGCGGACCGCGACCTCACCGGCGACACCCGCGACGTCCTCGGCACCCGCATGGCCGCCGTCTTCCAGGACCCGATGACCGCCCTCAACCCCGTCCGCACCGTCGCGCCCAGGTCACCGAGCCGCTCCGCGTCCACCTCAAGATGAGCCGCCGCCGCGCCCGGGAGCAGGCCGAACGGCTGCTCGCCTCGGTCGGCGTCCCCGAACCCCGCCGCGTCCTGCGCGGCTACCCGCACCAGCTGTCCGGCGGCATGCGGCAGCGGATCACCATCGCGATGGCCCTGTCCTGCGACCCCGAGGTCCTCTTCGCCGACGAGCCCACCACCGCGCTCGACGTCACCGTGCAGAAGCAGATCATGCGGCTCCTGCACCGCCGGCGCGACGAACGCGACATGGCGATGGTCCTGGTCAGCCACGACCTCAGCGTCGTCGCCGACCACGCCGACGAGGTGATCGTCATGTACGCGGGCCGGATCGTCGAACGCGGCCCCGCCCAGGCCGTCTTCACGACACCCCGCATGCGCTACACCGAAGCCCTGCTCCGAGCCGTCCCGGACCTCTCGGCCCCGAACCACACCCGGCTCGCGGTCATCGACGGCCGTCCGCCCGACCTCGTCGCCCCGCCGTCCGGCTGCCGGTTCCACCCCCGCTGCCCGTTCGCCCGGGAACGCTGCCGATCGGACGAACCGCCCCTCACCTCCGCCCACGACCGCTCGCACGCCTGCTGGTACCCGGCGGACGAGCCGGAAGGCGCGCACCATGGCCGGTAGCGGAACCGCGCACCTGCGCGACACCGACGCGCTCCTGCGCGTCGAGAACCTCACGGTCACGTTCCCCGCCGGACGCCGCACCGTCCACGCCGTGTCCGGGGTGAGCCTCGACGTGGCCGCAGGCGAGACCCTCGGCATCGTCGGCGAGTCCGGCTGCGGCAAATCCTCCGCCGCCCGCGCGATCATGCAGCTCCCCCGGCCCGCGTCCGGATCGGTCCGCCTGTCCGGCCGGGAGCTCACCGCCCTGCGCGGCGAACCCCTCCGCCGCACCCGGCAACGCATGCAGATGATCTTCCAGGACCCGATCTCGTCGCTCAACCCCCGCCGCCGGGTGCGCGACATCGTCGCCGAGGGCCCCCGCGTCTGGGGCACCCCCGCCCGGGTCGACGAGGCCCTCGAAGCCGTCGGCCTCGACCCGTCCGCCGCCGGCCGCCGCCCCCACGAGTTCTCCGGCGGCCAGTGCCAGCGCATCAGCATCGCCCGCGCCCTGGCCCTCGAACCCGAACTCGTGATCTGCGACGAGCCGGTGTCCGCCCTCGACGTCTCCGTGCAGGCGCAGATCCTCAACCTCCTGGAGGACCTCAAGGCCCGCTACGGCCTCACCCTCGTGTTCATCGCCCACGACCTCGCGGTGATCAAGAACATCAGCGACCGCGTCCTCGTCATGTACCTCGGCAAGACCTGCGAACTCGCCACCGGCGCGGACCTCGTCGACCGCCCCGCGCACCCGTACACCCGCACGCTGCTGTCGTCCGTCCCCCGGAGCCCGCTGCACCTCACCCCGCCGGAGGAGGCGGCCGCGACCCGCGAACCCCCCTCGCCCCTCGCCCCGCCCAGCGGCTGCAGGTTCCGCACCCGCTGCGCCCGCGCCGACACCCGCTGCGAGACCGAGGAACCCCGGATGCGCCCCCTCGGCCCCACCCACTGGATCGCCTGCCACCACCCGGCCACCGACAAGGGCCCCACACTCACCGTCTGACGGCGCACAAACGACAAGCCCCCGCTCTCACCACATAGAGATCGGGGGCCACGGCCGGTGGGCGCGGACGGTTTCGAACCGCCGACTCCTCGCTTGTAAGGCGAGTGCTCTACCCCTGAGCTACGCGCCCGTGTGCTCGCCGGGAAAGCGTACCCCGGGCCCGGGGACGATCGCGAAACGGTATCCCGGGCGTCCGCGTCGCGGGCGTCCCCGGTGGGGTGCGGGCGCGGGGGCTCGCTAGGGGGGCGTTAAGACTTCGCGGCCGGGCGCTAAGGGGGCGTCAACGACCCGCAGAAATGCCGCAGATCGCTGCTTAACTCGCGAATGCCCTGGTGAGGACGCCGGGGCCCGAACGAGACGAACCGAGGGATCGACGATGAGCGACGTGGCCTTCGTGGTGCTGACGGTGGCGATCTTCGCCCTGCTCGGCCTGCTGGTGCGGGGCGTGGAGCAGTGACGGTCGAGAACGCCGTGGGGCTGGTGCTGGCGGTGGCGTTGACCGTGTTCCTGGTCGTCGCCCTCTTGTATCCGGAGCGCTTCTGATGAGTTCGACGGTCGCGGGGATCCTGTTCCTGGGGTCCCTGATACTCGCTCTGGTCGTGGTGCATCGGCCGCTGGGCGACTACATGTACCGGGTTTACACCGCCACGAGGCATTCGCGTGCGGAGCGCGGGATCTACAGGCTGGTGGGGGCCGATCCGGACACCGAGCAGACGTGGGGGGCGTACGCGCGGAGCGTGCTGGCGTTCTCGCTCGTGAGCGTGCTCGGGTTGTATCTGCTGCAGCGGGTGCAGCAGTGGCTGCCGCTGGGGATGGGGCCGGTACGGCCCGACCAGGCGTGGAACACCGCCGTGAGTTTCGTGACGAACACGAACTGGCAGTCGTATTCGGGCGAGTCCACGATGGGGCATCTGGTGCAGATGGCCGGGCTGGCGGTGCAGAACTTCGTGTCGGCCGCCGTCGGCATGAGCGTCGCGATGGCGCTGGTGCGGGGGTTCGCGCGGAGCAGAGGGGAGCGGCTCGGGAACTTCTGGGTCGACCTGACGCGCGGGACGGTCCGGATCCTGCTGCCGATCGCGTTCGCGGGGGCCGTCCTGCTGATCGCGGGCGGTGTGGTGCAGAACTTCGCCGGGCCCGAGACGGTCACGACGGTGAACGGCGGGCAGCAGGCGATCACGGGCGGGCCGGTCGCCGGGCAGGAGGCCATCAAGGAGCTGGGGACGAACGGCGGCGGGTTCTACAACGCGAACTCGGCCCATCCGTTCGAGAATCCGCGCCCCTGGACGAACTGGCTGGAGATCTTCCTCATCCTGCTGATCCCGTTCACGCTGTGCCGGACGTTCGGGCGGATGGTCGGGCAGGTGCGGCAGGGGTACGCGATCGTCGCGGTGATGGGCGTGATCGCGCTGGCCGGCACGGGCCTGACGATGGCGTTCCAGGGCGCGGCGGACGGTACGGTCCCGACGGCCGTCGGGGCGGCGGCGGAGGGGACGGAGACGCGGTTCGGCGTGCCGAACTCGGCGGTGTTCGCCGCGGCGACGACCCTGACCTCGACGGGCGCGGTGGATTCGTTCCACGACTCGTACACGAGCCTCGGCGGGATGATGACGCTGCTGCACATGATGCTCGGCGAGGTCGCGCCCGGCGGTGTCGGCTCCGGGCTGTACGGGATGCTCGTCCTCGCCGTGATCACGGTGTTCGCCGCGGGCCTGATGGTGGGCCGCACCCCCGAGTATCTGGGCAAGAAGATCGGCCCGCGCGAGATCAAGCTGGCGGCGTCGTACTTCCTGGTCACGCCCGCGCTGGTGCTCGCCGGGACGGCGGTCGCGCTGGCGACCGGGAACGGGCGGGCGGCGATGCTCAACGACGGCCCGCACGGGCTGACCGAGGTGCTGTACGCGTTCACGTCGGCGTCGAACAACAACGGGTCGGCGTTCGCGGGGCTGGGCGTGGGGACGGTGTGGTTCGACACGGCGCTCGGGCTGTGCATGGCGCTCGGACGGTTCGTCCCGATGGTCCTCGTGCTCGCGCTGGCGGGATCGCTGGTGCGGCAGGCGCGGGTGCCCGAGTCCGCGGGGACGCTGCCGACGCACCGTCCGCTGTTCGTCGGCATGGTCGCCAGCGTGACCGTCGTCCTGGTCGCTCTCACTTTCCTCCCGGCGCTGGCGCTGGGGCCCCTCGCAGAAGGGATCGGTTGATGTCCGCACCCGTTCAGGCGCCCCCGCGCCCGGCACCGCAGGCCGTCGCGGGGAAGGCGTTCGGTTCGCGGCGGCTCGCGGCGGCGCTGCCGGACGCGTTCCGCAAGCTCGATCCGCGCACGCTGTGGCGCAACCCGGTCATGCTGGTCGTCGAGGTCGGCGCGCTGTGGGCGACGGTCCTGGCCGTCGCGGAGCCGAGCGTGTTCGGCTGGGGGATCGTCGGCTGGCTCTGGCTGACGGTGCTGTTCGCGAACCTGGCCGAGGCCGTCGCCGAGGGGCGCGGCAAGGCGCAGGCCGACTCGCTGCGGCGGGCGAAGAGCGATGCGGACGCGCGGCGGCTCACCGACGGCGGGGAGGAGCGCGTCCCGGCGGCGGAGCTGCGGCGGGACGATCGCGTGGTCGTCGAGGCCGGGGAGGTCATCCCGGGGGACGGCGACGTCGTCGAGGGCGTGGCCAGCGTGGACGAGTCGGCGATCACCGGGGAGTCGGCGCCGGTGATCCGCGAGTCGGGCGGCGATCGCAGCGCCGTCACCGGCGGGACGAAGGTGCTGTCGGACCGGATCGTCGTGCGGATCACGCAGCGGCCCGGGGAGAGCTTCATCGACCGGATGATCGCGCTGGTCGAGGGCGCGAGCCGGCGCAAGACCCCCAACGAGATCGCGCTGAACATCCTGCTGGCCGCGCTGACGATCGTGTTCCTGCTGGCGGTCGCGGCGCTGCAGCCCATGGCGATCTACAGCGCGGAGTCGGCCCCGGGGGCCGCCGGGACGGCGGCATTGGACGCGAACGGCGTCGACGGCATCGTGCTGGTCTCGCTGCTGGTGTGCCTGATCCCGACGACGATCGGGGCGCTGCTGTCGGCGATCGGCATCGCGGGGATGGACCGGCTCGTCCGGCGCAACGTCCTGGCGATGAGCGGACGGGCCGTGGAGGCGGCCGGCGACGTCGGCACGCTGCTGCTCGACAAGACGGGCACGATCACGCTGGGCGACCGGCGCGCGTCGGCGTTCGTCCCGGTGGGCGGCGTGACCGGACGGGCGCTGGCGGACGCGGCGCACCTGTCGAGCCTGGCGGACGAGACGCCCGAGGGGCGGTCGATCGTGGTGTTCGCCGAGGAGCGTCTCGGTGTGCGCGCCGGGGCCGGGCCGGTGGACGCCGAGTGGGTGCCGTTCAGCGCGCGGACCCGCATGTCGGGCGTCGACCTGGACGGCCGGTCGCTGCGCAAGGGCGCGGCCGGTGCGGTCGCCGGGTGGGTCCGCGAGCACGGCGGGACCGTCCCGTCCGAGCTGGACGGGACGGTCGCGGAGATCGCGGCGTCCGGCGGGACCCCGCTGGTCGTCGGCGAACGGACGGGCGGGACGGCGCGCGTGCTGGGCGTCGTGCACCTGAAGGACGTCGTCAAGCCCGGGATGCGGGAGCGGTTCGACCGGCTGCGGGCGATGGGCATCCGCACCGTGATGGTGACCGGCGACAACCGGGCGACGGCGGAGGCGATCGCGGCGGAGGCCGGGGTGGACGACGTGCTGGCGGAGGCGCGGCCGGAGGACAAGCTCGCGTTGATCGCGCGCGAGCAGGAGGGCGGCCGGCTGGTCGCGATGACCGGGGACGGGACGAACGACGCCCCGGCGCTCGCGAAGGCCGACGTGGGCGTGGCGATGAACACCGGAACGTCCGCCGCCAAGGAGGCCGGGAACATGGTCGACCTGGACTCCGACCCGACGAAGCTCATCGAGATCGTCGAGATCGGCAAGCAGCTGCTGATCACCCGCGGGGCGCTGACGACGTTCTCGATCGCGAACGACATCGCCAAGTACTTCGCGATCGTCCCGGCGCTGTTCGTGGGGCTGTTCCCGGGGCTGGACGCGCTGAACGTCATGCGGCTGCACAGCCCGCAGTCGGCGGTCCTCGCCGCGGTGATCTTCAACGCGCTGGTCATCGTCGCGCTGATCCCGCTGGCGCTGCGCGGCGTCCGGTACCGGCCGGGCGGGGCGTCGAAGCTGCTGTCGCGCAACCTGCTGGTCTACGGCCTCGGCGGCGTCGTCGTCCCGTTCGCCGGGATCAAGCTCATCGACCTGATCGTCCAGAACTTTCCGGGGATGTCCTGACATGGATCTCGAACCTTCGATCCGGCGGCACGCGGCGGCGCTGCGCGCGCTGCTCGTCTTCACCGTGCTGCTCGGCCTCGTCTACCCGGTCGCCCTTTACGCGGTGGGCCGCCTCCCCGGCCTGCAGGACCGTGCGGACGGCTCGCTCGTGCGGGCGGACGGCCGGACGGCCGGCAGCTCGCTGCTCGCCCAGCCGTTCACCGGCGCGGCCGGGGAGCCGTTGCGGCGGTACTTCCAGAGCCGCCCGTCCAACGCCGGGGACGGCTACGACCCGCTGGCCTCCGGCGCGAGCAACCTCGGGCCGGAGGACGTCGTCGACGTCCCCGGGCCGGACGGCCGCACGAGCCTGCTCACCCGGGTGTGCGAGCGGAGCGCGGCCGTCGGCGAACTGGAGGGCGTGGACGGTTCGCGCCCGTACTGCACGGACGGCGGCGTCGGCGCGGTCCTCGCGGTGTTCGGGGAGCGGGCGCCGGACGGCACGGTGCCGCACCCGGCGCGCGTCGTGAGCGTCAACGAGCGGCCGGGCACGGTGGACGCGCCGTTCGTCGCCCGCTACCGGGGCGTCCCGGTGGAACTGGCCCGGCCCGGCGAGGACTACTCGGCGGGGCTGATCGTGCCGGTCCGCGGCGACGCCCCGGCGGATCCGGTCGTCCCGCCGGACGCCGTCACCGGCAGCGGCAGCGGCCTCGACCCGCACATCTCCCCCGCCTACGCGGCGCTGCAACTGGATCGGGTGGCGGCCGCGCGGGGCGTCGCGCCGGACCGGGTGCGCGCGCTCGTCGAGGACCACACCGACGGCCGCGACCTGGGGTTCATGGGCGCGCCGCGGGTCAACGCGCTGGAGCTGAACCTGGCGCTCGACCGGCGCTTCCCCGTCCGGGGCTGACGGCGCCCGGGAGTACTGTGAGGCCGAGGAGGAACGATGGGCCGGGGGCGGTTGCGGATCTACCTGGGCGCGGCGCCCGGCGTCGGCAAGACCTACGCGATGCTCGCCGAGGGCGGGCGGCGCCGCGAACGCGGCACCGACGTCGTCGCCGGGCTGGTCGAGACGCACGGCCGGGCCCGCACCGCCGGGCTGCTGGACGGCCTGGAGACCGTCCCGCGCCGGACGATCGAGCACCGGGGCGCGCGGTTCACCGAGCTGGACGTCGCCGCCGTCATCGCGCGCCGCCCCGACGTGGCGCTGATCGACGAGCTGGCGCACACGAACGTGCCCGGCTCGCCGAACGCCAAGCGGTGGCAGGACTCGAGGAGATCCTCGACGCGGGCATCGACGTGGTGTCGACGGTGAACGTCCAGCATCTGGAGTCGGTCAACGACGTGGTCGAGCAGATCACCGGCGTGCCGCAGCGCGAGACCGTCCCGGACGAGGTGGTGCGGCGCGCCGAGCAGGTCGAGCTGGTCGACATGGCGCCGGAGGCGCTGCGGCGGCGGATGGCGCACGGCAACGTGTACGCCCCGGAGAAGATCGACGCGGCGCTCGGGAACTACTTCCGCGTCGGCAACCTGACGGCGCTGCGCGAGCTGGCGCTGCTGTGGCTGGCCGACAAGGTGGACGACCAGCTCGACCGGTACCGCGCCGACCACGGCATCCGCGGGACATGGCAGGCGCGGGAACGGGTCGTCGTGGCGCTCACCGGCGGGGCGGAGGGCGACACGCTGATCCGCCGCGCCGCCCGGATCGCCGACCGCGCGCGCGGCGCCGACCTCCTGGCCCTGCACGTCGCCCGCAGCGACGGCCTGACCGGCCGGTTCACCGCGGGGGCGCCCGCGAACCTGACCCGGCAGCGGTCGCTGGTGGAGAGCCTCGGCGGCAGCTACCACCAGGTCGTCGGGACGAACGTGCCGGACGCGCTGCTGGAGTTCGCGCGCGGCGTCAACGCCACCCAGCTCGTCCTCGGCGCGTCCCGGCGGGGACGGCTCGCGCAGGTGTTCGCGCGCGGGGTCGGCGTCACGGTGACGGCCGGGTCGGGGCCCATCGACGTGCACCTGGTCAGCCACGAGGAGGCCGCGCGGGGGCACCGGCGGCGGGCGGGCCGGAACACCTGGGGGGTGCCCGCGGCGCGGCGGGCCGCCGGTTTCGCGCTCGCCGCCGCCGGGCTGCCGCTGCTCACGCTGCTGCTGCTCCGGCTGCGCGGGGACGTGTCGCTGAACAGCGACATCCTGCTGTTCCAGGCGGCGGTGGTCGGGGTCGCGCTGGTCGGCGGCCTGTACCCGGCGCTGGTCGCGGCCGTCGCCGGGATGCTGCTGCTCAACTTCTACTTCACGCCGCCGACGGGCACGTTCACCGTGTACGGGGCCGAGTCGATGCTGCAGCTCGCGGTGTTCGTCGTCGTCGGGATCACGGTCAGCACGATCGTCGACGTCACCGCCCGGCGCGGGCGGGAGGCGGCCCGCGCGCGCGCCGACGCGCAGGTGCTGTCCACGCTCGCCGGAGACATCCTGCGCGGTGACGGCGGCGACGCCCGCCGGGCGGGCGCGGTCCGCTGCACGGCATCCTGGAACGCCTCCGCGAGACGTACGCGCGCGCGTCCGTGACCCTCCTGGAACGCGACCCCGCCGCGCCCGCCGCGCCGCAGGCCGCGTGGACGATCGTGGCGTCCGCCGGGGGCCCGCCGGTCACGCGCCCGGACGACGGCGACAGCGACGTCCTCGTCGACGTCGCGCTCGCGCTGGGCGTCCGGGGCCGCACGCTGCCCGCGTCCGACCGGCGGATCCTGGAGGCGTTCGCCGCGCAGGCGGCCGTCGCGCTGCGGCACCGGCGGCTCGCCGAAGCCGCCGAGCAGGTGGCGCCGCTGGAGGCGCCGACCGGATGCGCACCGCGCTGCTCGGCGCCGTCAGCCACGACCTGCGCACCCCGCTGGCGTCCGCGCTGGCCGCCGTGGAGAGCCTGCGCAGCTCCGACGTGGTGTGGAGCGAGTCCGACCGGGACGAGCTGACCGCGCTGGCCGCCGAATCGCTGGAGCGGCTCGACCGGCTCGTCGCCAACCTCCTCGACATGAGCAGGCTGCAGGCCGGGGTGCTCGGGGTGTCGCGGCGGCCCATCGCCGTCGAGGACGTCGTGCCGCGGGCGCTGGACGGCCTCGGCGACGCCCGCGTCGACATCAGCGTCCCCGCGGGGCTACCGGAGGTCGCCGCCGACCCGGCGCTGCTGGAGCGGGTGCTCGCGAACCTGGTGTCCAACGCCGTCCGGCACAACCCGCCGGGCGAACCGGTGCTGGTCACCGCGAGCGCCCACGCGGCGCGCGTCCAGGTGCGCGTCATCGACCGCGGCCCCGGCATCGCGCCCGCCGACCGCGACCGGGCGTTCGCGCCGTTCCAGCTGGCTCGGCGACCGCGACGACCGGACGGGCGTCGGGCTGGGGCTGGGCGCTGGCGCGGGCCTCGCCGAGGCGATGGACGGCGCGCTGGAGATCGAGGAGACGCCGGGCGGCGGGCTGACCATGGTGGTCGCCCTGCCCGCGGCGGTACGGGAGGGGCGGGCGTGACGCGCGTGCTGGTGGTCGACGACTCCCCGCAGCTCCTGACCGCACTGCGCCTCAACCTGCGCGCCCGCGACTACGAGGTCGAGGTCGCCGCCGACGGCGGGCAGGCCCTGGTGCTGGCCGCCGACTGGCTCCCCGACCTGATCGTCCTCGACCTCGGGCTGCCCGACCTGGACGGCGTCGAGGTGATCGAGGGGCTGCGCGGCTGGTCGCAGGTGCCGATCATCGTGCTGTCGGGCCGGTCCGGCAGCCGCGACAAGGTGGAGGCGCTCGACGCGGGCGCCGACGACTACGTCACCAAGCCGTTCGGGCTGGACGAGCTGCTCGCCCGCATCCGCGCGATCACCCGCCGCGTCCCCGCCGACGGGACGACCCCCACGGTGGCGGTCGGCGGACGGCTCGTCGATCTCGCCCGCAAAACCGTCACCGGCGACGACAGGCCCGTCCATCTGACCCCCACCGAGTGGGGGATCCTGGAGATCCTGCTGCGCAGCCCGGGGACGCTCGTCCCGCAGCGCCGCCTGCTCGCCGAGGTGTGGGGGCCCGGCTACGTCAAGGAGACGAACTACCTGCGCGTCTACATGGCGGGGCTGCGCCGCAAGCTGGAGGCCGACCCGTCCCGGCCCCGGCATCTGATCACCGAGCCGGGCATGGGCTACCGCTTCGAACCTTGACCGCGCGGAAGCGGGCTGGTCCGGGGCGGGCGCGTGTGGTGCACTGTAGGGGTGACCGATCCGATGACCCTCGCCATCGCCGCCGCCATGGCGGGTGCGGCCGTCGAAGCCTCCGCCGAACCGGCGCGCGCGGCGCTGCTCGACATGGCCCGCCGCGTCCGGGAGCGGTTCCGCGGCCGGGCGGCCGACGAGCGGGCGCTGGAGCGGGCCACCGAGACACCGGACGAGCCGGAGCGCGTCGAGGCGCTCGAAGGGGTCGTCCGGCGGGTGCTGGACGAGGATCCGGAGTTCGGCGCCGAGATCGAGTCGATGTGGAACGAGGCGCGGACGAGCGTGGTCGCCGCCGACGAGGGCGTCGTCAACATGTTCAACGGGCGCTCGGAGAAGGTCGTGCAGATGCGCGACGTGAACGGCCAGCTGAACATCTGAGGTCGACGGACCGGACCGGAACGGCCGTCCGGTTCGTCCCCGTCCGGGGTCATGGATACGCTGGCGGGGTATGCGGCGGCGGACTGTGAACCCGAACGTGCGGCGGCGGCTCTGGCCGCTGGCGCTGGTGTTCGGCGTGCTGCTGATGCACGGCGTCCAGGCGTCGAGCAGTCCCGTGGACGCCTCGGGCGTCGCCGTCCAGTCCGCAGGTCACTCCGCAGGTCAGTCCGCGGGTCGCTCCGCGCCGGACCATCCCGCGCCCGATCATGACGGCGGCGAGCACCATCCCGGCGGGCAGGTGTGCCTGGCGTTCCTGAGCGTGCTGCTTCTCGGGGCGGTCGCGGGCGCGCTCGTCCGGTGGCGGCTGCCCGCGATCATGCGGGACGCGCGGGGCCGGGTCTGGCGGACCGGGTTCCGCACCGGACGGTCGCCCCCGTGCCCGACCCCCTTCCAGTTGGCCGTGTTGCGGCTGTAGAGGTCCGCGCACCTCGACAGCACGTACGGCTCACAACGGAAGGTTCGACATGAAGCGTGCACTCGGGACGGTCCTGCTGCCGGCCCTCGTCATCGGGCTCGCGGCCTGCGGCGACGACGACGCCACGACCGGCGCGTCCGGGCACTCGGGGCACTCGGCTCCGGCGAGCGCGGCGCCGTCCGCGACGCACAACGCGCAGGACGTCATGTTCGCGCAGATGATGATCCCGCACCACCGGCAGGCCGTCGAGATGGCCGATCTCGCCCCGACCCGCGCCGGGTCGGCGAAGGTCAAGGACCTGGCCGTCCAGATCAAGAAGGCCCAGGGGCCGGAGATCCGGACGATGACCGGGTGGCTCAAGACCTGGGGCGAACCGGAATCGGCCGGGCAGATGGGTCACGACATGGACGGCATGATGTCCGACGAGCAGATGACCGAGCTCGAAGGACTCTCGGGCGCGAAGTTCGACAAAGCGTTCCTCGAGATGATGATCGAGCACCACGAGGGCGCCGTGACGATGGCGCAGCAGGAGCAGGCGAGCGGACGGTTCGCGGACGCGACGGCGATGGCGGGCGAGATCGTCCGCACGCAGCGGGCCGAGATCGCCACGATGCGCGAGCTGCTCGGCGCGCCGTAGGACGCGCGCGGGCGGGGCGGCCACGGCCGCCCCGCGTCGCGGGCGTCAGGACGACGGCGGCATCAGCACACCGTCGATGATGTACACGGTGGCGTTGGCGGTCTGCACGTTGCCGCAGATCACCTTGGCGTTCTCCCCGACCGTGAACGACTCGCCGGACCCGCTCGTCTTCAGCGACGCGCCCTGCAAGGGTCTTGAAGTCCCCGCTCGCCAGGGCGTCCGGGGCGATCCGCTGCCCGACGACGTGGTAGGTCAGGATGCTCGTCAGCTTCTCCTTGTCGGCCAGGACGGCGTTCAGCTGATCTTCGGGGATCTTCGCGAACGCGTCGTTGGTGGGCGCGAACACGGTGATGTCCTTCGAGGAGTTGAGCGTGTCGACCAGTCCGGCCTTCTTCACCGCCGTGACCAGTGTCGACAGCACCGGGTTGTTCGACGCGGCCGTCGCGACCGGGTCCTGCGCCATGCCGGAGAAGCTGCCCGCGCCGTCCTTCGGGACCGCCGCGCAGCCGGGACCGAACGGCTCCGTGGCGGCCGGGGCGGCCGGGGCGGCCGACGAGCTCGGCGCCGCGCTCGTCGCGGGGGCGTTCGCCGCCGCGCCGGACGTGCTCTCGTCGTCCCCGCCGCAGGCGGACGCGCCGAGGGCCAGTACGGCGGCGAGGGCGACGCCGGTGAGGGTTCGGGTGCGGTTCATCGTGGTTCTCCTTCGTTGATGGACGATGACGTGCGAGGTTCAGGTGACGGTCACGACGACCGAGTGCCACCCGGTCGCGCCGTCGGGGAAGGGCGGAGTCCGTTCCGGGGGCTGCGTCGTGCCGGTGCCGTCGGTGGCGCGGACGCGCAGCGTGTGGCCGCCGGGCGCGGCGTCCCACTCGGCGACCCACTGCCGCCAGGTGTCGGAGGACGGCACGGGCGCGAGCTCCGCCTCGCGCCACGGGCCGTCGTCGACCCGCCACTCGACGGCCTGGACGCCGCGGTGCTGCGCCCACGCGGTGCCCGCGACGGCGACCCGTCCGGCCTGCACGCGGGCGAGCGGGCGCGGGACGTCGATGCGCGAGAACGTCTCGACCGGCGCGCGCTCGGCGTAGCCGCGCTCCGTCCAGTACGCCTGCTCGGCGGCGAATCGGGTGATCTTGAGATCGACGACCCATTTCGTCGCCGACACGTAGCCGAACAGGCCCGGGACGACCATGCGCACCGGGAACCCGTGCTTCACGGGCAGCGGCTCGCCGTTCATCGCGACGGCGAGCAGCGCGTCGCGCCCGTCCAGCACCGGGTCGAGCGCGGTGCCGATCGTCATGCCGTCCGCCGCGCGGGACAGGATCTGGTCGGCGCCCCGCCGGACGCCCGCTTCGCGCAGCAGCCGCGCGAGCGGCGCGCCGAGCCAGCGGGCGTTCCCGGCGAGGTCGCCGCCGACCTGGTTCGACACGCACGACAGGGTGATGTCGCGTTCGACGAGCGCCCGGTCCAGCAGCTCGCCGAACGTGATCTCCATCGGACGATCGACCGCGCCGTGGATCCGCAGGGTCCACTCGCGCGGATCCACCTGCGGAAGCGTGAGGGCCGTGTCGACCCGGTAGAAGTCGCGATTCGGGGTGACGAACGGGGGCATCCCCGGCACCCGCACCCGCGCACCGCGCGGAACGGGCTTCGCGGGCGACGCGGGAGCCGGGAGGCCGATCGCTCGCGCAGCTCCGCGACCCGCGCCGTCCGAGCAGGAACCGCCCGCCCGCCGCACCGGCCCCCGCCACCGCGACC
>NZ_MKJY01000587.1 GCF_001942465.1 Actinomadura sp. CNU-125
GCGCGGCGGCGGCCCCGGCCAGCGTGCGCACCGCCGTGCGCCTCCCAGTCCGCGCCGTACGCGGCGGCCGCGGCCGTCTCCAGCTCGGTCACGAACGCGGCGGCGCCCGCCGGGCGGTCCCACGGGTTCTTGGCGAGGCCGCTCTCCACCAGCGGGCGGAGCGGCTCGGGGACGTCCTCCGCGGGGACCGGCGCGGTCAGGTGCCGCCCCATCAGCCCGGCGAGGTTCTCGGCGGCGAAGGGACGCCGCCCGGTCACGCACTCGAAGAACACGCACGTCGCCGCGTACACGTCGGTGGCGGGGGAGGACGGCTCGTCCCGCCACTGCTCCGGCGCCATGTAGACCGGCGTGCCCGCCCGTCCCGCCTCGCCCGCGTCGACCGCGACACCGAAGTCGATGAGCTTGCTCAGCCCGTCCCCCCGGACGATCACGTTCGCGGGCTTGTAGTCGCGGTGGACGATCCCGAGGTCGTGCGCGGCGGCCAGCCCCAGCAGCGACCCCTTGAGCACCGCCAGCGCCGCCTCCGGCTCCAGCGGACCCCGCTCGGCGAGCACCGTCTTGAGCGGCGCGCCGTCCACCGCCTCCATCACGATCGCCGCGCCCTCGCCCGTCTCGACGAGCCCGTACATGCGCGCGATGTACGGGTTGCGCAGCCGCCGCAGCAGGTCCGCCTCGCCCCGGAACCGGACCCGGAACCCCGGATCGTCGGCGAGCCCGGCCGCGAGGTACTTGATCGCGGCCGGCAGCCCCGTGGCGTCGTGGCGGGCCAGCACCACCCGTCCCTGCGCGCCCTCGCCGAGCACGCGCAGCTCGGTGTACTCCGGAACCCGCCACCCGCTCATCCGCCGCCCCTTCGCCGCTGAAGCCAGAAGAGGGGTTATACCGGATCATCCACGCGAATCCCCCGCGCGGGTCAGGCGGCGACGGGCTCGGGCTCCGCGTCGTCCCGTTCCGGGACGGACGGTGCGGCGGCCAGGTCGGCGCCCTCGCCCAGCGGGACGAACCGGGCGCCCGCCGCGATCAGCAGCGCGAGCACGACCACCACGCCGACGCCGACGCGCAGCGACGTCGCGTCCGCGAGGAAACCGACCACCACCGGGCCGAGCAGCAGCCCGCCGTAGCCCATCGCGCCGACCTGCGCGACCGCGGCCGCCGGACGGTCCGGCGCGGCGGTCCCGGCGAGCGAGATCGTCGTCGGGACGACCACGCAGACGACCAGGCCCGTCACGAAGAACCCGGCGATCGCCACGTGCGCCGACGGGGCGAACACCACCACCGTCATCGCCGCCGCGGTGCCGAGCCCGGCGCCCGCCAGCAGCCGCCGGGTGCCGATCCGCATCCGGACGCGGTCGCCGACGAGCCGTCCGATCAGCATCGCCAGCTCGAACATCGGGTACCCGAACGCCGCCAGCGACTCGGTCGCGCCCAGTTCGTCGTGCAGCATCAGGCTGCTCCAGTCGGCGATCGACCCCTCGGTCATGAACGCGATGAAGCCCAGCACGCCGATCAGGTAGACGGCGGCCGGCATCCGCGCCGGCGCCGCCGCCCGCCCGTCCCGGCCTCGGCGGCGGCGTCCGGGTCGGGCAGGTAGGTGCGGCCGAGCGCGAGCCCGGCGGGCAGCGCGAACAGCGCCGCGATCAGCACCGTCGCGGTGAAGCCGAGGCCGAGCGCCGCCGTCGCGACGCCGAACAGCCCGCCGGTCATCGCGCCGATGCACCAGCCCGCGTGCATGCCGCTCATGATGGACCGCCGGTACGCCTGCTCGACCACGCTGGCCTGCGCGTTCATCGCGATGTCGGTGATCCCGAACGTCATCCCGAACGCCACCACGGCGGCCAGCAGCGACCAGTACGTCGGCGCCACCGCGACCGCCACGTAGGACAGCGCGGTCAGCGGCAGGGCGAACCGCAGCGCGCCCCGGCTCCCGGCGCGCGCCATCACCCCGCGCAGCGCCTGCATGGCGACGACCGCGCCGAGACCCCAGACGAGGACGACGATGCCGATCTCGCTCTCCGACGTCCCGAACTTCCCGGCCAGCGCGGGCATCCGCGCGACCCACACACCGGTGAGCAGGCCCGCGAGGGCGAACGTCAGGAACGTCCCGATACGGGCGCGGGGCAGCATGGTTCACCTCTTTCTGGACTCGGCGGGGCGAAGGACCCCGGACGGACGGCGCCGCGCGGGTGCGCGGCCGAGAATTTGGATCGTTCCATCGGGCCGGTGACGGCCCGGCGCGGAGCTAACCGAGAAGGTCGAGCAACCGCCGCTTGAGCGCCGCGAGCTGCTCCTCGTCGTAGAGCTCCGGCGCGTGGCTCACCACTTCCCACAGGCCCTCGGCCGCCAGCCGGACGACCGTCGCGGCGACCGGATCGGCGTCTTCCGCCGGTGCGCGGCCGTGCCAGCGGCGCATGGCCGCGTTGAGCGGCTCGGCCTGCTCCGGGTCCGTCGCGGCGGCCGTGATCGCCGACCAGCGCCGGTAGGCGCGGGCCTCGCCGGTCAGGATCTCGAAGGTCGCCTCGACGTACGCGCGGCTGTAGGCGCCGGGCGTCCCGTCGTCGTGCTCGGCCAGATGGGCGCCGATCAGGTCGTCGAACTCCTCGATGACCCGCGCGACCATCGCCTTGACGAGCGCTTCCTTGGACGGGAAGTGGTAGAGCAGCCCTCCCTTGCTGACGCCCGCGCGGTCGGCGACCGCGTTGAGCGTCAGCGCCTGCGTGCCGTGCTCGGAGAGCACCGCCTCCGCGGCGTCCAGGAGGGCGTGTTTGGTCATGATTCCTCCACTGTACCGACCGGACGGTACAGTCGCCAACCGGGAGTCGCGCCCGCGCATTCCCCTAACCCACCGGCCACATACGGGGAACACCCCGCACGCGGATAATGTTGACGCCGTGGTGACCTACCTCGACCATGCGGCGACGACCCCCATGCTGCCGGAGGCCGTTGAGGCGATGACGGCGCGGCTGCACGAGCTCGGCAATCCGTCCTCGCTGCACGCCGTCGGCCGCAACGCCCGCCGCGTCGTCGAGGAATCCCGCGAGCTCATCGCCGAGGCGTTCGGCGCCCGCCCCAGCGAGGTCGTGTTCACCTCGGGCGGCACCGAGTCCGACAACCTCGCCGTCAAGGGCCTGTACTGGGCGCGCCGCGCCGCCGCCCCCGCCCGCACCCGCGTGCTCGCCTCCGCCGTCGAGCACCACGCCGTCCTCGACACCGTCCGGTGGCTCGCCGACCACGAGGGCGCCGACGTCGAACTGCTGCCCGTGGACGAACTGGGGCGCGTCCGTCCCGAAACCCTCCGCGCCGCGCTCGGCGACGGCTCCGACGTGGCGCTCGCCACCGTCATGTGGGCGAACAACGAGGTCGGCACCGTGCAGCCGATCGCCGAACTCGCCGCGACCGCCCGCGAACACGGCGTCCCCCTGCACACCGACGCCGTCCAGGCCGCGGGCAGCCTGCCCGTCTCGTTCGCCGCGAGCGGCGTCCAGGCCCTCACCCTCACCGGCCACAAGATCGGCGGACCGCTCGGCGTCGGCGCGCTCCTGCTCGCGAAGCCGAAGGACCCCGTCCACCTCGACCCCGTGCCGCTCCTGCACGGCGGCGGCCAGGAACGCGACGTCCGCTCCGGCACCCTCGACACCCCCGCCATCGCCGGGTTCGCCGCCGCCGTCGAGGTCACCGCCCGCCGCCGCGAGGCCGAGGCCGAACGCCTCGCCGCCCTCCGCGACCGCCTCATCGACGCCGTCCGCGCCGCCGTCCCCGACGCGATCCTGAACGGCGACCCCCGCGACCGGCTTCCCGGCAACGCGCACTTCTCCTTCCCCGGCTGCGAGGGCGACGCGCTCCTCATGCTGCTGGACGCCCGCGGCATCGCCTGCTCGACCGGCTCGGCCTGCTCCGCGGGCGTCTCCCAGCCCAGCCACGTCCTCACCGCCATGGGCGCCGGCCCGGAGCGCGCGCGCGGCTCGCTGCGCTTCACCCTCGGCCACACCTCCACCGAAGCCGACGTGAAGGCCCTGGCCGACGCCATCGGCCCCGCCGTAGACCGAGCCCGCCGAGCCGGCCTGACCTGACCCACCCGCCCAGCGCCCCACGGCGCGCGCCGGTTCCGCATGGCGGGCGTCCGGGCCGTGTGGGTTTCGGGTGGTGAGCGCTCGGTCGGCGTGACGCGCGCCGGTCTCGCATGGCGGGCGTCCGGCCCGCGTGCGCGCGCCGGTTCCGCGTCGCGGACGTCCGCCCGCACGGTGCGCGCCGGTCCCGCATGGCGGGCGTCCGGGCCGCGTGATGTGCGCCCGTTCGGCTGCGGCGTGGGCGGCGTTATCCGGGCGGCGGCTGGAACGGAGCGTAGCGGAGTGGAAGCCGCCGCCCGAAACTCCTTCACGTTTGATCGCCTTCTCACCGGGGACGGCTTTGCCGTTCGTTGGTCGAGGGATTGCGAGGTGCCGGAGCGATGACGGGCGTGGCGGACGGCGGCGTGGTGCGGGACGCGGGGCGCAAGGCGGCCGGGCATCCGTGGTTCCACCGGCTGTCGAGGGCGGGCCTGGTCGCCCGCGGATTCCTGTACGTCCTGATCGGGGTGCTGGCGCTGCAGATCGCCTTGGGGGACGGCGGCGCGGAGGCCGACCGGACCGGCGCCCTCACCACCGTGGCGGGCGAACCGGGCGGGACGGTCGTGCTGTGGCTCATGACGGCCGGGTTCGCGGCCCTCGCGCTCTGGCAGTTCGCGGAGGCGGTCTACGGACGTCCCGTTCCGGACGGGCACCGGGTGCGGGAGCGGCTCGCGTCGGCCGGTCGCGGGGTCCTGTACGGGGCCGGGTTCGCGGCGATGCTCGCGTTCATGTTCGGGCACCGGGGCGCGTCGGGCGACGAGCGGTCGAGGACGTTCACCGCGCGGCTGCTGGGGGAGCCGGGCGGGCGCTGGCTGGTGCTGGGCGTCGCCGCCGGGTTCCTCGCCGTGGGCGCGTACGTCCTGTACGGCGCCGCCCGCCGCACGTTCCTCGACGAGCTCAAGGCCGGGCAGATGGGACGGAACGCGCGGCGGGTCGTCGAGCCGCTCGGCGTGCTCGGGAACGCCGCGCGGGGCCTGGTGATCGGTGCGGCCGGGGTGTTCCTCGGGTACGCGGCGATCGCCTACGACCCGGGGAAGGCGCGCGGGCTGGACGGCACGCTCCGCGAGTTCGCCGGGACGCCCGCCGGGGCGTGGGGGCTCGTCGCCATCGCCTGCGGCGTGGTGCTCTTCGGCGTGTACTCGTGCTGCGAGGCACGCTGGCGCAAGGTAGAGGCCGTCCGTCAGGGCCGGTAGGGGGCCAGCGCCTTCCAGCCGGGGTCGTTGGTCGAGGAGATCTTCGCCTTGCCCTCCTGCCAGTTCGCGGCGAGCTGGTCGAGTTCGCCGACGACGCCCGAGTCGGGGTCGGCGTACAGGTGGAAGACCCGCAGCCCGTCGCCGGTCTCGCGGACGGCGAGGACCGCCCGGTCGCCCAGCTTGGCGAGCTTCTTCTCGAACGCGTGCAGCGCCCCCGCGGACGGCTCGACGGGCAGCCGGTCGGGGTTGTCGTGCAGGTACGGGACGGCGATCGCCACGTGCAGGTCGCACAGCGGGTAGTCCTGCCGGTGCAGCGGGAACCGCGCGCCGACCCGGGCGGGATGGCCGCGCGGGGTGCGGCCCTCGCCGGTCAGCCACGCCGCGTCCCCGAACGGCTCGGCGACCTGCTCGACGACCGCGCCCAGCATCGCGGCGCAGCGCGTCGATCGGCGCCTCCATCGCGAGGTCGACGTCGCCGACCCAGCGGGCCACGTCGTCCTCGCCGAGCGCCCAGTCCAGGACGTGCGACGCGACCTGCCGCTGCTGCTCCTCGGGCACGAACAGGAAGTCGGGGTGGTAGGCGGTGATGTGCACCTTCGCGCGTCCGGCGTCGGCCCGCATGCCCAGCCGCACGTACTCCAGGTCGAACTCGTGGTCGCCGAGGACGAGGTCCTGGGCGAGCATCTCCGGGTCGGCCTGCCGCGCGGGGTAGAAGTTCCAGTCGCCCGAGCCCTTGGGCGCGGCCCGCACCCACCGTTCGGCGAGCCCGCGCAGTTCCGGGTCGCCGCCGCCGGTCAGCGTGAGCGAGGGCGCCCGGTCCTCGGCGCCGCCGATCTCCCACTGCAGCCCCGGGTGGATCTTGTGGACGCGGCGGGACAGCTCCTCGATCGTGTCGGCCGACAGGCCCTCGCCCGGCGGCTCGCCCGGTTCCGGGTCGCCCGGACCGGCCGCCAGCGACGACTCGATCGTCGGGCGCGCCTGGCCCCACCATTCCCAGAACTCGCCGACCGCGGGCGGTGCGGTGGCGGACGTGTCGCGCGGACGGCGGAAGATTCCCACCTGTACGTCTCTTCCTTGTCGTGGGGTCACGGGGTCCGGGCCTTCACGGAGCCCGCGACGTAACCCTACGCGAGCCGCCGGACGATCCGTCGCCGTGTCCCCGGCGAGGCCCCGTCCAGGGCAAACCTTCACCCTGCTCCGGTCAAGAGTGATCGGCCCGCGGTGGGAGGGACGTCCGCACCGGGTATCGCCGGATCCCGACCGGAGGGGGAGAGATGATCCTGGCGGCGGCCGAAGAACCGCTGAAGATCGACTGGGCGAACATGCCCACCTACAACACCGTCATGTCGGTCGCCGCGGGCGCCGGGCTGCTGCTCGTCGTCTGGCTCGGACGGCTGCTGCTGACGCCGGACGCGCGGCTGCACCCCACCGGCTGGTCGCTCGCGTTCGGCGTCCTCGGCTTCATCCTCACCACCACGGGCCTGCACATGACGCTGACGTGGCCGCTGGCGCCCGGCGGCTTCCCGTTCGACAACGTGATCTTCGGTGAGCCGGCGCTGGCGTTCGGCGTCCTCATGCTGGCCGCCGCGGTGTACCTGTGGAAGCACGGGACGGCCCTCGCCGAGCGGCCCGACCGGACGGCGGACGTCGCCGGTCTCGCCGGGCCGGTGTCGGTGTTCGTCCTCGGCATGGGGCTGGCCTGCTTCGGCATCGCCGCCGCCGGGATCCACTACCAGCTGTTCGCGGCGCCCCCGCAGGAGCCGATCTCCGGGTTGCTGGCCGACCATCCGATGGTGGAGGCGAGCTTCATCTCGGCGCTGTACGCCCTCGTCGGGATCGGCGCGGTGCTGTTCCCGTTCGCGCTGCGGGCTCCGCGCGGCCCGCTGACGCTCGTCGTCGGAGTCTGCTGGGGACTTTCCGGCCTGGCCTTCCTACTGTTCGGCGCCCTGAACTACTTCACTCACATCGGGCTGATCGTAAACACGATGTAGGACGGTCCCGGCGGCGCGTACGCTCGAAGGACTATGACTCTGCGCGTACTCGCCGCCATGTCCGGCGGCGTCGACTCCGCCGTGGCCGCCGCCCGCGCCGCCGAGGCCGGGCACGACGTCACCGGCGTCCACATGGCCCTGTCCAGCAACCCGCAGTCCTACCGGACGGGCGCGCGCGGCTGCTGCACCCTGGAGGATTCCCGGGACGCCCGCCGCGCCGCCGACGTGATCGGCATCCCGTTCTACGTCTGGGACCTCGCGGAACGTTTCCACGAGGACGTCGTCGAGGACTTCGTCAGCGAGTACGCGGCGGGCCGCACGCCGAACCCGTGCCTGCGCTGCAACGAGAAGATCAAGTTCGCGGCGCTGCTGGACCGCGCGATGGCGCTCGGCTTCGACGCCGTCTGCACCGGCCACTACGCCCGGCTGGAGGACGGCGTCCTGCGCCGGGGCGTCGACGCGGGCAAGGACCAGTCGTACGTCCTGGCGGTGTGCACCCCCGAGCAGCTCGCGCACGCGATGTTCCCCCTCGCGACACCGCCAAGGCCGACATCCGCCGCGAGGCCGAGCGGCGCGGCCTCCAGGTCGCCGACAAGCCCGACAGCCACGACATCTGCTTCATCGCCGACGGCGACACCCGCGGCTTCCTCGCCGAGCGTCTCGGCACCGCCAAGGGCCCGATCGTCGACGCCGACGGCACCGAGGTCGGCGAGCACGACGGCGCGTACGCGTACACGATCGGGCAGCGCAAGGGCCTGCGCATCGGCACCCCCGCGCCGGACGGGCGGCCCCGCTACGTCCTCGACATCTCCCCGGTCACCAACACCGTCACCGTCGGCCCCCGCGAGGCCCTCGACGTCCGCGAGATCACCGCCGAGCGCGCGATCTGGCTGAGCGAGCCGCCTGCGGGCCCGTTCGGCTGCCGCGTGCAGCTGCGCGCCCACGGCGAGGTCCACGACTGCACGGCCGAACGGGACGGCGACGTCCTGCGCATCCGCCTCGCCGCGCCCGCGCGCGGCGTCGCGTCCGGCCAGGCCGCCGTCCTGTACGAGGGCGACCGGGTGCTGGCGTCGGCGACGATCGCCGAGGCCGCGCGCGTCCCCGCCTGACGCGTCAGAGCAGGTCGCCGACGAGCCCGCCGGACGCCGTCCCGGCGGGCTTCGCGGCGCCGTCGATCTCGAAGGTCTGCCCGTCGCGCGGGAACACGATGTTCTTCCGCGACGACCCGGTGACGTCGTCGTCCCGGTGCGTCGCGAGGAACCGGACGTCCGGATGGCGGTCGGCGAGCGATTCGACGTCGGCGAGGCCCATGTGCCCGAACTCGCCCTCCGCGGGGAAGCTCGTGTCGAGCACCACGGTCGGGCAGTCGGCGGCGAGCTTCTCCACCGGCGGGCACAGCACCGTGTCGCCCGTGTACCCGAGCCGCGCCCCCGACTCGTCGGCGATCACGTACCCGAGCGCGGGGACGGTGTGCTCCACGGGCACCGCGTGGATCCGGTACCCGTCGCCGGACCAGTCGCCGCCCCGGTCGCCGATCTCGACGAAGCGCGGCGGCACCTTCTCCCGGATGTCGGCGTAGGTGCCGGGATAGGCGGTCTCGAACAGCCGCTCCAGGCGTTCCTCGAAGCCGGACGGGCCGATCAGGACGAGCTCGCGGTCCCGCGCCCGCCGCAGCCCCTGTTCGAGGAACAGGAACACGATGTCGAAGAAGTGGTCGGCGTGGAAGTGGGTGATGAGGCAGACGTCCACGTCCAGCGGGTCGAGCCCGTGCCGCCGCATCGCCTTCATCGACCCGTTCGGCGCGTCGACGAGCACCCGGCCGTCGATCATCGCCGACGAGCTCATGCTCTCGCTGAGGATCGACCCGGTCCCGATGAACCGCAGCTGCACTGTTCCGTCCCCCGTGGATGCCGCCGTCCCGGATAGCGTTCCGTATCCGGACGGTCACTGTTCGCGCCGGTCATTCCGGCGTGTACCCCGCCGCGCCACCGGCGAACCGGCGGCCGCCGCCTCGGACGCCTCGGGGACGCCGGAAGTACCATGCGGCTCTGGCGCAACTCTGGAGGTCTTGTGAAGTTCGGTGTTTCCACGTTCGTGACCGACGAGGGGATCGGCGCCACGGCGCTCGGACGGGCGCTGGAGGAGCGCGGCTTCGGGTCGCTTTTCCTCGCCGAGCACACCCACATCCCGGTGAAGCGGGAATCGCCGTGGCCCGGCGGCGACGAGCTGCCGCGCATGTACTACCGGACGCTCGACCCGTTCGTCGTCCTGTCGGCGATCGCGGGCGTGACCGAGCGGCTGCGGCTCGGCACCGGGATCGCGCTGATCGTCCAGCGGGACCCGATCGTCCTGGCCAAGGAGGTCGCGTCCCTCGACCTGATCTCCGGCGGACGGGCGATGCTCGGCGTCGGCGCCGGCTGGAACCGGGAGGAGATGCGCAACCACGGCACCGAGCCGAAGACGCGCATGCGGCTGCTGCGCGAGCGGGTGCTGGCCGTCAAGGAGCTGTGGACGAAGGACGAGGCGGAGTTCCACGGCGAGTTCGTCGACTTCGACCCCGTGTTCTCCTACCCCAAGCCCGTCCAGGACCCGCACCCGCCCGTGCTGATCGGCGGCGCCGGCCCGACGACGCCCGACCGGGTCGTGGAGTTCGGGGACGGGTGGATGCCGATCTACGGGCGCGGCACCGACGCCCTGGCCGCGCAGATCGCCGACATCCGGGAGCGCGCGGGACGGCCCGTGCCGGTCACCGTGTTCGGCGTGCCGCGCAGCCCGCGGGCCGTCGAGGAGCTGGCGGCGGCCGGGGTCGACGAGGTGCTGTTCAACCTCAAGACCGAACCGGAGGCCGACACCCTGCGCCGCCTGGACAAGCTGGCCGAACTGCTCTGACCACGCCGCTAGGCTTTCGCACGTGATCGAATATCCGTGGGGGCCGGGGACGGCGACCGGTGTCGGCTCGTATCCCGGGAGCGACCCGGAGGAGACCCTCCGGGTCGTCCTCGGCGAGGTGCCCGAGCTGCCGCACCTGCCGGAACTGCCCGCGCGCGGGCCCGGCGCCGACATGGTGGGACGGTCGGCCGGGTTGCTGGTCGAGCTGCCGGTGCACCTCGAACCGTCCGGGTGGCGGTTCTCCGACCGGCCCGGCCGCGACACCGTCCGCACCCGCGACCACCTCGCGCGCGACCTGGACGTGCTGGAGGCCGTCGCGGGGACGCACGACGGGCCGTTCAAGATCCAGGTGTGCGGCCCGTGGACGCTCGCCGCGACCGTCGAGCTGCGGCACGGCGACCGCGCGATCAAGGACCCGGGCGCCGTCCGCGACCTCGCCCGAGTCGCTCGCGGAGGGCGTGGCGGCGCACGTCGCCGACGTCCGGCGGCGGCTGCCCGCGCGCGCGGATCCTGCTGCAACTGGACGAACCGGCCCTGCCGGGGGTGCTCGCGGGGACGGTCCCGACCGCGAGCGGGTTCGGGCGGCTGCGGGCGGTCGAGGCCCCGGTGGCCGAGGACGTCCTGCGGCGGACGATCGACACGGTGTGCGCGGACGACGCGGCGTTCCCGCTCGTCCACTGCTGCGCCCGCGACGTCCCGTTCGGCCTGCTGCGGCGCGCGGGGGCGAAGGCGCTGTCGGTCGACCTGCGGTACGTGCCGAAGCGGGACGACGACGTGGTGGGCGAGACGATCGACGCGGGCGTCCGGCTGTTCCTCGGGGCGGTCCCGGCGACCGACGCGGCGCTGCCGCCGCTGCGGGCGTCGGCCGAACCGCTCCGGGGGCTGTGGCGGCGGTTCGGGTTCGCGCCCGAGCGGCTCGCGCGCCAGGTCGTCGTCACGCCCGCCTGCGGGCTGGCGGGCGCCTCGCCCCGGTACGTCCGGCAAGCCCTGAAACGTTCCCGCGACGTGGCGCGGATGCTGCACGAAGCGGCACAGGAGTAAGCGCGGAAGTAGGCGCGCCCCTGCCGGTTTGTCGGTGCCACCGGGGAAAATGGGGGCATGACCACGAGCGACGGCGCCACCAGTGAGGTTCCCAGCGACGCGCGGCAGCGGCATCTGGAGCTGAGCGAGCGGATCGACGAGGGGAACTACCGCTACTACGTCCTCGACCGGCCGACGCTGACCGACGCCGAGTACGACCGGATGATGCGGGAGCTGCGGGAGCTGGAGGAGCGGCATCCCGGGCTGGTCACGCCCGACTCGCCCACCCAGAAGGTCGGCGCGCCGATCACGACCGACTTCGCGACCGTCGAGCATCTGGAGCGGATGCAGAGCCTCGACAACGCGATGAACGCCGACGAGCTGCTCGCGTGGGACGAGCGGGTCGTCAAGGAGGTCGGCGAGGTCGCGGGCTACCTGTGCGAGCTGAAGATCGACGGGCTGGCGATCGCGGTGATCTACGAACGGGGACGGCTCGTCCGCGGCGTCACGCGCGGGGACGGGCGCACCGGCGAGGACGTCACGCACAACATCCGCACCATCGCCGACATCCCGAACCGGCTCGCCGGGGACGGCTGGCCGGACGTCCTGGAGGTGCGCGGCGAGGTCTTCCTGCCGGTCGAGGGGTTCCAGCAGGTCAACGCCGCGCAGGTGGAGGCCGGCAAGGAGCCGTTCGCCAACCCGCGCAACGCGGCGGCGGGGTCGCTGCGGCAGAAGGACCCGCGGGTCACCGCCAGGCGCCCGCTCGGCATGCTGGTGCACGGGTTCGGCGCCTGGGAGGGCGGGACGCGGCCGGAGAGCCAGTCCGGCGCGTACGAGCTGATGCGCGGATGGGGGCTGCCGGTCAGCGACCGGTACGAGGTCGTCGGCGGCATGGACGCCGTCCGCGAGTACATCGCGGAGTACGGCGAGCACCGGCACGACCCCGCCTACGAGATCGACGGGGTCGTGGTGAAGGTCGACGGGTTCGCGCACCAGCGGCGGCTCGGGTCGACCAGCCGCGCGCCGCGCTGGGCGATCGCGTGGAAGTACCCGCCGGAGGAGGTCAACACCAAGCTCCTCGACATCAAGGTCGGCGTGGGACGGACCGGGCGCGCACCCCGTACGGGGTGATGGAGCCGACGAAGGTCGCGGGTTCGACCGTCGAGAGGGCGACGCTGCACAACGCGAGCGAGGTCGTCCGCAAGGGCGTCCTGATCGGCGACACGGTCGTGCTGCGCAAGGCCGGGGACGTCATCCCGGAGATCGTCGCGCCGGTCACCGCCCTGCGGGACGGCTCGGAGCGCGAGTTCGTCATGCCGGCGCGGTGCCCGGAGTGCGGCACCGAGCTGGCGTACGAGAAGGAGGGCGACGCCGACATCCGCTGCCCGAACGCCCGGTCGTGCCCCGCGCAGCTGCGGGAGCGGCTGTTCTTCGTCGCGAGCCGGAACGCGCTCGACATCGAGGCGCTCGGGTACGTCGCCGCGACCGCGCTGACGCAGCCGCTGGAGCCCGCCGATCCGCCGGTGCAGAACGAGGGCGACCTGTTCCACCTGACCGTGGACGAGCTGCTGCCGATCAAGAGCCTGGTGCTCGACCCCGACAGCGGCACCCCCAAGATCGATCCGAAGACGGGGGAGCGAAAGGAAGTCACGTTCTTCGCGAACAAGGAGGGTGAGCCGAAGAAGACCGTCGAGAAGCTGTTCGAGGAGCTGGAGAAGGCGAAGCGGCAGCCGCTGTGGCGGGTGCTGGTGGCGCTGTCGATCCGGCACGTCGGGCCGTCCGCCGCCCGTGACCTGGCCCGCGAGATGGGCTCGCTGGACGCGATCGCCGCCGCGTCCGAGGAGGAGCTCGCCGCCGTCGACGGCGTCGGCCCGACGATCGCGGCGTCGATCACGTCGTGGTTCGCGGTCGACTGGCACCGCGAGATCGTCGACAAGTGGCGCGCGGCGGGCGTCCGGATGGAGGACGAGGGGGCCGCGGGGCCGCGTCCTCTGCAGGGCGTCACCGTCGTGATCACCGGTTCGCTGGAGACGTACAGCCGCGACTCGGCGACCGAGGCGGTGCAGCGGCTCGGCGGCAAGGTGTCGGGGTCGGTGTCGAAGAAGACGGGTTTCGTGGTCGTGGGCGACAGTCCGGGGTCGAAGTACGACAAGGCGGTCAAGCTGGGCGTGCCGGTCCTGGAGGAGGACGGATTCCGGGTTCTGCTCTCCGATGGGCCGGATGCGGCCAGAAAAGTCGCTGTCCGTACGGACGAGTGACGAAATGTGCTTGACGGGCCGCCATCAGGTTTGCGTTACTCAGGGGTACACTTCCACTACCCAACGGTGAGAGGCGGGGGCGATCCGGGCATAACGGAACGTACGCAACCGGTTTCGCGAAGTTCGCCAGAGGTCGTACTCTCCCTCTCATCACGACACACCTGAATCACCGGACGTATCACCCGGGGGCGTCCCCGCGGCCCAGGCACGTCCGGTTTCCGGGGGACGTCCCCCGCGAATCCCCCCGAGGATGGTGATGAAGGACCCGAACAACACGCGGAACACGGCGCCGCGCCGCGGTTCCCCGTTGTGGATCTACATCGTCGTCGTCATCGTGCTGGGCATCGTGGCGGGCGGCTCGGCCTTCGCCGGGCTCACCGGGCCCGACCTGGACGCCCTCCTCGGCAACCCCGTCTTCTGGATCCTCGGCTGCTTCATCGTCTTCGGCGAGATGCGGCCGATCATCACCCCGGGCTCCACCGAGAACAACGGCGCGACGACCTCCACCACGTTCTCGTTCGCCGCGCTGCTGTACGCCGGGCTCCCGGTCGCCGCCGCCCTGCACGCCGTCGCCGTCATCACCTGCGGGATCTTCCGCGGCCGCACCCCGCACCGGATCGCGTTCAACGTCGCCCAGTACACCCTCAGCCTCGGCGCCGCCCAGCTCGCCCTCGCCCTCACCGGCGACCTGGCGACCCCCTCCGGCCTCTGGGTGCCGGACGGCGCCGACCTGCCGGCCATCGCCCTCGCCGGCACCGTCTACTTCTTCTGCAACGACATGCTCGTCAGCGCCGCCGTCGCCCTGCACGAGCGCGTCTCCCTGCTCAAGGCCATGCGGTGGGACTTCGGCTACCAGGTCCTGGTCCACCTCGCGCTGCTCGGCCTCGCCCCGCTGATCGTCGTCGCGATGGATCGCTCCGCGCTGTTCGTCCCGCTGATCGTCCTGCCGTTCATCGCCGTGTACCTGAACGCGTCGGTGTCCGTCCGGCGCGAGCACCAGGCCCTGCACGACGCCCTCACCGGGCTCCCGAACCGCAAGCTGCTGATCGTCCGCACCGAGGAGGCGCTCGCCGAGGCCCGCGGCGAGGACGCCCACCGGCACCTGCGCGGACGCCGCCGCAAGACCGCCGCGCCGCCCCGCCGGGCCGGCCTGTTCCTGCTCGACCTCGACCGCTTCAAGGAGGTCAACGACACCCTCGGGCACCCCACCGGCGACCGCCTCCTGCAGCTCGTCGCGCACCGCCTCACCCACAGCGTCCGCCCCGGCGACCTGGTGGCCCGCCTCGGCGGCGACGAGTTCGCGGTGCTGCTGCCGACCGTCCGCGACGAGGCCGCCGCCCGCGAGGTCGCCGCCCGGCTGCGCGCCGCACTGAGCGAACCCGTCCGGCTGGACGGCCTGTCGTTCGACCTCGAAGGCAGTGTCGGCATCGCGCTGTTCCCCGACCACGCCCCCGACTTCGAACTCCTCCTGCAGCGCGCCGACGTCGCCATGTACAACGCGAAGGAGTCCCGCAGCGGCGTCGAGGTCTACTCCCCGCACAAGGACCGCAACTCCCCGGCGCGCCTCACCATGCTCGGCGACCTGCGCCGCGCCGTCGACCGGTCCGAACTCGAACTCTTCTACCAGCCCAAGATCTCCCTGCGGGACGGCCAGCTCGTCGGCATGGAGGCCCTGCTGCGCTGGCGGCACCCCGAACAGGGCCTCCTCGAACCCGAGGCGTTCCTGTCCATCGCCGAGCAGACGTACCTGATGCGCTCCATCACCCACTACGTCGTCGAGGCCGCCCTCGCGCAGACCGCCGCCTGGTGGCGGGAGAACCTCGCCGTCCAGGTCGCGGTGAACGCCTCCGGCCGCGACCTCCTCGACACCGGCCTCACCGAGACCATCGAGGAGGGCCTGCTCGCCCGCGGCCTGCCCACCGCCGCGCTCCAGCTGGAGATCACCGAGCGGATCCTGATGAACGAGCCCGCCTACGCCTCCGACACCGTCGCCGCGCTCGCCGAACTGGGGATCCCCCTCAGCCTGGACGACTTCGGCACCGGCTACTCGTCCCTCGTGCGGCTCAAACGGCTCCCCGTCGAGGAGATCAAGATCGACGCGTCGTTCGTGCGCCGCCTCACCGAGTCGTCGGACGACGCGGTGATCGTCCGCTCGATCGTCGACCTCGTCCGCACCCTCGGCCTGCGCTCGGTCGCCGAAGGCGTCGAGGACCCGCAGACCGCGCGCGTCCTCCGCGAGATGGGCTGCGACGCCGCGCAGGGCTGGCATTTCGGGCGCCCGATGGACGCCGCGACGGCCACCGAGTGGCTCCGCCGCCACAACGACCGCGCCCCCGAACCCGCTGCCTGATCAGTAGGGGCGGCGGGGGCCGTCCTCGTAGTAGCGCTCCTCGCGCACCGCGGGCGGGGGACGGCGCTCGACCGCGCGGCGGGACGCCGCGATCCGCACCAGGCCGATGACGAGCCCGATCAGCCCGCCGACCATCAGGATCACGCCGACCAGCCGGACGTCGACGCCGCTGAGATCGAAGTCGACCGCGTAGGCCAGGATGGCTCCGACAATGATCAGTGCGATGCTGCCGCCGATGGTCACACCGGCTCCTCTCGTCGTCCAGGGGGACGACAGAAGCGTTCCCTCCAGGCGGATCCGAAACGGCGCGCCGGGTCGTGCCAGCGTAATTCGGTCCGCCGGGCGGGGACGCGCCCCATAGGATGGCGAGGAACCCAATCGAATCCAGGAACGGTTTACTCATGTCCGCCATCACCCGTGACGAGGTGGCGCACCTCGCCCGGCTGTCCCGGCTGGCGCTCGGCGACGATGAGCTCGATCATCTCGCGGGCCAGCTCGACCAGATCATCTCCGCGGTCTCGCGGGTGCAGGAGGTCGCGGCGGAGGACATCCCGCCCACCTCGCACGCGCTGCCGCTGACCAACGTCTACCGGGCCGACGAGGTCCGGCCCTCGCTCCCGCCGGAGCAGGCGCTCGCGGGCGCCCCGGCCGCCGCGGAGCAGCGCTTCCGGGTGCCGCGGATCCTGGGAGAGGAAGCCTGATGAGCGAGCTGGTCAAGAAGGGCGCGGCCGAGCTCGGCGAGCTGATGGCCGCGGGCGAGGCGTCCGCCGTCGAGGTCGCGCAGGCGCACCTGGACCGCATCGGCGCCGTGGACGAGCGGGTGCACGCGTTCCTGCACGTCGACCGGGAGACGACCCTCGCGCAGGCCCGCGCGGTGGACGAACGCCGCGCGGCCGGGGAGGAACTCGGCCCGCTGGCCGGCGTCCCGATCGCGCACAAGGACGTCTTCACCACCCGCGACATGCCGACCACCGCGGGATCCAAGATCCTCGAAGGGTGGCGGCCGCCGTACGACGCGACCGTGACGGCCCGCCTGCGCGCGGCCGGGCTGGTCATCCTCGGCAAGACGAACATGGACGAGTTCGCCATGGGCTCCTCCACGGAGAACAGCGCCTACGGCGTCACCCGCAACCCGTGGGACCTCGACCGGATCCCGGGCGGCTCGTCCGGCGGCTCGTCCGCGGCCGTCGCCGCCTACGAGGCGCCGCTGTCCACCGGCACCGACACCGGCGGCTCCATCCGGCAGCCCGCCGCCGTCACCGGCATCGTCGGCGCGAAGCCACCTACGGCGGTTCGTCCCGGTACGGCGTCATCGCGTTCGCGTCGTCCCTCGACACCCCGGGCCCGTTCGCCCGCAACGTCCTCGACGCGGCCCTCCTGCACGAGGCGTTCAGCGGCCACGACGTGATGGACTCCACGTCCGTCGACCGTCCTGTCCCGCCGGTCGTCGACGCGGCCCGCCGCGCGGACGTGGGCGGGCTGCGCGTCGGCGTCGTCAAGGAGTTCGCCGGGGACGGCTACCAGCCCGGCGTCACGGCCCGGTTCGACGAGACGGTCGAACTGCTGGAGTCGCTCGGCGCGAAGGTCGTCGAGGTCTCCTGCCCGAACTTCACCTACGCGCTGCCCGCCTACTACCTGATCGCCCCGTCGGAGTGCTCGTCCAACCTGGCCCGCTTCGACGCGATGCGCTACGGCCTGCGCGTCGGTGACGACGGCACCCGCAGCGCCGAGGAGGTCATGGCGCTGACCCGCGCCGAGGGCTTCGGGCCCGAGGTGAAGCGGCGCATCATGCTCGGCACGTACGCGCTGTCGTCCGGCTACTACGACGCCTACTACGGCAAGGCCCAGCAGGTCCGGACGCTCATCAAGCGCGACTTCGAGGCCGCGTTCGAGCAGGTCGACGTGCTGATCTCGCCGACCACGCCCACCACGGCCTTCCCGATCGGCGAGCGCGCCGACGACCCGATGGCCATGTACCTGGCCGACCTGTGCACGATCCCGTCGAACCTCGCCGGCAACGCCGCCGTCTCGGTGCCCTGCGGGCTCGCGGACGGCCTGCCGGTCGGCGTCCAGATCATGGCTCCGGCCCTCGGCGACGACCGCGTCTACCGCGTCGGCGCCGCCATCGAGCGCGCCCTGCAGGACCGCTGGGGCGGCCCCCTGCTCGCGCAGGCCCCGGCCCTCTAGGCGGCGGCACATGATCACGCGCGTCGAGATCGAGCACATTGGACAGGACATCGACGTCGAGGCCCTCGCCCGGGTTCCCGCGCACGCGGCGCGGGCGGCCGGGACCGAAGCGGCGCTGAAGGGATTGGGATGGCTGTGAGTGTCGTGACGCCGATGAAGTACGAGGACGCGCTCGCTAAGTACGAGCCCGTGCTCGGGATCGAGACCCACATCGAGCTGGGCACCGCGTCGAAGATGTTCTGCGGCTGCCGACGACGTTCGGGGCCGAGCCCAACACGCAGGTGTGCCCGGTGTGCCTCGGCCTGCCCGGAGCCCTGCCGGTGACGAACCACGCCGCGATCGAGGGCATCATCAAGATCGGCCTCGCGCTGAACTGCGACATCGTCGAATGGTGCCGGTTCGCCCGGAAGAACTACTTCTATCCGGACATGCCGAAGAACTTCCAGATCTCGCAGTACGACGAGCCGCTCTGCGTCGACGGCCACCTGGACGTCGAGGTCGAGGGCGAGACGTACCGGATCGAGATCGAGCGCGTCCACATGGAGGAGGACACCGGCAAGTCGCTGCACGTCGGCGGGGCCACCGGACGCATCCAGGGCGCCGAGTACTCGCTCGTCGACTACAACCGCGCCGGGATCCCGCTCGTGGAGATCGTCACCAAGCCGATCCCCGCGACCGGCGACCGCGCCCCCCTCGTGGCCCGCGCGTACGCGACGGAGCTGCGCGAACTCGTCCGGTCCCTCGGCGTCTCGGACGTCCGCATGGAAGAGGGCTCGATGCGCTGCGACGTCAACGTGTCGCTGATGCCGCGCGGCGCGGACGAGTGGGGCACCCGCACCGAGACGAAGAACGTCAACTCGCTCCGCTCGGTCGAGCGGTCCGTCCGCTCGGAGATCGAGCGGCAGGCGGGCGTCCTGTCCTCGGGCGGCCGCATCGTGCAGGAGACCCGCCACTTCCACGAGGACACCGGCGGCACCACCAGCGGGCGCAGCAAGGAGGAGGCGCAGGACTACCGGTACTTCCCCGAGCCCGACCTGGTGCCGATGGCGCCGTCCCGCGAGTGGGTCGACGAGCTGCGGGCGTCCCTGCCGGAGCTGCCCGCCGCGCGCCGCACCCGCATCCAGGGGGAGTGGAACCTCTCCGACCTCGAACTGCGGGACGTCGTCAACGCCGGGGCCGTCGACCTCATCGAGTCGACGATCGTCGCGGGCGCCGACGCGTCGTCCGCCCGCAAGTGGTGGATGAACGAGCTGTCCCGCCGCGCCACCGAGCAGGGCGTCGAACTGGCCGACCTGCCGATCACCCCGGAGCAGGTCGCGCGCGTCCAGGCGATGATCGTCGCGGGCGAGCTGAACGACAAGCTGGCCCGGCAGGTCTTCACCGGCGTCCTCGCCGGTGAGGGCACCCCGGACGAGGTCGTCGCCGCGAAGGGCCTCAAGATCGTCAGCGACGAGGGCGAGCTGAACACGATCATCGACCAGGTGATCGCCGACAACGCCGCCGTCGCCGACAAGATCCGCGCCGGGAAGGTCGCCGCCGCGGGCGCTCGTCGGCGCGGTCATGAAGGCCACCCGCGGCCAGGCCGACGCCGGACGCGCCCGCGAGCTCATCCTGGAGAAGCTGGCCTGACGCGTTCCCGCCGCCCCGCAACCGCGCGGGGCGGCGGAAACCGATGGCCGCCCGGGCACGTCCCGGCCAGCGCCACGAGCATCCGCCGACCAACCTCCTCGACGACCCGTCCCTGACGGACGCCGTGGACGTCGAACGCGTCGAGGTCGTCGACGGCTACCAGGCGTGGGCGCCGACCTACGACGATGCCCCCAACGCGGCGTTCGGGGTCGAGGTGCCCGTCCTCGCGGAGATCCTCGGCACGATCCCGCCCGTCCGCGACGCCGACGGCCGCCCCGGACGCCTCGTGGCGCACCGCCACACGGTCGGCGACCACCTCCGCGCGGGCCTCAGCGCGGGGCCTGGAGGTACACCGCTGCGAGGAGCCCGCACCGCCCGGCCCGCCCCCGTCCGGCCCGGGCCCCTGGGACGTCTGGCCGTGGTCCCTCGCACCACTCGTCCCGGAAGCCGCGTCCGCCGCCTCCGCCGGCGTCCCGGCGCTCCTGGTCCTGCACCACCGGCGCCCTACGACGCCGCAGCCCGATTGATCGAAAGGAAGGCCGTGAACAGGCTCGAATACGTGGTCACAGACCGTATGCTGAGCGTGTCGGGCACGGCGCGATCACAGGGAGTGCGCTAATGACGGCGGTGCCGGAAGATCATTGGTTGCTGGGCATTCAGCCGCAACCTCTGACCGCGGAGGAGTATGAGGGCCTCCCGGAAAGCGTTTCCGAGATGATCGAGGTCGTGGACGGTCACGTTGTCTTCTGTGAGGCGCCTACCCGCCGCCACCAGCGGGCAGGCCGTCGGCTGGCCAACCTGATCGAGCGTCAGGCCAGTACGGCGATGCGGAGCGGCTACGGTTGTGTTGAGGTCGACACTGATGTCGATCTGCGCCTTTACGATGTGCCACTGACGGTACGGCGGCCCGACGTCGTTCTCTACCGCTGTCTCCAAGGTGATGAGCGGCTGCGTTCCAAGCATGTGCTGCTTGTGGTGGAGATAGTGTCCCCCGGCTCGGAGATGTCCGACACGACCGACAAGTTCGGCGAATACGCAAAGGTTGGCATTCCGCACTACTGGATCGTCCGGTTGGACGACACCGGGGTCTCCGTCATCGAGCGTTACCAACTCGATCGGGCGGCCATGCTTTACAAGCACACGGGCACCTTTATGAAGGACGAGGGCGGAGCGCCGGAGGTCGGCAATCCCATCCCGGTGACGATCGACTGGGCGGAGCTCGAGTACTGAGTCGTCGGCGGGCGGCGCCCGCCTGCGGGCCTCGCGCCTTTGCCGCTGATGCCGCGGAGGACAGGGGTGGCTGTCGGGGGTGGGCGTTAGGTTGCCGCCATGCGCGATGCCGAGTTTCCGCCGCTGCCGGACGGGCTGCCCGCTCGTTGCGGCACTGGCTCCGAGCAGACGTGCTTCTGGGTGTCGGACGACCCGTTGTTCCGTGTCGGCGGGCCATGGCGTGGGCTGTACGCGCGGCGGGCGGAGTCGGGGATGTATCCGCTTCTCCTGCAGTACACGCCCGGAGACGAGGACGGCCCGTGGCGTTCGGCGGCTCGGCGCGCGTCCGGGGCGGTCGACGTACCGGACGCCGCGGCGGTGCTCCGGCGTCTCGGACGCCGCGGCGCGTACATGACCGGCGTCGACGAACTCGCCGCGCCCGGCGGCGGGTGCGGCGATCCGGACGAGTGCGCATGCGTCCTCGCGGACGCGTACAGCGAGCGGGGAGCGTGGTTCCTCGGGCTCGCCCGGGCGGCGAGCGGCGCGGACGCGCTCGCGCTCTCCGGGTGGGACGGGGCGGCGAACCACACCGGCACGGAGGACGTCACGGAGGTACTGCGGTCGTGGGAGGGACGGTTCGGGGCGCGCGTGGTGGCGCTGGGGTTCGCGGAGGTCTGGGTGTCGGTGGCGGCGCCGCCGGTGACGATCGAGCACGCGCGGGCGGTCGCCGCCGAGCACGAGGCGTTCTGTCCCGACGGCATCTGGCAGGGGCCGGGCGATCTCGACGAGTACGCCGAGGGGTTGGTCGGGCGGCGCGTGTGGAGCTTCTGGTGGGATTGAACGCCTTTCGGTGCGCTTCGACGGCTTCCGGGTGATCGCCCCTAATGCGGGTTCTTGGTGTTATGGGACGGGGACGGTGAGGATCCGGTCGTCCGTATCCGCGGGGTCGCCGCGGCCGTCGCGGTTGCTCGTGGTTACCCAGAGGGTGCCGTCCGGGGCCCGGACGACGGCGCGGAGGCGTCCGTACTCGTCCTGCAGGTGGGGCTTCGGGGTGCCGGTGTCGCCGTCGGTCAGCGGCACCTCCCAGAGGCGGACGCCCTGGAGGGCGGCGGCCCACAGGGAGCCGTCCGCGTAGGCGAGGCCGGACGGGGACGCTTCGTCGGTCGTCCAGGTGACGAGGGGGTCGATGTATTCGTCGTCGGCGGAGCCCTCGCCCTCGACCGCGGGCCAGCCGTAGTTGCCGCCCTTCTCGATCAGGTTGATCTCGTCGAACTGGTTCTGGCCGAACTCCGTCGCGTAGAGGCGCTTCTGGTCGTCCCACGCGATGCCCTGGACGTTGCGGTGGCCGTAGGACCAGACGCGGTTGCCGAAGGGGTTGCCGGGGGCCGGTTTCCCCTCGGGGGTGACGCGGAGGATCTTGCCGCCGAGGGAGTCGCGGTCCTGGGAGAGGGACGGGTCGCCGACCTCGCCCGTCGTCACGTACAGCATTCCGTCGGGGCCGAACTTCAGGCGTCCGCCGTTGTGGTTCGAGCCCTTGGGGATGCCGGTGACGATCGGCTGCAGGGCGCCGAGGCGTCCGTCGTAGGTGGTGCGGACGACGCGGTTGTCGTCGGCCGCGGTGAAGTACAGGTAGACGAGGTGGTCGTCGGCGAACGCGGGGGAGACGGCGACGCCGAGCAGGCCGCCCTCGCCGAGCGGATCGACGCCCGGGATCGTGGCGACGGCCGAGGTCTCGCCGGACGGGGCGACGCGCAGCAGGCGGCCGCTCTGCCGTTCGGTGACGAGGGCGTCGCCGCCGGGCAGGAACGCGATCGCCCACGGCACTTCGAGGCCCGTGGCGACGGGACGCACCGAGGTCGCCGGACCGGACGGGACGGGCGAGCGCGGCGGGGCGCTCGCGGGTTCGCCGGGGTCGGTCGACGAGCTGCAGGCGGCCAAGGCGAGCGTCAGCGACGCCAGGACGATCAGGTGCTTGCGCATGATGGGCCCTCCCGCCCCCAGGATGGCACGACCGGGGCGACTCGGACACGGAAATGGTCACCGTGCGTGATGCCGGGCATCGGTGACGTTCGGCTTTCGGCCCCCCAAAGGGATTCCTTACATGGTGGTTCGTCGCCGGGAGGACGCTCAGCCTCAATCGCTCCGTGACCTACGGAACGTACATTGGGCGTCACGGTGATCCCGCATCGCAGCGACGGAGCTGATCTCCGGCCGGCGCAGCCGACATGCTCGCCGCCGGCCCCGCGCCGAACCCTGCGCGGGGGCACGATCCTCGACCCTCCAGGCGTTATCGGGCCGGTGAGGGTGCGGACCCCGAATTCCCCGGCGCGCGGTGGCCGCGCGCCCCGGGACCGAGCGCTCCAGGCCGGGGCGGGAAGGGACACGGCGCGATGAGCGGCGAGAACGCCACGCGGATGCCGCCGCGTGCCCTGCCGGTCGTCATCGTCGCGATCGTCGGCGTGCTGTACGCCGTCGGTTCGCTGGCGGGCTGGGGCGGCACCGCGTTCATCACGTGGGCCGAGGCCGGTGCGGCGGGCGCCGCGGCGGTCTCCCTGCTGGCGTCGGCCGGACGGCCGCGGGGCGGGGACGGCGACGGCGCGAGCGGCCTGCGCAGGCTGTCGGCGGGCGGCATCTGGCGGGCGTCCCTGCGCTGGTACGGCATCGCGGCGTCCTGCTGGTTCCTCGGCGCGGTCGGCAGCGCCCTCGCCGACTACGCGAGCCGCAGCGCGCTGTCGCTGTCGGTGCCCGACCTGTTCTACCTGATCGCCGTGGTCGCGCTGGTCGTCGGCCTGGTGGTGCCGGTCAGCCCGCCGCGGGACGTGGGGACGTGGCTGCGGTACGCGGCCGACACGTACGTGTGCGTGTGCGGGCTGTTCGTCCTGGGGTGGGTCGCGGTCTTCAGCACGCTGTACCACCGGTCGGGGGAGTCGCCGACCGAGTTCCTGCTGGAGCTGCTGTACCCGCTGATCGACATCGCGCTGGTGTGCGGGGCGCTGCCGTTCGTGCTGGGCGCGGCGCGGGGGCACCGGCGTCCGGCGTGGATGGGGTACGGGGCGCTGGCGGCGTTCGCGGTCGCCGACGTCGTGACGACGTTCGTCCGGCTGCACGGGGGCGCCCCCACCGAGGACCCGGCGGACATCCTGCGGCTCGCCGGGCTGCTGCTGCTCCTGCTCGTTCCGTGGACGGAGCCGGTGCCGGAGCCGACGGACGACATCCCGCCGGACGCCGAGGTGGTGCGGCCGGACGGCGCCGAGGCGCGGCGCGGCCGGATGATCGGCCCCGGTATCGCCCCGGCGGCGGTCGCGGCGGCGGCCGCGCTGTTCATCGCCGGGCACACGCTGACCGGGCGCGACGGGGTGGAACCGGTCGTCTCGCTGGTGGCGGGTTCGGCGACGCTGGTGCTGCTGGCGCGGCTCGCGGCGCTGCTGCACGAGAACGAACGGCTGCGGCGGGAGGTCGACGCGGGCGAGCAGCACTTCCGCGCCCTGTCGGAGAGCATCGACGGCGCGGTCCTGATCTGCGACATGGACGCCACGGTGCAGTACGCGAGCGCGGGCGCCCTGCGCACCTACCACTACGCGGCGGAGGAGCTGGTCGGCCGCCCGCTGCACGAGCTCGTCCACCCGGAGGACCTGCCGCGCCTGGAGGAGGTCTTCACCGAGTTCCTGGAGGCGGTGGACGCCCCGCCGGGGGAGGACGTGCTGCGCATCTCGTGCCGGGTCCGCGCGGCCGACGGCACGTGGCTGCCGACCGAGTCGACGGTGTCGCGCTACAGCGGCGGCTCGTCCGGACGGCTGCTGGTGACCACCCGCGACCTGAGCGAGCAGGCGGCGCTGCAGCGGCAGGTCGCCCATCTGACGTTCCACGACGGCCTCACCGGCCTGCCGAACCGTTCGTTCTTCGAGGAGCGGACCCGGGAGCTGCTGACCCGGCAGGAGTCCGGCGACAAGATCGCGGTCGTGTTCGTCGACCTGGACGGCTTCACCGACGTGAACGACTCGGCGGGGCACGCGGCGGGCGACCAGGTGCTGGCGCAGGCCGCGCGGCGGCTGCGCGGCAACGTGCTGGCCGACGACACGGTGGCCCGCTGGGGCGGCGACGAGTTCGCGGTGCTGGTGCAGCTCCCGTCGGACGAGCGGGAGACGCAGGCGACGGTGGAGCTGGCGGGACGGCTGCTGCGGGTGCTGTCGGCCGACCCGTACCAGGTCGGCGGCAAGCAGATCGCGCTGACCGCGAGCGTCGGCATCGCGTTCGCCGGGGACGACGAGCGGCCCGCCGGCCGGGGCACCGACCCCGGGCGGCGCGTCCGGCGCGACGCCGCGGACCTGCTGCGCAACGGCGACCTCGCGATGGCGCGCGCCAAGGAGATGGGCGGCGGCCGGGTCGAGGTGTACGCGCCGCACATGCACGCCGACGTCGTCCGGCGGCTGGAGCTCGGCAGCGACCTGCAGCGGGCGCTGGCCGAGGAGCAGTTCGCGGTGGAGTTCCAGCCGGTGGTGGACCTCGCGACGTCGCGGGTGACGAGCGTGGAGGCGCTGCTGCGCTGGTGGCGGGGGAGCGAGGCGGTCCCGCCGGAGGAGTTCATCGGCCCCGCCGAGGAGGCGGGCCTGATGCTGCCGCTCGGCGACTGGGTGCTGCGCGAGGCGTGCCGCGAGGTGGCCCGCTGGCGGGAGGACTCCTGGGAGATCGGCCTGTCGGTGAACTTCACCGCCCGGCAGATCGGCGCGCCCCGGTTCGTGGAGACGGTCGCGTCGGTGCTGGACGAGACGGGCCTGCCGCCGCACGCGCTGACGCTGGAGGTCCGCGAGGAGGTCCTCGTCGACGACGGGACGAACGTGGAGCGGCTGGAGGCGCTGCGCGACCTCGGCGTCCGGCTGGCGATCGACGACTTCGGCACCGGGTACGCGTCGCTGGCCTACCTCGGGCGGCTCCCGGTGGACGTCATCAAGATCGACCCGTCGTTCGTGGCGGGGCTCGGCACGGACGAGACGAGCACGCTGCTCACCCGCACGATCGTCCGGCTGGGCAGCGACCTCGGGCTGACCGTGGTGGCGGAGGGCATCGAGCGGCCCGAGCAGCTGGAGCTGCTGCGGGAGATGGGCTGCCCGCGCGGGCAGGGGTTCCTGGTGGCGCGGCCGATGGCGGCCGGACGCGTCGAGTCGCTCGTCCGGACGAACCTGGCCGGTGGCGGCGGCGACGTCTCCGGCGAGATCCCGCTGCCTCTGCCCGGCTGACCTGCGTCGACGCCCCGGGCAGGCGCCTCGGCGGGGGGCGTGACCGCCGCCACATCTGTCTCACATGCCGAGATATTGCGTCCAAGGATTTGACGGTCGGCCGGACATCGGCGAGAGTGTGCTCGTGCAGAGCATCTCCACCATCATCCTCGTAGTACTCGGTCGGCGCGCAGGCTGACCGAGTCCTACCGTCCTGCGCGCCTCCCCTCGACCGCTTACCGGCGGCGGGGGTTTTTTGTTGCCCGGCGAGCCCAGTCTCTCTCCCCAAGGAACCGCAGATCATGACGACCGAACAGATGACGGGAGCCCAGGCGCTGGTGCGCGCCCTGGAGAACGTCGGCGTCGACACCGTGTTCGGCATTCCGGGTGGCGCGATCCTCCCGGCCTACGACCCGCTCTTCGACTCCGCGAAGCTCCGCCACATCCTCGTCCGGCACGAGCAGGGCGCCGGTCACGCCGCCCAGGGCTACGCGATGGTGACCGGCAGGGTCGGTGTGTGCATGGCCACCAGCGGGCCCGGCGCCACCAACCTCGTCACCGCGATCTCCGACGCCTACATGGACTCGGTGCCGATCGTGGCGATCACCGGCCAGGTCGCGTCGTCGCTGATCGGGACGACGGGTTCCAGGAAGCCGACATCGTGGGCATCACGATGCCGATCACGAAGCACAACTTCCTGGTCACCGACCCCCGCGACATCGGCCGGACGATCGCCGAGGCGTTCCACATCGCGGGCACCGGCCGTCCCGGCCCCGTCCTGGTCGACATCGCCAAGGACGCGCTGACCGCCACCGTCGGGTTCGAGTGGCCGGTCGCCCCGCAGCTCCCCGGGTACCGGCCCGTCACCCGGCCGCACTCCAAGCAGGTCCGCGAGGCGGCACGGCTGATCGTCGAGTCGAAGCGCCCGGTGCTCTACGTCGGCGGCGGCGTCCTGAAGGCGGGCGCGTCCGCCGAGCTGAAGGTGCTCGCCGAGCTGACCGGCGCGCCCGTCGTCACGACGCTGATGGCCAAGGGCGCGCTGCCCGACAGCCACCCGCAGCACATGGGGATGCCCGGCATGCACGGCAGCGTCGGCGCCGTCGGCGCGCTGCAGCGCGCCGACCTGCTGGTCACCCTCGGCGCCCGCTTCGACGACCGGGTCACCGGCAAGCTCGACGGGTTCGCGCCGGGCGCGAAGGTCGTGCACGCCGACATCGACCCCGCGGAGATCTCGAAGAACCGGCACGCCGACGTCCCGATCGTCGGGGACGCCCGCGAGGTCATCGCCGACCTGATCGTCGCGGTGCAGAACGAGCACGCGGCGGGCAACACCGGCGACTACGCCGACTGGTGGCGGCAGCTCGACGCGTGGCGCGACACCTACCCGCTCGGGTACGACGCGCCCGCGGACGGTTCGCTGTCGCCGCAGCAGGTCATCGAACGGATCGGGCAGCTGGCCGGGCCGGACGCCTACTACGTCGCGGGCGTCGGGCAGCACCAGATGTGGGCCGCGCAGTTCATCAAGTACGAGCGGCCGGGCGCGTTCCTGAACTCCGGCGGCGCGGGCACGATGGGCTACGCCGTCCCGGCCGCGATGGGCGCCAAGGTCGGCGCGCCCGACACGCAGGTGTGGGCGATCGACGGCGACGGCTGCTTCCAGATGACGAACCAGGAGCTGGCCACCTGCGCCATCGAGGGCATCCCCGTGAAGATCGCGGTGATCAACAACGGTAACCTCGGCATGGTCCGCCAGTGGCAGACGCTCTTCTACAACGAGCGCTACTCCAACACGAATCTGCACGCCGCCAAGCGCATTCCCGACTTCGTGAAGCTCGCGGAGGCGTACGGTTGCGTGGGGTTGCGCTGCGACCGGGCCGAGGACGTCGACGCCGTCATCGCCAAGGCCATGGAGATCAACGACGCGCCCGTCGTGATCGACTTCGTGGTGCACGAGGACGCCATGGTCTGGCCCATGGTGGCCGCCGGCACCACGAACGACGACATCAAGATCGCCCGGGACATGGCCCCCGACTGGGAGAACGGAGACTGACCCCGATGAGCCTGCACACCCTCTCGGTGCTGGTGGAGAACAAGCCCGGCATCCTCGCGCGGGTCGCGGCGCTGTTCTCCCGGCGCGGCTTCAACATCGAGTCCCTCGCGGTCGGCGTCACCGAGCACCCGGACATCTCCCGGATGACGATCGTGGTGAACGTCGCCGACCTGCCGCTGGAACAGGTCACCAAGCAGCTCAACAAGCTGATCAACGTGCTGAAGATCGTCGAACTGGACCAGTCGGCGTCCGTCCAGCGCGAGCTGATCCTGGTCAAGGTGCGCGCCGACGCCGAGACCCGCTCCCAGGTCCTGGAGACCGTCAACCTGTTCCGCGCGAAGGTCGTGGACGTCGCGCCGGACGCGGTGACGATCGAGGCCACCGGCAACCGCGACAAGCTGGACGCCCTCATCCGCGTCCTGGAGCCGTTCGGCATCAAGGAACTGGTGCAGTCCGGCATGGTGGCCATCGGCCGCGGCGCCCGCTCCATCACCGACCGCTCGCTGCGGGCCATCGAGCGCAGCGCGTGACCCAAGTGAACACCCGAAACGAAAGGCAACAGCACTGTGGCTGAGATGTTCTACGACGACGCGGCCGACCTGAGCGTCATCCAGGGACGGCACGTGGCGATCATCGGCTACGGCAGCCAGGGACACGCGCACGCGCTCTCCCTGCGCGACTCCGGCGTCGACGTGCGGGTCGGGCTCCGCGAGGGGTCGGCCAGCCGGGAGAAGGCGGAGGCCGAGGGCCTGCGCGTCGTCACCCCGGCGGAGGCGGCCGAGGAGGCCGACCTCATCATGCTGCTGGCTCCCGACCACCACCACCGGGAGATCTTCGAGAAGGACATCAAGCCCGCGCTCGTCGAGGGCGACGCGCTGTTCTTCGGCCACGGCTTCAGCATCCGCTACGACCTCGTCCAGCCGCCGGAGGGCGTGGACGTGGCGATGGTCGCGCCGAAGGGCCCCGGCCACCTCGTGCGCCGCCAGTTCGTCGCCGGACGCGGCGTCCCGGTGATCGTCGCGGTGGAGAAGGACGCCTCCGGCAACGCCTGGCCGCTGGCCCTCGCCTACGCCAAGGCCATCGGCGGCCTGCGCGCGGGCGGCATCAAGACCACCTTCACCGAGGAGACCGAGACCGACCTGTTCGGCGAGCAGGCCGTGCTGTGCGGCGGCGCGTCCGAGCTGGTCAAGGCCGGTTTCGAGGTGCTGACCGAGGCGGGCTACCAGCCCGAGGTCGCCTACTTCGAGGTGCTGCACGAGCTGAAGCTGATCGTCGACCTCATGTACGAGGGCGGCATCTCCAAGATGTACTGGTCGGTGTCCGACAACGCCGAGTACGGCGGCTACCGCAGCGGCCCGCGCGTGATCACGCCGGAGACCAAGGCCGCGATGAAGAAGATCCTCGGCGAGATCCAGTCCGGCGAGTACGCCAAGGAACTGGTGGACGAGTTCGAGAGCGGCCAGAAGAAGTTCAGCGAGTACCGCGAGAAGATGGCCGAGCACCCGGTCGAGAAGACGGGCGCCGAGCTGCGCCCGATGATGAGCTGGCTCAACGACTGAGTCGGTTTGTCGCGATGACTGAGCCGACGCCCGGACGTGGCGTCGGCTCAGCCCGTTCCGGGGCGGGTGTCAGCGGAGCAGGCGGCGCACCAGCCGCGCGACCGGCGACAGGTTCTCCTGGTCGCGGCCGACGAGCAGCGCGAGGTAGCCGCCGCGGGTGAAGTAGACGGTCACGTCCCGTGCCCCGGACGCCCGCCGCTGCGGTGCCGTCCGGACGGACGCGTCCCGCACGGCCCCGAAGCGCGCCTCCCGCCGTACCCCGAGGGCCGTCGCGGCGACGCGCACGTCGTAGCGTCCGGGCTCGATGTCGTTCGGGTCGAGGAGCAGTTCGAACCCGCCGGGGGTCTCCGGCCGGGGAACGGTCGGGAGGCGGTGCTCGCGGCCGGTGGAGCGTTCCCGCAGCAGGATCTCCGCGACCGAGCGGTCGGTGGCGACGCGCTGCAGCCGCGCGGCGCCGCGGATCCGCACCCGGCGGCCCGGCCGGTCGACGGCGTCCAGCCGGTGCTCGACGCCGACCTCGCCGGTGATGTCGACGTCCTGGCGGGGCACACCGCGCAGGAACGGGTACATCGCGTAGATCCGCCCGCCGACCACCACCGCGCCCGCCGGGCCGCCCTCCACCTCGTCGCGGATCAGCCGTTCCAGCTCGTCGAGCAGGTCGTGCTGGATGCAGAACGCCCGCAGCCGCGCCGACGCGGGCAGCGCCGCGCGGACGACGTCGCTCAGCCCTTCCGCGCCGATGAGCCGGCGGGTTCCGTCGACGAGGCGTTCCCGCTGCAGGGAGTCGAGCTCCAGGAAGCGGTGGTCGTACACGCGCAGGACATCGCGCAGGACGCTGATCGAGACATCGGTCGGGACGCTGATGCTGTCGGACGTCACGGGCCCTCTCCTGATCGCCGGGAACGATGGTCACGTTAAGTCACCGTTCGGTCTCGTGCAGTAAAAGTTTCAGGACCCTGTCTTTCGAGATGCATACTCGGTATTGCCGTGGGCATACTCGGTATGCATACTTCGTAGGCATGTCGATCCGTCACGGCCTCCTGGCGCTGCTGTCCCAGGGGCCCCGCTACGGCTACCAGCTCAGGACCGAGTTCGAGTCCTCCACCGGCGCCACCTGGCCCCTCAACATCGGGCAGGTGTACTCCACGCTCTCCCGCCTCGAACGGGACGAACTGGTCGTCCGCGTCGGCGCCGACGACGAGGGCCGGTTCGTCTACCGGATCACCCCGGCGGGCGGGGACGAGGTGCGCCGCTGGTTCGCCACCCCCGTCGCCCGCGCCGACCGGCCCCGCGACGAGCTGGCGATCAAGCTCGCGATGGCCGTCACCGCGCCCGGCGTCGACGTCCGGGCCGTCGTGCAGGCGCAGCGCACCGCGACGCTGCGCTCGCTGCAGGACCTCACCCGTCTCAAGGCCGCCCCGGCCGCCGAGGAACCCGGCCAGAGCGACCACGCCTGGCGGCTGGTCCTCGAATCCATGATCTTCCAGGCCGAGGCGGAGGTCCGGTGGCTCGACCACTGCGAAACCTACGTCGCCCGTGCCGTCCCGCAGGTCCCGGGCGTCCCGCCCGCGCCGGGCGCGCCCGCCGCCGACCCGTCCGTCCCGAAGGAGACGCGCCGATGAGCGTCCTCTCGCTGCGGGGGGTCTCCCGGGACCACGGGACGGGCGCCGCGCTCGTCCACGCGCTGACCGAGGTCGACCTGGACGTCGCCGAGGGCGAGTTCGTGGCGGTCATGGGCCCGTCCGGATCCGGCAAAACGACCCTGCTCACGCTCGCGGGCGGGCTCGACTCGCCGACGGCCGGGGAGGTCCTCGTCGCGGGGGCGGACCTCGCCCGGCTGAAGGCGTCCGGACGGTCGGCGCTGCGCCGACGCGGCATCGGCTACGTCTTCCAGAACCTCAACCTCATCCCGAGCCTCACCGCCGCCGAGAACGTCATGCTGCCCCGCGAGCTGGACGGCGTCCGCGCCCGCAGGGCCCGCGCGGAGGCCCGGGCCGCCCTCGGCGACGTCGGTGCCGCCGACCTCGCCGACCGGTACCCCGACGAGATGTCCGGCGGCCAGCGGCAGCGGATCGCGATCGCCCGCGCGCTCGTCGGCGACCGGCGGCTCGTCCTGGCCGACGAGCCGACCGGCGCGCTCGACAGCCGCACCGGCGACGACGTCATGCGCGTCCTGCGGCAGCGCTGCGACGCGGGCGCCGCGTGCCTGATGGTCACCCACGAGTCCCGCCACGCCGCCTGGGCCGACCGGGTGGTGTTCCTGCGAGACGGCCGCGTCGTCGACGCCACGCCGCCCCGCGTCGGCCCCGAGACCCTGCTGCGGGAGGTGCCGTGACCTCCGCCGGAGCCGCGCTGCGCATCGCGCGGCGGGACGCGCTGCGCGCCAAGGGGCGCACCGCCTTCGTCCTCTGCATGATCGGCCTGCCCGTCGCGGCCATCGTGGCGCTCGGCGTGGTCTGGCAGACCTCGGCCTGGTCTCGCGCGAGGCCCTGCCATACGAACTCGGCACGGCCGACGCGCGGCTGACCGGCGCCACGCACGCGCCGTTGCGGCAGAATCCCGTCCGTCCCGATTTCGTCGCGCCGGACGGCGAGACCGATCCCGCCGGCGACGCGAACTGGACGACGGCGGAGATCACGCGGCGGGTCGCCGCCGCCTACGGCCCGGACGCGCGCGTCCTGCCGATCGACGCCGCCTCGATGACCTGGCTCCGCACACCGCGCGGTTACCTGTGGGCCGACCTCGTCCAGGTCGACCTGCGCGACCCCCTGGCGCGCGGGATCCTCGACGTCACCGCGGGACGGGCGCCCGCCGCGGCGGACGAGATCGCCCTGGCCGCCGAACTCGCGGGCCGCTTCCCGCTCGGCTCGACCGTCCAGACCGACCGCGACGGCACGACGAAACGCGTCGTCGGGCATGTGCGCGACCCCCGGTCGCCCGGCCGCCGCGTCGCGCTCGCGCTGCCGGGCGCCGCCCCGGACGCGGGGAAGGAATGGCTGATCGACACCGGCCGTCCGGTCACCTGGAAGGACGTCACCGGGTTCAACCGGGACGGCATCACGGTGCTGTCCCGCGCGGTGGTGGAGGACCCGCCGCCCGCGTCGGCGCTGCCGCCCGGCGTGTCGATCGACCGCAACCTGGACGACCCCGCCACGATCACGATCGCCGCGCTGGCCGTCGCGATGATCGTCCTTGAGGTCGTCCTGCTGGTGGGCCCCGCGTTCGCCGTCGACGTCCGCCGCCGGCGGCGCCTGCTCGC